>CAZDBE010000363.1:2575-5421 GCA_964503675.1 uncultured Pirellulaceae bacterium | reverse complement strand
ATTAAAGTGTCGTTGGAAATCGAGCGGTGCTGGCGGATCAAACGCGGTTAATTATCCGTGCTCCGCCGCTAAAGCCACCCAACGCGGCCCAAATTCTTGCACAATCCTGGCGCGGCCCTACAATGTGGCTGCGTGGGTTTTCCTAATCAATCAACGATGCGCGTCCCCGCCAGCAGCCAAAGTTTTCAATCAGTTTCCACTGGCATAGATTCGATGAAGCCCAAACCCGTTACTGATATTGTCATCATCGATGAACCGGAGAGCTGCCCATATCTCCCGGATCAGATCGCTCGGATGCCACTACGGATGCCGCTGACCAAGATCACTCCCGCCGAAACTGACCTGCGACTGGCACAGGGACATCGACGCACTGGCGAATTTATCTACCAGACGCATTGCCCAACTTGCAACGCTTGCGAACCGTTGAGGGTCGACATCGGAGAATTTCGCCTGAGCAAGAACCACCGACGTGTGATCAACCGAGGCGACCGTAAGTTCCGCCAAGAGATCAATGAGATGCGAGGCGATCAAGCGCGGACTGATCTATTCAATCTCCACCGTAGAGAACGCAACCTAGCAAAACGAGACACCGATATTGATTTGGAAGAGTACGTCTGGGGGTTTGTGAAGAGTTGTTTCAAGTCATTCGAGATGACTTACTGGATCGAAGATCAGCTGGTGGGCGTAGCCATTTGCGATCTAGGGCTCAAGGCCATGTCGGCCGTCTATACGTTTTACGATCCCGCCATACAGGGCGATTCGATCGGAACCTATTCGATCTTGAAACAGATTCAACATTGCCAACAGAAGCAGCTGCGGTTTCTTTATCTGGGCTACTACGTGGATGGCTGCTCCCACATGACGTACAAGTCGCGATTCAAGCCTAACGATCGATTGATCGATGGCCAGTGGGTCCGGTTTGAGTAGGCGACACGGGCGTTGAGCAAATACTGGGAATGCCATGAAGAGTTTTCAGGTAGCTGATCTCGCAAGAGATTGGAAAGTTTGCTCCTAAGGCGTCTAAAGCCTTGCGACTTCGGCTTCGGTGAAAATTATCCCTACCCAGCTTTTCGGGACCGTTTGGATCGACCTTCGCTTTCAACTTTGCCTATGATGCTAGCCCGCAAGCTTTCGCGCTGCTCTAGCGTTATCGGAGGATCCAAAACATCCTGATCAATACCGTGCTTGCGCTCAAACAAGCGGGCTTGTTT
The DNA here is from genome assembly GCA_964503675.1 of uncultured Pirellulaceae bacterium. Taxonomy (GTDB): domain Bacteria; phylum Planctomycetota; class Planctomycetia; order Pirellulales; family Pirellulaceae; genus Mariniblastus. The sequence continues at coordinate 4,210 of CAZDBE010000363.1, read as the reverse complement.
GCTGAAACTGTAAAACGCTGCCATCCATGCGGTCTGCAAACCCGCTTTGCCATCAAGGATTGATCCCTGAAGAATAAACTCGCGGAAGAAACGGAAGGCGGGACGAACAAGCAATTTGAAATAGGAAGTATCGACGCCCTTTTCATCCCATTGCTGGGCCTGCAACGTTGTGTATCGGCGGTACTTGTAGAAAAGCTGGTCGTAATCCCAAATCGTATAGTGAGCCATCTTGCTCCGCATGCGGCCAACTTTTCCAGTGGAAATTATAACCTCGCCGTGATCACTTGGACCTTCGTAGCGGCCTTTGTCCCGATGGAACAATCGAAGCACTGAGTCGCGTCTCGCATCGCCGAAGTTCAAGCGATGGCCTAAGAAATGATTCTCACGGAAAATCCAATAGCCGTCGTGTTTCGGTCCCGCCGTGAGCACTTCAACTATCTCGTCGGCGAGGTCTGACTTGATGCGTTCGTCAGCATCAACGATCAAGATCCAAGCGTGCGTTGCCTGAGGAATGGCCCAGTTCTTGAAGTCGCCTGATGTCCGATACTCACGCTCGATAATGCGGACTTTGTCATAGGTCGCCGCGATAAGAAGGGTGTCATCCGTTGAACCCGAATCAGCAATGACGATCTCATCCGCAATCGAGTAAAAACTCTCGATGCAGGCACCAATATTGCGGCTTTCATTCTTGCAAGGAACAATCACTGAAAGTGGTTGTTTCATTGATGCAAACCGATTGGTAAAAACAGCGACCGGGTAGCGTCATCCGTAACGCTCCCCTGATGTTTGCTGAGGTTAACCCTCTTTCAAAATGCTGTCAATCCAGATAACCACTTGCCAGACTGCCTATTTTAACGACTTTTTCATGTCTTCTTTCAAACGCTCCAGCCTTCGAAGGAACCGCGAACGCAGCTTTTCTTCGCTCGTTTTGATAGCCTCCTTCATTTTCTCGACGGCCGCCTTCACCTCGTCCGAATCGACCGCCTTGCCTTCCTCGAGCAGTTTGTCGATTTCCCTTTGCTGTTTGGCGCGGATTCGGGTCTCGGACTCTGCAATCTGCTGATCGCGCTTCTCCTTAAGACGCTTTATCTGATCGTCCAACGAAAGAACCGGCTCTTTCCCATCGGCTTCTTCAGCTGTCTTAGATTCACCACTTTTCTCAGCCCCAGTTTCTTCGGCCGCAGCCTTGGCAGCATCAGCCGCCTTTTTCCTTTCTTCCATCGCCTTAAGTTTCCGGCTGACTTCGAGTTCAGCAGCGGCTTTGGCTTCTCTTGCCTTTTCTGCCAGCTCATCACTTGTTGGAGCAGAAACCACTCCAGTCGCGTCTGTAGCAGGCGCGTTAGCCATCGCCGCAGCACCGGCGGCCATTTTTTGAGTAAGTGAGAGCGCTTCTGCTCTCGCTTTTTCAGCGTTCGCTTGAGCCTGAGCGATTTTCGCGTCCGACTTGAGCCTCCAAGCCTTCGCTTCGGCAGCCTTGACCTCCAATTCATGTTCCAACTTTTTTGTCACTGCAAGCATATCAGCTTTGACCTTCTCTACGTTAGCTTCAGCAGCAGCGATTTTGGCTTCCGCCTGTGAAGCATTCTTCTGCGCTTCAGATTGGAGCCTTTTTAGTTGCGTCGTGAGTTCCTTTTC
>CAZDBE010000363.1:0-2475 GCA_964503675.1 uncultured Pirellulaceae bacterium | reverse complement strand
GCATCCTGAAGACGCTGCTTGATGCGATTCTGACGACCTTCCGCTTTCTTGTTCAGATCTTTTTCACCCATCGCCTTTGGAGCCTGTTTCGCTAAGTCTTCCATTGAATTGGCGACCAAAGCGACATCTTCAACGTCACCAATAAGTGTGACCTGCCCTGTACTAGGATCCCTAAAGATTTTGACTTCGTTCTTCAAACTTCTAACACCACCGGCTTCATTTGGCTTGATAACTGCCACAGGTTCGCCCGGTGCTTCTTCCTCGATGACCGTTGTCGCTTCCGCAACTTCTTTCATTCCATCGGACGTAGGAGAATTGTCAGGTCGAACGATCTGGTCTTCGGGCACTCCATTTTCGATTCTTGGAGCCTCGCCATCACCCGCCGAGACATCAACTGGGTTTCCGTTTTCCGTTATTAACGCACCCTTTATCTCCCCGGATTGACTTTCATTGGCTGATTGTTTGTCGGAAGGCACCTCCGAAAGAATGCGTTCGCCAAAGGGAGTCGTGGGAAACGTCCCCATCGGGAAAGACAAGGTGCCGTCATAGACTCCGTCCACAGAGAATGATTGCCCCGTCGCAAGCCCCGGAAGTGAATCCTGACCTTGAATTTCAATCTCTTGACCAGCGGTAGCTTGATTCATCAATGTAGCGGCATCAATGCGCTCACCGTCTGGGCCAATGAAATAAGCACTGCCCGGGATCTCAGTTTCCGTAAGCGGTATCTCCATACCGGGCGGGTAGTAGACTTCTCCTTCGGAAATGCCGAAAGTGTCGCCTGCTATCGATCCGCCATCGTTTTCGGTTGGGCTTTCTTGGCCTATCGCGTTAGCCGCACCCAAAACAGCGATACCGCAAGCGACGGTACGAATCAATCTAATAAATGCGTTCGTTTTCATCTTGTTCACCTAAATTTATACTCCGTCCCGTGGGGACGATCATTCGTTAAACTGTTTCCAGTAGCTTCTACGCAAACCACATTTTACTCAGGTTGCTTTAAAAGCCCCTCAGATTTTCGAGATTTTTGCCGCACCTGCCACCTTCCCAACCCCTTTATCCGGCCCCGCATTACCATGTCGAAAACACTTCTCGTTATGCGTCACGCTAAAAGCTCTTGGAAAAAGCCCGGACTGACCGACCATCAGCGTCCTCTTAACAAACGAGGCCTCGGCGACGCCGTCCGGATGGCGCGCTGGCTGTTTGACCAAAACCTTGTCCCACAGCACATTTATCATTCTTCTGCAGTACGCACGACGATGACCTCAAAACTTATGAACGAGCGTTTTGAGGCCCTCGAAGCACCTTCGCTCACGATCACAGAGGTCGACGATCTCTACCTCGCACGATGGAAGGTCTATGTCGACGAACTGAGTGCACGTTTGACCTCTGATACAGACACGGTGATGGTCCTAGGACACTGTCCCGGAGTAGAAGATCTTGTTGAGGCACTAACTGATCAATGGGTAACCATGCCCACCGCCACCATCGCTCGTCTCTCATACAATCACGATTCGTGGGCCGACCTTAAAAAGAAACACCGCAAACATTTCCAGCTTGAAGACCTTTGGTTGCCCAAGGAAATTCTGGATTGATCGCGGCAGATCGCACAGGAGAGGACATAACCACCGATGGACACAGATGCACACGGATAACCGCGCGGCTGAATCCGTGTCTATCCGTGGTTAAAGAATTCGCCACCCCGGAACTTAGATGACTTAGATGAAAACGTAACAGTTCTCTAAATCCTTGCTATTGAAGTTAACGAAGGTCACCTTACATTCCAGTTCCAACGTCGCAAAGTGTTTGTCAATTACACCTTGAGCCACGTTCTCCCTAACCGTTTCTCCGGAAGCGGCACGCGACTTCAATAGGATAAGTTCCTTCGACGACAACTCGAACGCCAAACGTCCTGCAATCGAGTCACTGGTCACCGACCATGAGCAAGGTAAGTCCTTAACCGTCCGAAGCCACGTTCGGCAATCGAAAATAACATTCGGCTCACCAAGATCCAACCTGCTCGAAAGCGAATCGAGCGACGACTCAATCGGCCACGAGCCAACAAACGTCTTAAACATCTTGGCCGTAACAGACAGCAGATCGACACTCATCCAATGAGCGTCCTCATCCGTCGCGGCTGGTGCCTGTGAATTACACGATTGCCAATCACGCACTACGTCAACTAGCTTCCCACCACCAACCAACCACACGGTAGGAACCGGTGGTTGCCGCTCAACCCACTCTTTGATGCGTGGTCCCAGCCGGTTGCTGGACAATAGGCTGCCACCGACTTTGACGACCCGTAGGTTTTCCAAGTCGCTCATAAAAAATGCTCCGACGCCAACACTGCCACCGCATGCGCTGGCCCGCAAGCGCTTGCCATTTCGCCAATCTCATCCGCTAACGAAACAACTGCAATACTGGAGGTCAACACTTTTATCGCCTCCAATGTCAAAAACTGCCCCTCACCGACGACCA
>CAZDBE010000362.1:0-5454 GCA_964503675.1 uncultured Pirellulaceae bacterium | reverse complement strand
GACCTCGCCCAACCCACCTTCGTCGGTCAAATCGGGCCGGCTTTCTTTGGTGGATTCGTCAGCGGCAATTCTCTTCCAAAGCGTCTCAGCTTTCCCTCGGAGCAAAACGCATTTTCCATGCCCGCCAAACATCTGCTGGCTAGTTTCGTTCATTGGTGCACCTCCGCCCAGCGAAACAACGCACCCGCTTTTCTCACTCGACTTCGCTTCCTCCCCCTTCGCGGCATTCTGTTGGTTCACAATAATCTTGGCGATAATTTTGGACTCCATTTTTCGGAAGGAAGCCTCCCCTTTTTCCGCAAAAATCTCAGCAATCGTTTTCCCTGCCGCCGCTTCGACCCGTCTATCCGAATCGTAAAATCTCATCTTCAATTTCTTCGCCAACAACTTGCCGACGGTCGTCTTACCACTGCCGCGATAGCCAATCAGGAAAACGATCTCCCCATCCTTTTTATCCGCGGCCTGTGGGGCTTGGCTGCCGGCGTACGAGTCATATTTAGCCGCACTTGTGGCGCGTTTCACTTCGTAACGCAGCACTTCCATGTCCGCCTTGGTATCAGTGAACAGCTCAAACTGACGCGCTGCCTGAAGCACAAACATGTCGATTCCAGTAACCGTCTCACATCCTGCTTCCCGCGCCAGTTTAATAAACAGCGTTTGTTCCGGATTGTAAACTGTATCAAAAACAACCATCCGTTTGTCGAACCACTCCCCGTCAAACGAAGTGTCGTTCATATTGGGATGCATCCCCACGGGCGTGCAGTTGATGATTACACTACAGTCAAAGTTAGCGCGCTCAGGCCAGTCAATTGACTGGCAGTCCATCGCTGTCGCCAAGGCTTCGGATTTCTTGTAGTCGCGAGCAGAGATTGTGACCTTGGCTCCTTTTTCTAGCAGCCCAAACGCGATGGCCCGAGCCACACCACCAGCACCTAGCAGCATGACCTTTTGGTCCTTAAACACGTTCGCGCTCTCAGAGTCCTTCTCCTTCAGGCGATCCTCCAGACTTTTGATCGCCGCATAGCAATCGGTGTTATAGCCGTAGGCATTATTGTCTTTGAACACAACAGTGTTGGCTGCTTTGATTCCCGCAACTTGATCATCAAGCGCATTGATGCACTTGATCACTTTCTCCTTGTGCGGAATCGTCACACTCAATCCTTTGACGCCCAGTTCCGGACATATCGAGATAAACGACTCCAAGTACTCACGCGGTACTCGAAATGGCAAGTACAACATGTTCAATCCATTTTTGCGAATCGCTGCGTTGTGGATTGTCGGCGAAAGACTGTGGGCCACCGGATCGGCGATCACGCCTAGCAAAGTCGTGTCAGCATTGATTTCGTCGTAGTGATAGACCTCTTCCATCTTCTGAAAACTTAATTGGCCCGGCGCCATCGGTCGGTCTTCGCTGAAGGTTGCGTAGGTAAACGGAGCACCTAATTACCCAAACAAAATTCGAGATAACATACCCAACTCGCCCATACAAAAAGCGACCGTGGGAATTTCAGAGTCACGACAAAGCCGAAGCGCCGTCATGTTGTCGATCGGATTATTGGCCATCGTGACGATCTTGATCACGTCCGGATCCATCTTCGTCATCTGATGATGGATTTCTTCGAGATTGCTTGGCGTCTCATCGAAGTTGTGGTAGCTGACGATGCGCTGCGTGTTGCCGTAGCGCGGAATCTTGCTTGCGATCTCCATTTCGAGATCAACATAATCAACGCCGTACGCAATTGCCGACCGTAGCAAAGCCCCACGCTCTTCCTCAGGCCGACGCCACAGCCCACGGTCCTCTGGTCGGCGACAGGTGGCCACCACAGGGCAACCTGCTCCGCTCATTAAACGCTTCAGGTTCACCGGGCGACGAATAAAATCAAGACGCAACTCAACCAACTGAGCGCCCTGTTCGACGATATGTTTGTGTTCTGCCATCATCATAGCGTGACGACCGCGACCAATACTAACGCAAATCATTGTCTGAATAGACTTTCGAAAAAACGGGGGAGGTTAGGGGGCAATTGCTGAAGCGCGATGGAAACACGATTCATGAAAACTAAATCAGATGCGCTTGAACTTTTTATCTAGTTCCTCGCGTGAGAACGTTAACGAGGTGGGACGTCCGTGAGGACAATGATGACCGTCTTGGCATAATTCGCGCTGCTCTAGCAAAGCTTCGATTTCCTCAGGAGTCAATTTGTCACCGGCTTTTATCGCCGCTTTGCAGGAAATCATATGCAAAAGTTCGTCGACAAGGTCTCGCTGATCAAGGTTTTTCGCTTCCCCCATCAGCTTTTCAATGACTCCTTTGAGCACTTCAGCCGGATTCTGGTTGGAGAGCATCGCCGGATAGGATGCCACCAGAACGGTATCACCGCCAAAAGGCTCAACCTCAATTCCGAGCCCCTTGAGTAGATCTGCTTGCTCCAGAACTGCCGCCGCTTCGGCCGGCCGCAGCGAGACAGGTTCGGGAACCAACATGCGTTGCTTCTCCAGCGTCCCAGCAAGTACCTTTTCGCGGATCTGTTCGTAGATGATGCGCTCATGCAGCGCGTGTTGATCTGTGATAATCATGCCATCTTCAGTCTCATGCACGAGATACGTATTGTGAACCTGAATGGCAAGTGGAGCCTTTGTGGAGGCGTGAGCTGGTTCCACACCGGATGAAAACGGATCGCCTTGAGCCGCGTGTTGCGTAGTCGCATCCGCGAAAGGGTCCGGCATCGGCTGCGAGAATGGGTCATAACCCGCCGGAAGTGCACGTGTGACTTTTGCTTCGCTCTGACTCGCATCGGTGGCCAACCCGGCAGGTGACAGCGGCGGGAAAGGTTGGAAGTCACCGGTTTGTCCCGGCAGCAATCGGCCGCCGGGCTGTCGAGGCGAAGATGTCCAATCGCGTGCCTCGACCGTTGGACCAAACGTAATTCTTTCCTGACTCTCCGACGGACCTGATTTGAGTTCTAGTTCCTCTCCCTCGGATTCAGGAACGGGGTTACGACGACTCAATTGGCCCTTGGCGGTCAAATCTGTGCTGAGAAACTTGCTGCGTAGGGTGCCCAGCAGTTGCCGGTAGACAGCGCCACCATTTTGAAAACGCACTTCCAGTTTCGCAGGATGGACGTTGACATCGACCAACTCAAACGGCATCTGCATTCGCAAGAAACAAATCGGGTAGCGTCCCACCATCAACAAGCCACGGTAGGCTTCGCTGAGAGCATGTTGCAATGATCGATCGCGAATAAAGCGATCGTTTAAAAACAAGTACTGCATTCGATTGTTAGATCGATTGACCGACGGGTTGACCACGAAACCGGAAATCGAAACCTCATCATCTTCGTTGGAGACCGGAATCAGATTCTCACCGATCTCAGGTCCAAAGAATTGCGAGATACGCTGCGCCCATGAATCGCTGGCCGCCAGCTGGTGCTGAACTTTTCCGTTATTCATCAACGTCATCTGCACGTGCGGGTTGGCGAGTGCCACGCGCGTGAACGCTTCGGCGATATGCCCGCGCTCGGTCTGCGCCGTCTTCATAAACTTCTGGCGGACGGGCGTGTTATAAAAGAGCTGCCGAACTTCGATCGTTGTCCCAACCGGGCAACCACAAGGCTCGATTGGTTCGTGCTGACCGCCGTTGACGACCAACTCGAATCCGCAATCTGAATCCGGCGTACGTGATCGCACCGTGGTCTGCGAAACCTCGGTGATCGACGCGAGCGCCTCGCCACGGAAACCGAATGTGCCGACGCTAAATAGATCGTCTGCCGTTTCGATCTTGCTGGTCGCGTGGCTGGTGACAGCCAGCATCAATTGGTCTTCGGGGATCCCCGATCCATTGTCCGTGATGCGGATCAGTTCGATGCCGCCATTCTCCAGCGAGACTTCGATCTGGGTGGCGCCGGCATCGACACTGTTTTCCAGCAGCTCTTTGACGACGCTAGCCGGTCGTTCGATCACTTCGCCGGCGGCGATCTTGTTGATCATGCTGGTAGAAAGCTGCTGAATGGGGCGGCGCGTCGAGGTGTTCATATCGTTCAATCCGTTTGTATATTTCAACTTCGAGATTATTTGGCGCTGTTCGTAACGGACCGTCCATGCCGCCTTCATGTTGGCCGGTCAATGCCCTGAGTGCGGGCGAAGTATGGACATCATCGCCAAAGGGTTCACCAATGACTTAGTCAGTGATGACTCATATTGTCAAAATTTATAGGCTTTCCGCTACCCGTAAACCTGCTCCCAAGACTACGGTTATCATATTGCTTGCCATAAACCACAGCCGGCTTGAAAAGGCAGCGGGTTTATAACCATCGATCAACACAAACGAACGCAAATCTGTATCAGGGAAGTATCCCTATTCATCCATGTCGATTAGTGGTTCATTGAGCAACGGTGAATAGATCGCTTTTGAAGGAACACTCTGATTTAGCTCTACCGTAAATCGTACTCGCGTAGTTTGCGGTACAAGTTGCGTTCGCTGATACCTAGGATCCGGGCCGTTTCTTCGCGGTTGTGATTGCCGAGCGTCAGCGTGTGTTCTATCGCCCATTTCTCGATCTCTTTCAACGACTTCCCTACCAGCGTTGAAGTCATTGGATCGGCCGAGCCCGATTGCAACAGGTCACTCGCGTTTGTCGCACCGCCTGATTCGGAATCCGCTCCATCAGCGACCGTTGAACTGGCAACCGGGCCGTCGTAGAGGTCGGGAGACAGGTCGTCCAGATCCAACACGTCATCGATGTCCATCACGACAAGGCTTTCGATCACGTTCTTGAGCTGCCGAACGTTGCCTTTCCAATCGAAGTCCAACATCCAACGGCGTAGTTCAGTTGAGAAACCTTTGATCGCGCGATTGTTTTTCTTGCTGGCCTGTTTGCGGAAGAAATCAGCCAACGGCAAAATGTCTTCTCTGCGATTGGATAGCGGATCGAGATGGACCGTAACAATCTTCAAACGAAAATATAGGTCGCTGCGAAAACGGCCCGCTTCGATTTCTGCTTCCAGATCTTTATTGGTCGCCGCCAAAACGCGGACGTTAACGGGAATAGACTTGTTGTCGCCGACGCGTGTGATTTCACGCTCTTCCAAAACACGCAGCAACTTGATCTGCGTCGGCATCGGCATGTCGCCGACCTCATCGAGAAACAGCGTCCCGCCATCGGCGTATTCGAATTTACCTTGCCTGTCGCTGATCGCATCAGTGAAAGCACCTTTGACGTGCCCAAACAATTCGCTTTCCACCAAGTGTTCAGCCACCGCCGCCGTGTTGATGGCCACAAATGGCTTTTTCTTGCGGGGGCTGTTCTGATGAATCGCCTGAGCGACGACGTCCTTGCCAGATCCCGTTTCGCCAGTGATTAAGACGCCCGCGTCCGTCGGAGCAATACGTTTGAGGCGTTCGACGACAGACTTCATACTGTCGCTGGCGTAGATCAGATTCTCAAAACCAAATCG
>CAZDBE010000361.1:0-5473 GCA_964503675.1 uncultured Pirellulaceae bacterium | reverse complement strand
CTTCGTCAAACGAAGTGGTATAATTGATGTCGTAACGCTGATGCCGCTGGTAATAGTGCTCTCGCAACGTTTTCTTTAGCTTATCAACCGGATCGATTTTGCGACGGGAGCGGACTTTCACTGGCTGTCCAATGATCTCCGACATCAACTGATCCACCAGTTGCAGCTTCTTCATCGCTTTCCAACCAGCGTAGTCCTTTTTCCAACGGTTGCCGGGCTTAAGCCAAACTGCAAACGTCTCAGCAAAATCTTCCGCCGGATGACTTTGGGCATACCACGGCTCAAGGTGCTGAACAAAGTTCTTGCTGCGTGGCTTGGGTCGATAGTGGTCGGGATACGGCTTTGAGTAATTCCCGAACACCTCGCGATAACGTTTCTTTCGATGAAGCGCAAAAGCGGTGTCGAATGCATGACCTGTTTCATGTCGCAATATTTTCATGCACCACTCGCGCGTTCCACCTTCCACATCCAGCATCTGTTGACGCTCTAGGCGAATCAGTCGCGGATGGGCCAAATAGAAGGGGATCGCAATTCCAGGGATACCGTCGGGAGCAAACCACTCATCACTCAACCAACAATGCGGACGAAGTTTCAGATCGCGTGCCTGCAGTTCGGAGTACAGTTTTTGCTGCATTTTCTCCAAAGGCGTACCCTCGATCGACAATCCCAACTTGCACATTGGAATGTCCATTATGCTTTCGAGAGGAAGCTTGCTCCAGTGCGTGGCCGGCTTGCGCGATTTAACGGAAGCACGTTTATTGGGCTTGGATTTTTTCGCTACTGCAGAATTTGTTGAAATCGCAACGTGAGGACCGCGCTGCGGGTCGTGGGCCGCATCGGCAGACTCGATATGGCGCGACGGCGTCAGCAGCTGGTCCAGCTTGCGTTTGGCTTTCTTGGTGCGTTTTTGTTTCGCACGCTCAGCAGTACGCTGTCGCTTGGCCATATTGCTGTCAATCCTTTTTAGTGCCACGTTTGCCTGCTTGCGAGGCCGCGATGCGAGGTAGGTGCTCGACTGGATGGAGTCGGACCGCTACTGCAGAAAACGTTTGGCAGTAGCTTAGATAGAAATCGACCGTTTCGCAAATTGAGTTGCGAATTTTATTTCGATTGGTCCACGAAATCAAAAATGTTTTGTGCTCATCAGATCGAGCTCAGCATGCCGCTAAAGATGAAGAGGTTTTCCTGTGTACGCGGCCACTACGGCAGTGCTGCTACTGGAATTACGATAGCCTGTTTCCCTACCTTTATTTCAATGGCTGTTTCACCCTCTAAATGCCGTACTTCCGGCAACGGGTTATTATCACCGATGCAACATGCAATCACCGTGTGAGAGCTAGATGCCGGTAGCTGCCAGTCGATGTGGACAACATGTTGACTGGCGTCTGACTCAATCGCTGTGCCAGAAAGGTTTAGCTCTTCAGAATAGCCATGCGTCAATGTGGCTCGCAAATCACCGTGGCTCAGCACATGACATTTGTACTGCTCGATCGCTTGGTCTGGATCGCTCAGTACAATCGCATTCTGATCAGCCCCCCGTTTAGGGCTAAGTTGGCTGTGCAGACGCCAATTCAACTCTTTTTCCTCGCTTAGAACGATGGAATCCGCAACCATCAATCCATAGCCTTCCACCAAAACCAATGTTCTGTAAAACCGCTCAAGCGGATCGGCGTAGGATTGGCTCAAATCTAGGGTGATGGCGTGATAATTGGATTCAGCAGTGCTGTCGACCACTCGACCTACCGCACTTTGGTCATCAAGTTTCTGTCCTTGGCCGCCCACTAAAGGCAGATTGTGAGCGATTGTTTGCCGTGTCCACTCATAGTGGTGTTTGCTACCAAAACGATAGCCGAAACTGCCCGTCGGTACCAAAATGCCAACGCCGTTGTCAAAGAAACCAATGTTCCCCTGATCTCCATGGCGATGCGAGCTGTTACCAAAACGACTGGCGCGATAGTAAAGCGACATCTGGTGGCGCTTTAACTTTCCCAGCCCCGCATGGGCGTAGTAGTTGTCGACAGAACCTTGCTCAATCGGTTCTCTCGACTCACGTTGCTTTCTATCGACTGCCGCTTCGAACGCGATCTGCTTGACCGTCGGAACGACATCTAATAAGTGCAAGCGATAGTCCGAGATTGAATCTTCCAGATCCTGCGATTGCTGAAGGTCGGCCTCGTCCCCAAACCGGGCGGCGTAAATTCTAAGTGGGTTCTGGGAGAAGAATCCGGGCCACTCTTTGCCATCTCTTCGACACCAAAACCCGTCGCCGAACGGATGAGTGTCTTGCTCTGGTGCAATAAAGTCACGCGCGAAATTGACGAAGTTTCTATAAAACGGATGCTCATAAAATGAGAAATCCGATATGCGTTCAACACTTAAAAAGAACGGGTGGAACCATTTACTGTAGGTGGATGCGTAAAAAGGCCCTTCCACCCAACTTCCATCGATCCCGCCATAAAACGGTAAGACGCCTCGATAGATCCTTAGTGCTTCGTCAAGCCACTGCTCACATTCGTCTCTGTCGTGTTCACGGTAGAGTGCTAATCCCGCAAGGCCTAGGTAGGCCGGCAGTCGGGAAGTGTGCGAGTGTCCTGGATGCTGTTTAAAGTTGTCTTGGGTAAGACGCTGCATAATTTGTCGAGCAATCCGAACCAACATCGGCCTGATAAAAAAGCCTTTCTCGTTTTCGTTGAGCAGCGGACTTAGCCAGTGATAGACTAGGAATAGGTTACGTGCCAGCGAACATCCAACTTCATCGCCCCAAGTGCACGGACGCAACAGAGACGCCGGTCCTTCCACGCTCCACTCTGAAAATTGCAGCAGTCGTCGCATCGCTTCAAGACCATGCTCTTGTTCACCCCAAATGCGGTAGAGCAGGGCATGGGTTACCAGATCACGATCAATCCATTTCCTGACGTTCGCAATTGCTGTGCGTTTTCCTTCTTCGAGACCGCGCTGGTAATGATTCGGGAAGCTGATCTCTGATGTAGGAACCGACAGCGTCGCGGTGTGTTTGAGCTTCGGATAGATATCGCCACATTGCGATTTGATGGATGCGATGTCTTCGTCGAAGTACATCAACCACTGCTCATTCCCGTCACACTTTTCGAATAACTCTTCTGCCGTGGGCGCGACGTAACTTCGGAGCTCATCTGATATCTGAAATTCGATCCACTGAGAAACTTGTTCAGGCCTTTCATCCGAAGTAGCCACCAGACGCCACTGGTACTGGCCATGAGGAAGCTCAAACGACAATTGCATTGGCGAGTTGACTTGCTCCCAACTCCAGTCTTTCCCAGTAGAAAGGTTCTTTAGTTCCAATCGGTATTGCTGCGAGGCAGCATTCTCTGGCCAATTAAAACTGGGCGGATTAACCGCTGCAGGATTGGCTTGGCTAGGCGATAGGTGGACTTGAAAATCATGCGTTCGAGCCAAATTAAGCATTGTTGCCTTCTCTATGAAACCATTGGTATTCGCCCGTTTGGGGGTCGATGCTACCAATGACTTTCGCCGGAGTCCCTGCGGCTATCGCGTAAGGTGGAATATCACTTGTTACCACTGAATTGGCACAGATCAACGCACATCGACCAATCCGACAACCTGGCGTAATCGTCACGCCGCCTGTTAGCCACGCTCCGTCTTCAATCACCACTTTGCCGGCAACTTCATCGCTTCGGCTGCTAAAGAAGTCGTCATCAGGATTGAAGACGTGGTTCGATCCGACAATATTTGCGGACGGGCCTATCAAGACGTTTTCCCCAATCTCAATATCACCGTTTACATAACTGTACAAACCAATATAGCTTTTCTTCCCTATTTGGTTTTCTCGAATTCGAACAATCGCACCGGGTGCTATCCTTACGTCTTCACCGGTTTGGCCGAGGATTTCTGCGCGCTTCGTGTCGTCATGGTAGTTGTTGCTTTGGTTGCAGTAGAGTGTGAACTTCCGAAACTCCTCGTCACTTAACTCACCACCATGTTTTTGCTGAACTGACATAAGGTTCCATTACCAAACTTGTTTATTTAGCTGACCGCTAATGCCTCAGCTTCGATATCTGCCTTTAGTTCCGGAGCGATCTGCATCGCAGCGGCAAGCTGATCGAGAAACTGTCTCACTTTCTCGTTGCCCACGTCGACGATCGCCATGGAGGCCAAGTATATTTCAACAGCCGCTTCGGGAGAATCCGACGCAGCTGCAATCGCGCTAACGTTCAACGGATTTAGCATTTCATCGATCAAAATTTTTGAAGTGTCCGCCTGTAGATCGGAAGCCTCAATCTGAGCAATGATGGCGTCGCGCTCTTCCCCATCAATAGTGCCATCCGCCTTGGCCGCTGCGATCATAGCGCGGACGATCGTCAGTGCCCGCGCGTTGCGCGGCGCACCCTCGAGTTTTTCAATGGATTGGCCCTCCGTCGCTAGTCCCTGCTGCTCTTGCCATTTCTGGTAAACCTTGTACCCGACAGTGCCAAGGGCCGCCAACGATCCCAGTTTGATCGCCGGAGAAAGAACCTTCCGTCCACTCTTGGTCCCTACCAGCAGCGCGAGCAACCCGCCGGCGGCTGCACCGACGCCAAGTTGCTGGATCATCTTGTCTCGTTCTGGCCCCGCCTCAGGTATCTGCAGTTCAACACGTTCTTTAGCTTCGGCTATTCCCTCTTTGGCCTTGGCCATACCTTCGATCGCCAGAGCTTTGCCTTGATGGGCCAATGCGCTGCCGGATTTAAGTAAGTCTTCTAGAAATTGCTGCGTGTCCATTGGGAGGAGCCTTATATGAAGTTGACGTAACCAAAGACCATTGCAGACGTGCCGAAACCTAGTTTGGCAGCCTCAAAGGCATCTCTGATTGTACGATTCTTGAATATCCAAGGCGACCACCGTGGGCATGAGCGACGCTGTCTACTCCGCCACAACACGCCTCAAAAGACCGGTTTCAAGCATCTAAGGGGAGAAATTACTGTGAAATTTTTAGCACAAATTATGCGGAACCGCTTCAATCGATTCCCAGATTCTTCGGAGCTGCTGGACGCCAATGTGAACTAGACATACCGCAGAGATCGTTATTGGTGGTTTCTAGACAACTATTCAAGACCTCAACGAAAATCCCTCCCAAACGGCCATTTTCCCCATTGGGACCGCTTCCGGCAAACTCCACGCATCCGACCCAGCTTGTTGACACTACCTGTATTCCGACCTATTTTCTAACCAGACGGCGGATTCTGCCGAGTTACTAATCTAAATCTTGAGAGACCACAATGAACAAATTTGTACTAGCCATTGCTGCCGCGATGACTTTCGTTATCGCAACAGAAAGCACGCAAGCGGGTCTGTTTGACCGCTGCTGCAAGCGCCCATCAATTTTAAATAAATGCCGCGCTCCAAAATGCTGCCCAGCACCCGTTTGCTGTGCAAAGCCAAAGCGCGTTTGCTGCGCCAAGCCAGCTCCAGTTTGCTGTCCTGCACCAGCTCCAGC
>CAZDBE010000360.1:4404-5527 GCA_964503675.1 uncultured Pirellulaceae bacterium | reverse complement strand
ACTGGGTTTGCGGGGCAAGGCCATACTGAAGCTTTTCGATACGCGGGGGCTGAGGTGGTCGGCATGGTCGGCCGCACAGACAGTGTCGTGCATCAAGTCGCCAAGGATTTGAACATTCCTTACTCAGGAACCGATTGGTCGGCAGCAATCAAAGAATGCCAACCCGATGTTGCATCGATCGCGACGCCCGGCGGCGCTCATGTAGCGCCCATCAAACAAGCGATTGCAGAAGGACTCCATGTCTTTTGCGACAAACCTCTTACCGCCGATGGTGAGAGCGCAAAAGAGCTCCACCAGTTGGCGGAGGAAAAAGGCGTCAAAACCGCGTTTGCCGCAAGCTTTAGATACATGCCCGAGGTTCTACACGCCAAAAGACTCGTCGCCGATGGCGCTATTGGCGAGCCGTTGGAAGTGGAATGCATCTCTCACTTCAACCTCGAGCGTGACATTCCTTTTGGTTGGTCGCACCGAAAAGAAGATGGCGGCGGGCGGCTGAACAACAACTTTACACACAAGCTATCCATTGTCACGTCGGTTGTGGGTGAGAAGATCCTATCGATTATGGGCGAAGTGCGTGACGACTTGGGCAAGGCACCTATCGTCAAAGGTGTGCATAATTTCAAAACGAGACGCGATCATATTCCCAAAGACCTAGATGACCCTTCGCTAGAATGGGGCGAGTCGAATGTTGAGTGGTCCTACAATGTTTCGGCGCAACTGGAGAGCCACTTCGCCCAAAAGCCAGTGTCGGTATTGTTTAAGCATGGCGGCCTGCAGCCGCGCTTCAATGAGGATTACATCGCCTTCTATGGCAGCAAAGCTGCAATCTATATCAAAGGCCACTACGGTAGCGGGCCGCTATATCTATTCGGCGCGAGTAAAGCGTGGGAAGAAATGAAATTGCCCGCAGACATCGCTGCCGATGTTCCGGACGTCGAAGGCGATACTGAAAGAAACTGGCGATACCTCATCCGTGAATTGGTCAGAGATATAAACGGTGAGCCCGCCGGCCCCTATCAAACGTTTGAAGAAGGCAGCCAGTATCAGCAACTGATCGACCTCATCCGCAAAAACGACAATTGGGTTGATGTTCGGCATCTGCAGTAAAGCCCGAGGCGCAAAC
>CAZDBE010000360.1:0-4304 GCA_964503675.1 uncultured Pirellulaceae bacterium | reverse complement strand
GGATTTGGTATGATGAGAAGAACTCCGACACCCTATGTCGGCTGCTACAATCCTTTATCCACCATTTGATACATAGCAAGCATGAGTGTTGACTACGATCTACTGCGAGCACTGCACCGGATGCACCGCCAACTGGCGGACATTGACGAGCGCATGCGAAAGGGCCCGCTCCAAGTGAAGATTGCCAAGAATAATCAGGCGACGTTTGAAACGGCGCTCGATGAGGCGGCTGAAAACTCTAAAAGCAACCGTATGGCTGCCAATGCCAAGCAATTGCAATTGGGCGAGCGCGAGGCCAAAGTCGAAAACATGAAAGGACAGCTCAACGCGGCGGACTCCAATAAGGAGTTCCAGTTACTCAAAGACCGCATCGCCGCCGACGAACAAGCCAATAGTGTGCTGGCGGACGAGATTTTTGAGATGCTCGAAAAGCAGGATGTGATCGAGGTCGAAGTAGAAACCGCGAAGGAGAATGTTGCCAAAGCCACTACAGAAACCAAGCGTATCATCGACAAAGTCACTAACGAATTGAAAGCACTCAAGGAAGAACGAGAACGCGTCGCAGGCGAACTGAAGGAAGACGAAAAGAAGCTTCCTCAGGATGTTCAGGAACGATACTTCCGCCGAGCAGCAGCCAAAAAAGAGGACGCACTCTCGGAGACCGATACACGAACCTGTGGCAACTGCCATCAAACACTGACCGCTCAGATTGTCTCACAGTTGATGATGAACCACGCCATCTTCTGCGGCGGCTGCGGGGCGCTGTTCTACCTCAAAGAAGGCGTTAAAGGGCGGTAGCTGAAACTGACCGCATGAAACGTAGATCAGTCTTCGTCGCGGACAACGATCGGCTATTGCGGAGACGCATTCTATGAATAAAGGCCTCATCCAAAGCATGGACAAGGCCTTTGTTCTTGGTTTGCAATCCTACTCTAGATCAGTCTAGCAAGCCCTTGTAGTTCCTCATGACCAAGTGGCTGTCAATCTTCTGAACTAGATCAAACGCCACGCTGACGGCGATCAGAAGGCCAGTACCACCATAGAAACTGGCGACCATGAAATCTACTTTCATCGTTTCTGAAATCAGCATGGGAACGATCGCAATCAGTGCTAGGAATCCCGCACCAACGTAAGTGATACGCTCCATCACGGCGTTGATGTATTCTTCGGTGCGACGACCTGGACGATGCCCTGGGATGAATGTTCCCGAATCCTTCATGTTGTCACTGATCTCTTTCGGATTGAAAATGATCGCTGTCCAGAAGTAGCAGAAGAAGTAAATCATCCCGATGTAAGTCAGGTTATAAATCATCGAGGCAGGATTCTGAAACGCAAGGCCGAGGTTCTGAAGTTGGTTGGCAAGGAATCCGCCACCGGACCAACGGCCCATAAACGTAAACAGCAGAGGCGGCAGCATCAGCAGTGATTGCGCGAAGATGATCGGCATAACGCCTGCTTGGTTAATCTTCAGCGGCATGTATTGGCGAGTCCCACCATACATTTTTCGGCCGCGTACGTGTTTCGCACTTTGAGTTGGAATACGTCGCTGAGCCAGTGTGATAAACACCACGCCAACCACAACAGCGATAAACATCGCCGCCAGCATAATGATCTTCTCTAATCCAACGCTGCCGGTTGACGTCCCTTGGAGACTGAGCGACGCGTTGCCTAGGAATCCATTAAGAGCCGGAGGCATCTGAGCAACGATACCCGCCATGATCAGAAGACTGATTCCATTGCCGATGCCGTACTCATCAATTTGCTCACCGAGCCACATCAGAAACACACTACCGCATGTCATGATCAAAATTGAAGTGAGCCCCCAGAAAAAAGTCAAATTGCCGTCGGCATTGCAAAAATCTGGCGCAATCATACTAGGCCCGTCACCGGAACTGCCCATGATAAACCACAAGTAACCCGTCGACTGCAGCAAACACAAGACCACCGTCAGATAGCGCGTGTACTCAGTCAGCCGCTTCTGTCCCGCTTCACCTTCCTTCTTCAGTTCTTCAAGCGGCTTGTAAACCGTTCCCAGCAACTGCAGGATAATCGATGCCGAAATGTAGGGCATGATTCCAAGTCCAAAGATCGTTGCACTGGTTAGCGAACTGGCGCTGAAGATGGCAACCTTCTGCAGGAAGTTGGCAACGGTCGAATCCATGTTCGACGCCGCTGCGGCGACTTCTTCTTGGTTGATAATCGGAAGTGGAATCTGCCAACCGACTCGGTAAATCGCAAGCAAAAATACCGTCAATAAGATCTTCTGGCGAAGTTCGGGGATGGCGAAGATGGTCCGTAGTTTTTCTAGCATCGTCTGTTTCCTAAAATTGGCTGCAGCAATTCCGCCAAGCCGAATTTACGATAGTTTCTTGTTAGTGATTGTGCCGTATTCCGTACCACGGACATTCCTGTCCGTATTTACTTCACGGACAGGAATGTCCGTGCTACCTGCCTCGCAAAACGCTAGTTCGCATCAGGAATTCTAATCTTGGAAAGTCCCGAGAATTGTCGTTAAAAAATCGCCTCGCGGCAATACCGGCTGAGCCAGCTAACAAGCGATGTTCTTCTATAACCAAAAAAAGGCGAACTTCAGAGTCGTGTGTGACCGAAATTCGCCTTCTGTGATTTGGGGTGATCCAAAGCCTACTTCCCAGCGATCTGAGCAGCCTTCTTGGATCCCATCTTGTTCTTCACAACCGGTTTGGCGGTCGCTAGAACGACGCACTTACCACCGGCTTTTTCAATTTTCTCTTTGGCTGACTTGCTGAACTTGTGAGCCGACACGGTCATAGCTTTGGTGATCTCACCATCGCCAAGAACCTTCAACACATCGTAGCGGTAATTCGCCAGCGACTGTTCTTTGAGTGTCGCAGGTGTGACTTCCGCACCAGCTTCGAATCGGCGCTCGAGATCTGCAACATTGACTTCACCCACGATTGAAGCAAACTTGTTGAAGAAGCCTCGTTTGGCAACTCGACGGATCATCGGCATCGCTCCACCTTGAAAGGTGGGGTGCTGAGAGTGACCGGCACGAGAACGTTGTCCTTTGTGTCCACGTCCAGAGGTTTTCCCTAAACCAGAACCTGTACCACGCCCAATACGTTTACGGTTCTTGTACTTGTGAATGCCTTCATTGACATCGTTTAAATTCACAGCTGGACTCCTCTCAAGTTTTCAACATCCTCTTTGGTTCGCAGGCGAGTCAACGCTTCAATCGTTGCCTTGACCAGTGTCACCGGATTGTTGCTACCAAAGCTTTTCGTAAGGATGTTTTTGATGCCAGCTGCTTCGCACACGGCGCGAACAGCAGAACCAGCGATAATACCTGTACCAGGACCGGCCGGAAGCAGTACCACACGGGCAGCTCCGAAGCGTCCGTCAACTCGATGTGGCAATGAGCCATCAACGATTGGCACCTTCACCATGGAACGCATGGCTTGCTTCGTTCCTTTTTCAACACTCGGCTGAACTTCGTTGGCTTTTCCATAGCCCCAACCGACTTTGCCATTGCCGTCGCCACAAACGACCATGGCGGCAAAGCTGAAACGACGTCCACCTTTAACAACCGCTGCACAGCGCTTGATTTTGACCGTTCGTTCGATCGTACCTGATTGATTGTCTTGTGCCACAATAACCTCGTTGCTATGAATCCCGACCAATCTACCACTCAGGCCGGAAAGTGTTTTTAAAATATTTCCCTAGAAGTCCAGTCCACCCGCACGAGCGGCGTTTGCCAATTCGGCCAGACGTCCGTGGAATTTGAAACTGCCGCGATCGAATTTAATCTGCTTCACACCTGCAGCTTGTGCCCGCTGAGCAATTGCTTCGCCGACGATCTTTGCCGCTTCGCAGTTTCCGCCGTACTTAACTTTACCAGCCAGATCCTTGTCACGGGTGCTAGCCGAAGCCAATGTTTTACCCGCTTCGTCGTCGATGACTTGGCAATAAATGTGCTTGTTGCTTCGATGCACGGTCAAACGAGGGCGGGTTGAATCGCCACGAATTCCCTTACGGACTCGATTGGTGCGGCGCCAGCGCTGTTTGTTAAGAAGTTTTTGTTGTCTCACCGTAATCTCGCTTTTATATCTTTGTTCTGTCTGACAGACGTCTGGGCGCCCGTTTAAAGCCTTGGGCTACTTACTAAGCCTTGGCTGATTTACCTGGCTTAATCTTGACCTGCTCACCTACATACCTAATTCCCTTACCCTTGTAAGGCTCCGGCTTTCTTAATGCTCTTACTTCTGCTGCAAACTGACCAACCTGCTGCTTGTCGCAACCTTTAACGTCAATGTGAGTCTGGTCAG
>CAZDBE010000359.1:0-5573 GCA_964503675.1 uncultured Pirellulaceae bacterium | reverse complement strand
ACGAGACAGCAAGACGACGCGCCGCATGGGACGACGCGCCGCTTGCTGTTCGCTCTGCAACGATTCCTTGTCGGGGTTTGTTGCTTCCGTGTCATCGGCCGCCGGCGGTTCTTGCGGCGCGTCGTCTGGCGTAGCACTGCCAGGCAATACCGGATGGCAGCCCTCATCGTCGGGAATCTGCGCCGCATCTTCTGGCGGCGGCCGATCGACTACCGCAGGCTTTGCCGCCAACATCTGCGACACGCGATCGCTAATTTGGCTGAATCCCGTTTCCAGGTCGCCAAGCCGCCGGATCGTTTCTTGGGAGCACGCCGCCTGTACTTTGCCCGTTCCGTCGCAATCCAGGCATTTCCTGACCGTGACACCGTCGCCAACCTGGCCCGTGCCGCCACACGGGCCGCATGGGTCGCCCGGTCGGGGCGCGTCCGGCACATCGGGCATCTTTTCCGATTGGAGCCGGGAGAATGCCTCCACGGCGGCTTGGTGGGCTATCCGCTCCACTTCGGCCGTGCTGACTGTCTGGCAGTCCTGCCGGCACCCAGAAACGAGAATAATAACGGCGATTATCAGCGTAATTGTCTTCATGGACCTACATTCGCTCCATTGCTTTTGCGAAATCCAATTCACGCGGGGGGAATCCCGACACGTCGCTATAAGCCCAGCAATCGCCGGTTCGCAAGATCCAAGCGACGTCTTCTTCGGTCGCCCACCATGCACACTTAGTCATCGGGCCGATAATGCCTGGCGACGGGCCGGAGCACGAATTACCCCACGATTGGACAATCAGAAACTCGGGCCGGCCGTTCCGCCAGCGAATTGCAAGGATGCACATCTGGTGATGCCACGTTCCTCGCCGACGGCAGATGCCGTTTTCGTCGCGGCGCATGTTGCCGAAACCAGCAGATGACGCGATAGATACCGGGTAAGCGTTCGTCAGCGCGGCGCTTATTTCTTCAATGTCGTTGACTTGAACGACGTGGCGGACCGGACGAGCTCGAGCGATCGCGTCAAGCTTGCCTTTGTCATGCTCTCCACCGCAACCGAAGTTGCCCCACTGCTTGGCCTTGTCCTTGTCGTACTTCCTCAGATCGTGCTCGGCGTTGCCTGTTTCGCTCGAATGGTCAACGCGAAGTATCACGCCGCCGTCGCGGGCCCACTTAGCGCCAGCGCCGCCCCATGACCCATCAGACCAGCCTCCGCGACTCTTGCCCTGCGCCTCTACTCTCATGCCGCCATATAGCGGCTCGGTTGCCACTTCGGCGGTGAATACGCTTTGCCCGGTCAAGTGCTGAATTGCGAGAAGGCAAGTCAATGGAAGCTCGAGCCCCCACGACACGCAATCGCCAATCCCTTGTGCACCGCGCTGCCAGGTCGGTTTGACTTGCAGCAAGCCAGAGTAAATATCGACGTCGCGCTGCGTGCCACCGATAAGCCCGCTGGCGACGGTCCGGATCGCGCCAACCTCTTTAGCCAGGCCGCGAACCGCTTCGTCATCACGCTCCCAGCCGCAGAAACGCTTGTAGCTGATTTGTGGTGCTCGATCCGTCAATGTGCCGACCTCCATAGTCCCGAGCCAATTGTTTGCAAAGCTTCGACAGCCAATTCTTTGCTGCGAGCGTCCCACGCGGTGCCCGTTTCCTTGAACTTGTCAAGCTTCGGTGCCAAGACTTCGTTGACGCCCGTCGGTTCGGCGTCGAGCTCGTCGGCCACGTTGCCGACCATGTACTCGACCAGACTTTCAACGTCCGACTTCGCGTCGATCACGGTTTGATCCGATTCGACCAAGCCGGCCAACTCGAGGTACGCCAGGCCGTAAGTCAACGCGTGTTCGTCATTGCTCATCTTGCCGTCGATCGCGTCAACGAACTCGTCATCAACCGCGACGACATCTGGTTTATTTGGGCTGTCCGGAATGACTGGCGATCGCGGCCAGTTGTTGGCAACCAGAACAGCCGCAACCACAAAAATGCAGATCAAACGCATGATGCCTACTTATCCCCCGCGAACGGAAGCAAATCGTCGGCTAAAAGCTTGTGAATTTCATCCAGCGTCATTGCCCTTTGCTCTGTCGACGTTTTGCCCTTCTCGGCAAGCAGTCGTGACAACGCAACAAAACCAGCCGCCGCCGAGCTGGCCGTCGGCCGCGGCCGCGATGGACGCTTCTCTGGAGTCGAATCGGTGGCGACTATTGGGTCGCTCTCCCTTATCGAGTCGCCGCTATTCATGCGTGAATACACCTCAAAAAAAACCATGATTAGCAAGGCCAGGCCGGCCACGATATTTAAGAGCATTTGACGTGCCTCGAATCAGTGCGACGCCGGAACGTCGCCGCGTTCTAGCTGCGGGTTTGCTTGCAAAAATACGCTGAAATCACTCATCGTGAAACGATCGTTCATTCGCGATTCTGTGTTGTGCTCGATCGACTCCTTCATTGACATTGTGAACAGCCAAATCGACGCCAGGCACGCGGCGAACAGCATCGCCAACAACGCGCTCAACCTTTGAGCCCGTCGCGAATCGATCGGTCTAGACTCTCGATCGCAATACCTAGCTTTTCGGTTCGTGTATCGCTCCGCTCGAGCATCTTCTGTAGGTCCGACCTCCATTCTTGTCGCTCCTCCCTGTGAAGCTTTAGCAACTGCCATACACCTATAAATAATGCCCCGATAACAAGACCGCTGATCCCAAACTGCGCCCAGTCCCATTCACTGGCCGCGTTAGCGGCTTGTGCCGCTGTCGTTGGATCCATTGCGACCTTCGATCACTTTCTTGGTTTGATAAAATAAATGGCATGAACTGAAAAACGTGGCGGCGATGGCGGCTATTCGCAACGCGGCGGCGGCCTCAATTGGCATCCTGGTGAACAGCCTGAAATAGTAGGACACCGCGAAAACCAAAATCACCGACATATTCACAAATTCGGCGAACTTGTCGAAGCTCACCGCGCGGGCCATGCGATCCGTACTTCGAGCGAAATAGAACGACATAAACAGCGCAGAACCGGCCGCGACAAAACCCAGCACGATCGTTAACAACTCCAACTGCCGACCCGTCAGCAGCAACGCAAGCGGTAACATCTTTCCAGCCATCAACTGTTTTAGGTTCCTATTGCTGGTGATCCGTTGTCGTTCCAGAGAATGCCTGGGCCCGGATTCGAGGTCGGAAGGTTCTGGACGTGGACCACCCTCGCCACTCCCGTACCCGCGTCCTGCGTGCCAATCTTCAGAGCGTCGGCATCCCACCACATCCCGCCACGTTCGTAATTGCTGGCGTCGGTGTGCGTGTTGGAGACAAAAAGCGACTGCGGATTGAGGCCGTCACGCTGCCACACAACGCCGGCGCTAGCTAAGAGTCGCAGGTGCCCGGCGTAGTCGCTGGAGGAGGCAGGGTAAGTCAAGAACCCGCCAGCACTGCACCCAACGGAACCTGCGTGCGGGCTGATCCCAGGCATCGACTGACCCTCGAAGGATCGCGAACCGAGCCAGGCATGCCCTCCGCTGTCGAAGTAAAACCTCGATGCGCCTTTAAGGCTTAGCCGATCGTTTGTATCGTGATTAAAATAACAGCTGTCGCCGTCTGTTGCCGTTAGTGTCAGTCGCTCCGAAATCTTCAGATTGCCGGCAAGCTCTACGGTGTCAGCATTCAGCCGTGAAACACCAGCCGGCCCGTTAGCCCAGCCGATCGCTTCGTCGTCGGCAAGGGCGGTCAGGTCTACGCCACCGCCTCCCATGGCTTTCCACGTACCCGGTGACCCGGCCCCCGTACAGACATAACCCCTTTCCCCCAGCGTCGCAGGGTCAAGGGCCTTTACCTCTTTCCCAACTGGCCACTCATTGCCTGACGTGTCGTCCGCTGGATTGCCATCGCATAGCGGCCCCCATCCATGCGAGCCAGAATATCTCGTGAACGGCAGAATCTTCCCGCGCTCGGACCAAACGCGAAAAGCAGTTATCGACGCGGACGCGAACCCGATAAACACTGCCTTGGTGTTGTCTTCAACCTGCAGAGTCACTCGGTCTCGCGATAAGTCGAATTCCGAAGTCAAGGTGACCACACCGCCGAATATCCCTGACGGGTTTCGATTAGCAAGGCCCGCTTTTGCGATGCGCAGTGGGTCTTGCACCACAGCCGTAGGAGTCGCATCGTTAGTCGAGAATTGAACAACCACCATGTTTGGCGATTGGTTTTCTGGCTTGATAACCTGAATTGTGAAGCACTTTTCGTACGTCGTATCGAGTCGCACGCCGTTGTAATGACTTGGCAACACTACGGAACGGTCGGCGTTGACGCTCCCAGTGCCGCCGAGCGATGCGACAAAAAACGGCACGTTAGGGCTCGCGCCAGTATTTACGAGCCGCTCAAGGCCCAGGGCCACCGTCGTCGCATTGTATGGGCCGAGTCGATCGGCCAACATACCCGAATCGAAGCACAGCTTTTTATGCCGCTCGGTCGTCATCAAGACAACCGCATTCCCCAGGCCGCTTGTCGTCTGGTCGTCGAAAGTCTCGCTGTCGTCACTGTCGAACCCGTAAAGCGTCTGTTCCTCAAAAGTACAGCCAGCGACCGCGCCAATCGCTCGCATGAAAGGCGGGCCGCACGCCTCGACGCGCTGGTCTCGGAATTTGACGTTTGCGACCGTGTTTGTCGTGCCGTCCAGTATGACTGGAATCGATTCGCCAGCAGGATTGCCGTTAGTCGCCGCCGCCGATGAAAGCTCGAACGACTGGCCCAGGTATAACATTCCGTTGAATGTATTTGTGCTGCCAACCAGGACGATACCGTATCGGCTTATTCCCGCGTTGAATGTCGATACGTTCGTGAACGCGCCGCCGCGAACAGTCGCCGCGTTGCTAAAGTTGTCTTGTATTACACGTAGGCCGATCTTGTTGTCGCGGATTTCTCCCAGCTCCAAGTCGGAGTAACCACAGCCATTGATCTGAACGCCAACGGTGAAGCGAAACGCCCGGCGAATATAGATTCGGCCCGCGAAACCATTAAGGATATTCACCCCAATGTCGGTCCCGGTCAGGTGATCAGTAGCGTCCGCCCAGTCGCTGCCTGCAACGCGCCGAACGTCCAGCTCGATATCGACCATGCGGCTTGACGTGTTGCCGCTGCCGGTCTCGCCAACCTGCACGCCAACGATCGGCGAGTCGGAGTCGGCCTCAACGACAATGGTCCCCTCGCAGACGAATGAGACGTTTCTCGGAACGATAAGCGTATCGGTAATCCGATAAACGCCCTGCGGGAGAACCACGCGAGGGCGGTTGTATTGGAAGTCGCTGTTAGTGTTATCGACTAGCGACGCAGCATGATCAAGCGCGTCTTGTATCGGTTTCGTTTGGTCGTCGCCGCCGCTGTCGTATGTCTCGTTAGGTGTGGCTCCAAACTCACGAACGTCTAACTCGGCCAGGCCAACACCAGGCAGCACACTAATTGTCGTGTCGCTCACGGGGCGATAAGCAACGATCCGCAGCGTCCCCACGTTGAACGCATCGACCGTTCCATCGTCTTGCAGCCAGAACCGATGGCCGATGTAAGGCACCCAGTTGTCAGGGTTGTACGTGCCGCCG
>CAZDBE010000358.1:0-5603 GCA_964503675.1 uncultured Pirellulaceae bacterium | reverse complement strand
TGGTACGATGCTGATAACGCCTCGCTGATCCGTGTCTCAACCGATGAACAAGGAGACTCCTCATGAACCACGACCGCATCCGCCAAGCGTTGCCTGTGGAATCTGGCAAGGGTCGCAAGTCGCTTCTGCGTGCCCGCCCGGACGTTTCGACCATCGTCGCAGACTGCGTGTTGCGTCGCCGTCCGTACACCGAGATTGCGAAGCGACTTGGCGTCAATCTCGTGACCTTGGAACGGTTTCGCAAAACGTTCATTACGCCGGAAGTCGAGAAGATCGTGCTTGTCGAGGCGAACCAGATGGAGGCGTCGGAACTCGACGCGGAAGTGAACGCAGCGCAAGGCGATCTCGAAAATGGTATCCTCGGTATCGTCCAAGAACAGAAACGGCTCTACGCCAAACTGAACCGCATGGCCGATGACTCGGACGAGGACTTCCGCGATGCATTGTCGCCGATGATGCAACTGCTGCGCGACCAAACGAAGTCATACGAGGCGGCGTTGAAGGTCTTCACCAACCTGCGCGACAAGCAGACAATCGTGCTGCCGCTCAATGAGCACCCAGAAGTCGCAAAACTTCTCGATGCGCTGTGGGTCGTGTTCAAACTGCACCCAGCCGCGTTTGACGAATTCCAAGACGTCTGCGCCCAGAAGAAGATTCCGCTCGATGTCGCAGGATAACCAACTCGGTCTCCTTCTTCGCACGCTCACGGAACGCGTTGATCCAAGCATCCTCCTTGAACGCGTTGTTGGTGGGCCAGCCGACCCGTGGCAAAATGATTTACTGACCACGCCCGCCGAAACGATCCTTGTGCTCGCGTCGCGCCGGATCGGAAAGTCATCGACGGTCGGTGTGATGGCGGCACAGGAACTCGCAAAGCCGGATCACCAAGTTATCATTCTGTCGCCAACACTGGCTCAATCCCAACTGCTGTTCGCGAAGATCAGCCGCGTCTGGGAGCAGATCGGCCTGCCGATTGGCGTCAAGCGCCGCACGCTCACGGAACTGCACTTGCAGAACCATTCGTCGGTTATCTGCGTGCCCGCAGGCCAGGACGGTGAATCCGCGCGCGGCTACGGCGTTAAGAACGGCATCCTCGCCTATGACGAGGCGGCTTTCATCCCGGACAAGGTGTTCGCGGCGACGCTGCCGATTGCAGAAGACGACGCAAAGACAATTCTAATCACGACGCCGGGTTCAAAGTCGGGCAAATTCTTCTCGATGTGGACGGAGCATGAGGACTACCCGGACATCGAACGCATCCGTGCATGTTCGATGGACTTACCTCGCATGTCAAAGACGGTCGCCCGTGCCCGTAAGAACCTCAGCAAGCACGACTTCGACACAGAACACGGCTTGCGCTTCATGGGCAAAGGCCGACCGTTCTTCTCATCCGACGCAATCGCCGCCGCGTTCACGGAAACACCCGCGTTGAAGATTGGTAACATCATGGAAGGGGTAGCAGCATGACCGAGATCGTAGAACACGGGGAGGACTTGGTCCTGCCTAATGAAGACCCGGCCGTCACTGTCGTGCCCGGCTACCGCCGCTTCCTTGTTGGCCTCGACATTGCACAGGCGACGGACAAGAACGCCTATTCGATCATGCTCGACGAACGCGTGCCGTTCTACGACGAAAGCGGGCGGCAGGAGTTGTCAAAGCGTCGCCGGGAGATCGTCTATGCCGATCACATCCCGGCCATGTCTTACGTCGATCTTGCCGTTGTCACGCGGAACCTGATGAAAGACAAAGCCATCGCTGGCCGCGCGCACCTTGTCGTTGATCACTCGGGCGTTGGTCGCGCGTTCTGCGACATTCTCAATCAGAAGTCGGTGCAACACACGCGCGTTACGATGGTCGCAGGCGAAAGTGAGAACGAGATCAAAGAGCGCGGCATGACATTCAACACGGTCGGAAAGACGCGCCTTCTGTCAGCGTTGAACTCGGCCATCCATACGCGCGACTTGACCATCGGCGACTTTGAGGCGCGCGACCTCCTGCAACAGGAACTTGAATCCTTTGAGGCAGACGTCACGGCGTCCGGTCGTGTGAAGATCGAAGGCGGAACAGACTTCGGACACGCGGACATCGCGATCAGCGCCGCTCTTGCATACTGGCTGTCCGATCACCGTTCAGTCGGTGCCCATGTAGGGGAATCGCGGTTGGCTGGGTGGTTCTAGGCGTGCTCTCGCGGTGCTGATGCGCGGCGCGCCCATATCGACCCAACGAGATCGACGAGATCGTGCAGCAAACCCCCGATTTTTGAGGCGTGAGCGGGCGTCTCGTTGTTTCATGTGTGGGAATGCCTAAGCAGTTTGGAGCCGCCTTGCCGCGCGCCCGACGGTATCAAGATCGTTTTTTGATCACCACATATTGCTATAGCCTGCGCACTCACCGCTTGGTATAGTAGGTCATATTCCTAGTTTGCGCATTTAAAGGGGGCTACGATGGCCAACGTATTTATCAGCTTTGCGATAGAAGATAAGATTCTTCGCGGATTTCTTGTCGGTCAAAAGAAGAACGCCAGAACCGCAATCGAATTTACTGACTACTCAGTTAAGAAGCCTTGGGACTCGAGTTGGAAAACGAACTGTCGGGCACGCATCAAAGGATGCCGAGCGATGATTGGAATCATCACTCACAATACACCGAAGGCGGACGGTCAACTTTGGGAGCTGAAGTGTGCAATCGATGAAGGTTTGCCGCTCATGCTCATCCACGGTTACTCTGATCCCAAAAAGAGGCTGAGTGTATTGCCCACGGTCATCTCAGGTCGTCGTATCAACCTTTGGAGCGAGGACAACATCGTGAACTTTCTGAACCGACTTGGGTGACCGCTATGAAAAAGGCATTGGTTGTAGGGATCGACGACTATCCTCATCCTAACGAACTAAACGGATGCGTAAATGATGCCATCGAAATGTCTGCTGTTCTTGAATCGAATGGCGACGGGTCGCCGAATTTCGATGTTCGTAGGCTGATAAGTAGTGATGGAAAGGTAGACAGCGCAGCACTTGACGAAGCTATAAAAGAGTTGTTCTCAAGCGATGTAGATGTCGCTCTACTGTATTTTGCCGGTCACGGTATTCTTGATGCGGACACCAATTCTGGCTTCCTAGTTACTCAAGACGCGCAGAAGCCAAACTGGGGAATAAACTTGGCGGCGGTCCTCGAACTGGCAAACAAGGCCCATCCCAAGATCAAGTCCACCGTTATACTGCTTGATAGTTGCCAGTCGGGATTTGCGGGTGAGGTCTCTGGACTAGGTGATGGCGGAAAGGTGTCTCATATCGGAACGGGCGTAACTATTCTGACGGCCTGCCATCGCGCGGGTGTAGCTACCGAAGAAGACGGGCACGGTTCGTTCACTGGCATTATGCTAGACGGCCTAGACGGCGCTGCTTGCGATGTGATCGGTCGGGTTACACCAGCTGCGCTATATGCTCACGTCGATCAAACGCTAGGAGCATGGGAGCAGCGACCCATATATAAGGCAAACGTTCAGCATTTCATCTCGCTGCGAGAAGTGTCGCCCAAAGTTGCGAAAGATATTCTGCGACGTCTCCCAAAGTACTTTCCGACACCATCATCAGAACTCAAGCTAGATCCCTCGTTTGAGCCTGACCGAGGGGAGGAAGCTGAAAAACTCAAAGACATACCTGTGGATGACGATAACGAGCGTATTTACCGTGAGTTGCAGATTTGTAATCGCCACGGGTTGGTAGTGCCGATACAGCATGAACACATGTGGCACTCCGCAGTGTATTCGGGAGGTTGCCGACTAACTGCAACAGGTGCGCACTACCGTCGACTTGCCGAAAAGAAAAAGATTTAGGTGGATATATGGCAAAGAAGGTTTTCGTTTCACACAAGAATACAGACTCGGCTGTAGCCGCAAGGGTTGCGTTGCGCGTTCGGGTCAACGGCCTTGATACATATTTAGACGTAATTGACGATGCACTAGTGAAAGACGGACCTGATCTAGCCGACCTACTTTTGGAAAGAATGTCGAAGTGCGATCAGCTAATCGCGGTGGTTTCCACAAGTACGAAAGACTCGTGGTGGGTTCCTTGGGAAATCGGCGTGGGTTCCGAAAAGGGTTTTCGGATGGCGAGTTTTTCCAATAGTGTAGTTAGTCTTCCAAGTTATTTGGAGAAATGGCCTGCGCTGCATACCGATGCGGACATTGATCTGTTTTGTAAGCTGTCTAAACAAGCGGACACAGAGATTCAGCGACGGTTCAGTCGGGTTCTAACCGAGGATAGCCGCATGCTTATCCGCAAGGGAGAGGCGCAGGATTTCCACAAGACGTTGCGCACTGAATTGAAGCGTCGCTGGTAGACTGAATGTTGCGCGCCGTTGATTGGTCATGATTAAGGAATCGTTTAAACGGGCAGCGCGTCCAAGTAGGTGCGCATGAACGGACGGTACTGATCAACGTTCGCGCGGATATAATTCGTCGACGTGACACCAGGCAGCGTGTGGTTCAGGAGTTGACCTACCTGCCATGGCGCAAGCCCCGCGTCACGCGCGAGCGTGGCGAACGTGCGGCGGTGCATTTGTGCTGTACAGATTGCGCCATCGACGATGATCTTCTGAGGCGTCTTGAGATGCCCGTCGCCTTTGGCTGACCAGAATACCCATTCCGCATCGGCGCGGCGCATCGTCCGCAACCAATCGAGTACTTCGCGATGCTCAGGCTCAAGCGGAATATCGAACGCACGGTCGTTCTTTGTCTGGGGCAGGTGGATGCGATCATCTTCAATCTGCTCCCATCTCACGGACAGGAGTTCGGTCTTCCGAGCGCCTGTCAGGAGCAGTAAGCGATAGAAAGCACGATGCATAGGGTCGATGCGGTCGATCTGTTCTTTCCATTCGTCGAGTTTTTCAATGACCTCGGTATCGGTCGTTTCGTCATGTAGTTCGAGTGCGGACGTTGGGCATGGTTTTAGGTCGCCGTCCATCATTCGGTTTGCGGCGTGGTTCCAGATCGTTCGGAATGACTGCATGACGTGGTTCGCTGTCCGCTTGCCGCCAATCTTTGACGGACGCCCCAGCGAGTCTTTGCCTTCACGCTGAATTGACAATTCAGCAAATCGCTGCCGAACTTCCTGCTTGGTGATGGTGTGCAACCGCCGTCCCATGAACTTTGTCATGTGGTTGTGCATCTGGGAGTCGACGGCGCGCTTGTTCTGATACGACCGCAGCTTGTCGCGACCGAGATAGTCGCGCAGCGCCTCTTCAAGCGTCGGTGCAAGCTCGGCATTTGCGGATGGTGCCATGATGGCAAGCGCCTCGTCACGCGCATCAGACGCCGACATGTCAGGGTAGCGACCAAGCTTGTGACGCTGGCCGCGGTGTTCGAGATACCAAGTCTTTGCGGCCTTGCCTGTTTGCAGAAAGAAGCCCGCTGTTTTCGAATCCCAGTGTCGCGCGTTCGGTTCGGCTGTCTTCGCATACTTGTCGGACAGTAATACTTTTGTCATGGCGTCGGGCATTTTACAGTGAACTCCTACAGTAATTTTACAGTGAATGCACGTTGCATGTCATTGCAGCGCATTGCACGTTGATACGAATATCGTTTATTTTCAGTTACTTTGCAATGT
>CAZDBE010000357.1:0-5691 GCA_964503675.1 uncultured Pirellulaceae bacterium | reverse complement strand
TAATGATGTAACTGATATGCTTGGCCTCAACCGTCTCAACAAAGCTGTACTCGAGAAAGCCAAACTCATTATAAGCACGCCACATCAATCCCTCAGTGATTCCCGCGAACCACATGGAAATCATGTAGAAAAGGATACCTACGGTCGAAATCCAAAAATGCCACTCGACCAGGCTCTTGGAATAAAGCGCTTTGCGCTTCCACAACCAAGGGACCAAGCAATACAAGGCGCCAAATGAGATATAGCCCACCCATCCAAGAGCGCCGGAGTGGACATGCCCGATCCCCCATTCTGTGTAGTGAGAAAGCGCATTGACCGCTCGGACACTCATCAGCGGGCCCTCAAACGTCGCCATACCGTAAAAAGCAAGTGAAACGATCATCATCCGCACGACAGGATCTGTCCGAAGCTTATCCCAAGCACCCGATAACGTCATCACACCATTGATCATCCCGCCCCAGCTCGGCATCCACAGCATGATCGAAAACGCCATGCCCAACGACTGCGCCCATTGCGGCAACGCCGTGTAATGCAGGTGATGCGGTCCGGCCCAAATATAGATGAAAATCAGCGACCAGAAATGCACGATTGATAAGCGGTAAGAATAAACTGGACGGTTCACTCGCTTTGGGATGAAATAGTACATGATCCCCAAAAAACCCGTGGTTAGGAAGAACCCCACCGCGTTGTGACCATACCACCACTGCGTCATCGCATCCTGCACGCCCGCAAACACTTGCACAGATTTGGTGCCCGTTAGACTAACCGGCACCGACAGGTTGTTCACAATATGCAGCATTGCAATTGTCACAATGAACGAAAGATAGAACCAATTTGCGACGTAGATATGTGGCTCTTTTCGCTTCCACAGCGTACCTAGGAACACCAGCAAATAGCCAACCCAAATCAACGTCAGCCACAGATCAACATGCCATTCCGGCTCCGCGTATTCCTTCGATTGAGTCACGCCCGCTAAGTAGCCAGTCGCAGCGAGTACGATGAACATCTGATAGCTCCAGAACACAAACCAAGGCCACAAACCACCCGCCAAACGCGCCCGGCAGGTGCGCTGCACCACGTAAAAACTCGTCGCGATCAACACATTTCCGCCAAATGCAAAGATCACCGCTGAGGTGTGCAGCGGTCGCAATCGTCCGAAATTCGTCCAACCATGTTCCGGAAAATACATTAGGCTCGGAAACGCAAGCTGAAACGCGATAATTAGCCCAACCAATAAGCCGGCAATCCCCCAAAACATCGACGCAGCGACGCCCCATTTGATGAGTGTGTCCTCATACTCGCTTTCGTCAAAAGGAGTACGGTTACCAAGATCGCCGGCCCAAAAGGCTAATCCCGCCAAAAACACAACCGCCATAGTTACAAACGTCCACGCCTGCATACTCATCGCAGCGTCGCGCGCATGCCCTGCGATGATCAACGCAAACACCATGAAGACGCTCACAATACCGCCCACAGCGTACAGGCTTGTGTCATCGCGTTTCGTCGCAATTATCGTGCGTGGCATCTTTAACGCCCCTTTGATTCCATATCCTCAATCCAAATACCTTTCGTTGCTTTGACGATGTATAAGGGGATTTACGTATGTGCGACCTCACGGCGTATTTGCGATACTTATAGGACGGATGAACGGAGCAAACTCATGAGCAAATACGCGATCCTGTTTCTGGGGTTGACCCTCATCGTTGTCGGCGCGCTAAAGACTTGGATGCATCTGCAAACGGCCAGAACCCTATTGGTGCCAGGTTGTCTGGGGTCCGATTTTATTATCCGCCTCGATGCCCCCATCACTCTGCAAACCCATTGCTGGGGATGCTATGTGGCTTTGACTGGCACAGCGCTCGTTGCTGGGACGATGTTGCGCGTTCATCATCTACATCGGAATGCCCGCCTACGCGCGAGAAACTATCGAGCCGGCTGAATGCTCACACCCTTCGATTCTCAAGACGATCAATCGCTCAGATCCCTTCTGCGCACAGTCCTGCTGTCGGTTCCAGATGCGATGATCGTTATTGACGAGACGGGCATTATTGCCGCTTTCAGCGCGGCTGCCGAAAAGCTATTTGGCTACTCGGCTGATGACGTTCGCGGAAAAAATGTCAGCCTATTGATGACGCAAACGGATCGACCACACCACGATCAATACATCGCCAACTATATAGAAACCGGAGAAAAGCAAATCATTGGCATCGGCCGCGTGGTTCAGGCCAAACTTGCAAATGGCGAAGAAATCCCCGTTGAACTCACCATCGGTGAAACCAGGCTCGGCCATCATCGTCTGTTCACAGGTTACATCCGAGACGTTACAGACCGCCAAGCTGCAGAGCAACGTATTAACCAAATGCAGTCCGAGCTCGCAAACTTCTCCCGCCTCAGCGCCGTCGGCACAATGGCGTCGACCATGGCGCATGAACTCAATCAGCCGCTCACCGCTGTCTCGAACTATTTGGAAGGCGCGCAAGGCCTTCTCGACAATCCAACTGAAGAAACCCTCGCGCTCATCAAAGAAGCACTCAGCGCTGCTACCAAGCAATCGGTTCGCGCCGGGCAGATCGTCAAGCGTCTACGTGACTACGTTTCGAACGGCAAAATCGAAACCGTTCCCGTCAACGTCGAGACAGTCATCGCTGAGGCGGTCTCACTCTCAAAGCTCGGAATGGAAGGTCCCCTCCCCCGTGTCATTGCCAAAGTAGAGAACGAATTGCCGCTCGCTCAAGCAGATCGAATTCAAATCCGACAAGTCCTCGTAAACTTGCTGAAGAACGCCATAGAAGCCACCGCTGGTATGCAAGCCCCGCAAATTCGCGTCTCCGCCAAACACAATGGTAACGGGTTTGTTCAAATCGACGTCAGCGATGATGGCCCAGGCATCGCCCAGCACGAAGAACATACACCCTTTGATCCTTTTTACAGTTCAAAACGCGATGGAATGGGACTCGGACTGTCCATTTGCAAAACCATCATCGACCTTCACGGCGGCATCATTTCAACGCAGCCCAACGAGCCTTCTGGCGCCACTTTCAGCTTCACCTTAAAAACAATTGAAATGAAATAGCCTATGAACACTAAGCGACATATTCACTTGGTCGATGACGACGAAGCCGTCCGCCATTCCGCCAGCTTCATGCTCCGTCACGCGGGATTCACCGTACATACTTACCACAATGGCGCAGACTTTTTGGCGGGCATTCAAACGGCCGACGCTGGCTGCGTCCTGCTCGATTTGCGCATGCCGGTTATGGATGGAATGACCGTTCTAACTCAGCTGCGCGAAAGTGGCATGGAAGTGCCTGTCATCGTGCTGACCGGTCATGGAGACGTCACTGCCGCAGTGGAATCCATGAAACTGGGCGCAATTGATTTCCTTGAAAAACCTTATGAAAAGCAGGTTCTGTTAAATGCGGTAGAAACTGCGTGCGACAGGGTCGAGGACAACTCTGCGGCGCGCTCGCGAACGTCACGCGCCCGCGCCCGTCTGTCATCTCTCACACCCCGTGAATACCAAGTTCTCGAACGTCTTGCTGGCGGCATGACCAACAAAACGATCGCTACCGATCTCTTGATCTCGTCGCGAACGGTCGAAATCCACCGCGGTCACGTCATGAAAAAACTCGAAGCCGATAGTCTGTCATCGGCTCTAAAAATTGCGTTTCAGGCGGGCATTGATAGTGATTGAAAATAGGAGGCAATGCTACTCAGATCACACTTTCGGACTCGACTCGAGGCGAGAACAAACGAAATTGCACAAGGTCAAAAATTAGAGGTCACGTCCCCCCACCTTTGTAGCCAAATCTGGAGATTTAGAAAATGCACCTAGCGAAAATTCTTATTGTCATTGCAGGCGTACACTGCACTGCCATGACGGGCTGTAGTGCCAATCGCGTTGCCACCGATGAAGTCGCCTCCAAATCTCCCACGACTGAGCTTCTAGGTCGAGGCGAGGCGATTGCCGAAGGAGCGTGCGCAGATTGTCATGCTATTCGTGCTGATGACGCCAGTCGGCATGCTACAGCACCACCTTTCCGTTTTATTGGGCAATCCTATCCCATTGAATCTTTGGGAGAAGCGTTTGCCGAGGGAATTGTGGTTGGACACCCTGACATGCCAGTCTGGACGTTCGAGCCGGAAGATATCGACGCCTTGTTGACGTATATGGAAAGTGTTCAGGTCGACGGCTGACGTCTTCACAAACAGGTACTTGCAATGGCTGATGGGCAATCAACCGAACTCGCGAAAGATTTTTTGGTCTTCCTTGGAGCCGCAGGACTACTCGTTCCCATCCTTCGCTGGGCGAAGTTGCCGACGATTATAGGATTTGTCGTCGCCGGATTGGTTTTAGGACCTTACGGACTTGCACGCTTTGCAGAGGACATAGCCTGGCTGAAATATCTCACAATATCAGACGCTCACTCGATTGAACCGTTCGGCGAACTCGGTGTTCTATTTCTACTGTTTATTTTAGGGCTTGAGGTTTCTATTGAGAAACTATGGGCGTTGCGACGCATCGTTTTCGGCAGTGGGTTTGTTC
Source organism: uncultured Pirellulaceae bacterium (assembly GCA_964503675.1). Classification (GTDB taxonomy): domain Bacteria; phylum Planctomycetota; class Planctomycetia; order Pirellulales; family Pirellulaceae; genus Mariniblastus. The sequence continues at coordinate 1,145 of CAZDBE010000357.1, read as the reverse complement.
AAACTGCCCTTTCAACTTTACTAATCGGACTAGCCGCTGCCTTGCTCGGTCAGCCACCGCTGGCAGCGTTGTTAATCGGTTTGGGATTTTGCCTATCTTCTACAGCCATCGTGATGGAATTATTGGCAGAGCGGCGACAGATTGCGACCAAAGTTGGACGCGCCTCTCTAGGCGTTTTGTTATTCCAAGATCTTCTCGTTGCTCCCATTTTGATACTCATCGGCCTCATCACACTTGGCGCGTCTGGATCAGTTTGGGGGACACTGACACTCGCGGCGCTGCAAGGTGTCGCGGCGATTGCGATTATTGTATTGATCGGTCGTTTTGCACTTCGCCCAGCTCTTCACCTGGCCTCACGGTCAGATGGTCGCGCATTTTTGATGGCACTCACGCTCCTGATTGTTTTAGGCGCGGCGCTTTTAACTGAAGCTGCAGGTCTTTCACTCGCTTTGGGTGCTTTTTTGGCCGGCGTTCTTCTGGGGGAGACCGAATTCAAGCACCAAATGGAAGTGGACCTTGAGCCATTTAAGAGCTTGCTACTAGGACTGTTCTTCATGAGTGTTGGGATGAGCCTCAACTTGACAGTCATAGCCAACATGTTTCCGAACATCTTCATTGGTGTTGCAGGAGTAATTGGTGTCAAGCTTCTCGTCAGTTTCGGCGCGCTTCGTTTAGGTAAAGTTGATACGGTGACATCCATCGAAACAGCGTCATTGCTTGCGCCATCCGGGGAGTTCGCTTTTATAATATTTGGCGCGGCGTTATCGGGCGGTGTTCTAGACGAACAGACCGCGACCCTACTCGCCGCCATCGCCGGCGTTTCCATGATCATTATACCTCTATTGGGTGCGATCGGCGCAGCAATAGCAAGGTCATATTCGCGAAGGTTTGCATCCGACAAGACTCCGCCTGACTACAGCGCCTCACAAGGGCACATTATCATTGCAGGCTACGGCCGGGTTGGACGCGCTTTCGCGCGAATACTTGTCCACGAGAACGCTGAGATTGTAGCGCTCGACGCGAATGCAACACGGGTCCGCAAAGCAAAAAGTGAAGGTTGGAGTGTCTTTTTTGGAGATGCAACCCGCGAAGAAATTCTCTCAAAAGTCGGCGCTGAACAGGCTGCTCTATTTGTTGTCACGGTT
>CAZDBE010000356.1:0-5732 GCA_964503675.1 uncultured Pirellulaceae bacterium | reverse complement strand
CCGAGTTCATCGCCAGCGGAGGCATGAAACAGGTTTTCAAAGTCTACGACGCGCGCTGCAAGCGCAACGTCGCGATGGCCAAGCTTCATGACGACGCGCCACACGAACTTTGCGACCCGCTTATTCACGAAGCATGGCTTACGGCGCTGCTTGACCATCCCAACATTATCACGATTCACGATGTTGGGGTCGACGACCGCCGACGTCCCTATTTCACGATGGATCTCAAGTCCCGGGGATTCTGTGGCAAACGTGATTGAAAAACTGCGCGCGGACGATCAGCGGACATGTGATCGTTATCCACTTGCAAGTCTTCTGCAAATGTTCGTCAAAATCTGTGACGCTATCGCGTACGCCCACTCCGTTGATGTGTTGCACTTGGACCTGAAGCCCTCCAACATCCAAGTCGGCCAATATGGTGAAGTGCTCGTCTGCGATTGGGGGCTCGGCCGGATGCTTAAACCCGAAGACGGTTTTGAGATAGAACGGTTGCTGTTGAATTATGACCTGTTGAGTTCCAACACGCTCTTTGGCGAGGTGCGGGGAACACCGGGTTATATGGCTCCCGAACAGGTCGAAAGTGGCGATGATCGAAACAAGAAAACCGACATTTATCAGCTGGGCTGCATTCTGTACTCATTGCTGACGTTGAAGCGTCCCTTGGAAGGCGACGCGCAGACAGCGCTTCAAAAAACTGTCGCTGGTAAGATCGAACCCGCGCGACAACGCGCTCCGGACCGAAACATCCCTGCAAGCCTTGAAGCCGTGGCATCTAAGGCGATGTCACTCGATCCCGATTCCCGTTACGATTCGGCTGAAACGCTTGGCGGCGAAGTCCGTCGTTACTTGTCCGGTTACGCCACTGAAGCACAAGATGCCAGCGTCATGACTCAATTGAGTCTCTTCTACAAACGAAACAAACGACTTTGCTTGACCGTCGCGTGCTCTGGTCTGCTAATGATTGGTGGCGCAGCTTGGTCCTATATGGAACTTGCCGAAAAAGAGAGGATCGCCTCAACGGCGAAGCAAAACGCCGAACGTACACTGGCGCTGTACGAAGCCGGCAAAGACGAAACCGAGAAACTGTCTGCTCAGAATGCTGATTCAGTAGAACGAGCGGTTGTGGAAAGACATCTGGCTGCGAATATGGTTTCGGCCAAAAAGCTTCTGGACATGGCACTAGAGAACGAACCGAACAATCCGATTTATCTACGGTCGATGGGAGAGCACTGTTTCATCCAGCAACGGTTCAATGAATCAGCCAGTTACCTCGCCAGAGGTCAGAAGCGGGACGAATTCCCAGACCAACTGATAAGCGATCTTGCCCACGAGTACGCTGCCTTGAAACCCGATGACAACACGCAATTGACCGTCGCGCAAATGGTGAGTCTGTTGCAAAAGATCAAGGACTTCAATGGCTTCGAAGCGATGATTGTCATCAACGATCTCAATAGCCGCATCGTTCCAAGCCATCGCGCGGCAATTATTGAAGAGCATTTGCGTTCCATCAATCCGCGCTGGCGAACAGGCGGGCGCAAGGGTTGGTTTGAGTATGACTTCGAAGCAAATCGGTTGCGGATCGGCGGAGAAGGCTTGGAACGACTTTCAGAGTCAGGCAATATTTTGGCCGGCCTGCAACCCAAGACGCTTGATATCAGCGGTTCAGAAATTAGAGAACTTTGGAAGGAAGCAAGTTACCCCATCGAGACACTCGACATTCGAGGATGTAAGGACCTCCATTTCGAAGCACTCAAGAGATTTTTACACCTCAAGGAACTGGTCGTCATGCCCGGTCAACTTACTACAACGCAATTGAAGTCGCTCCCGAGCTCAGTAATGGTATCTACGAAGGACCTCAATTGAGTCTGGTGATTCGCCCCCCAAGGCAACAACCCGATCGAGCAAAATCAAAGGCCGAGTCAAGAAATTGACTCGGCTTTTTCCGTGCGCTTTCGATTGCGGAAACCCCGCATTTCCCTGTCTTTGCTGCGATCGGAAAGGAAATTTGGGTCAAAAGCCAAAATCTTGTTTAGATCGGCCTTTCGTCGTCTGTATCTGTAAATGCAACGACTGATTTTCAGCGCTGCTAAACCAGACGCACTTCGTCGGAGAACCAAAATGAAATCGCTGATAGACACCTTGAAGACCATCGTTTCGCCATCTGGCCAACTCACGCCAAAACGCCGTAGCAGGCCCCAAAATCAACTATCCTTTCAAGCCTTACAGCCCCGACAGCTGTTGGCGACGGTTGCTGTGAGCGATGGAGCTTGGAGCGATCCAGCCACTTGGAACAACGGCGTTCCAGATCTAACCCAGCGCGCGGTCGTCAGCCAAGGCATCACTGTCGAACTTGACGGCACAAACAACGAGGCCCAAGAACTCGTGATCCATGGTGACCTTGTCGTGTCAGAAGAAGCCGGAGTCGACAAATCGCTGACCACGCGTTGGGTTCACGTTAACAGCGGGGGCGAATTCACTGTTGGTTCGCAAGCCAATCGCTACGACGAAGCCGAGTTCACACTCAACTTGACCGGCACCGACGTGTACGCAGACCATACGATACCGATGGCTTCGGGCATGACGATGGACATCATGAACAACGATGGATTTCTGATGACAGCAGGAGGTGGCCGCATTCAATTCTTCGGCGAGGACAAACTCAGTTTCACCAAGCTATCTGCGACAGCCGAAGCTAACGCCACAGAAATCATCGTCAACAACTTCATCGAACGAAACTTCAACACAGGCGCAAGCAACGGCGACGAGTTCACTACTTCGGCAGCCGATGACGGAGCGGTTAATTGGAAGATTAATGACCAGATCGTAATCGCCAGTTCTTCCTACGATTACACCGAAGAAGAGGTGCGAATCATCACGAACATCGTAGACAACGGGAACGATACTAGGACGATCACGCTGAATGAAGCACTCGATTTCCGTCACTACGGGCAGACCGAGACCTACGGAGATGCCGCAAACGCTGAACCCGGCACAACAGCAGCCGGGCACACCTATAGCATCGACCTGCGTGCCGAAGTAGCCTTGCTCAGCCGCAATATCAAAATCAAAGGGGACCCTGAACAAGACACCGACAATACTTTCGGCGACCGATGGCATATCGTTACCGAGGAACACGTCAACGGAGACGTGGACCACATCAGCGGACAAACCTTCACCGCCGCTGAAATCACCGTCGAGGATCGCGTCCGGGCGTCGGGCCTGAGCGACGCCGAAGCCAACGAAGCGCCTGACAAACAGGTTACCCTTGGCGTGGGAGGTCACCTCATGTTCATGCACGACTCCGGCCAGATCACAGTCGATGGGGTTCAACTTGAAGGCCTAGGACAAACCAGCCAGAAGGGTCGCTACCCCATTCACTGGCACCTCAACGGCTCCAAGACAGGTGATGTTCTACGTAACACCTCAATCACCAATTCGAACAACCGCGGAGTGACCATCCACGGCACCTCAGACTTGACCATCGAAGGCGTCGTCCTGCACGATATTCACGGCCACGGTTTCTTTTTTGAAGACGCCGCCGAGACTGGCAATACGCTCGTTGGCAACATCGCTTTGGGAATCCACACCGTCGGAGGAAACAACGATAGCTTTGCCAACCCCGGTGGGAAGGATCCCTTCATCGTCGACACGCACGACAGCGTCCTTGAAACAGGGTCGCGTTTCTCGAGCTCGGCTGCATTCTGGATTACCAACCCATCGAACAGGTTCGTCGGTAACATTGCAGCCGGTGCCGACGACGCTCGAATTGCAAAATACGCCGAGACACCGGGGCCTGCCGGAACAGGTTTTTGGTACGCCATTCCAAGGACCGTATTAGGAGCCTCGGCTGATTTGAATCCCAATATCGTTCCCATCTTCTCCGAGTTTGGACAGTTCGATTACAACACGTCACACTCGACCGCCGTGGGGCTTAACTTCGATCGCGGCAGTGACCTAAAAAACGCGAACTTCAACGGTCAGCTGAGAACAAACCATCCCGCAAATGAGTATTCGCCACGAGCAGGTGGAGTCGAGAGTGGTGATAAGCAATCGTATTTTCTCAACGGATTTACGAACTACAAAGCGTCAGATGCCGCCGTTTATCATCGTGGTGATGCTGAGTCGATCAAGTTCAACGGCCTTCGAATCGCCGACAGTTTCAATGGTCCATGGGCCGTTTCGGAAAACATCTACAACGACAGCCTATTTGTTGGCCACAGCCAAGGCAATGCTGACCTCAACGAAATCGTAGGCGGACCGCGTCTGTATGACGGATCCGGACTTTACACCGACACGCACTTCGCTGGCTTCGCCGGTGAGAATGCCTACACCTTCCAAGTCGAAGGAAGCTCGTTTGGACCAACGATGTACCACGCCTTTCAAAGCACTTCGTTTGAGGCCGACGGCACGTACGGAAACATCTCGCACATCGTTTCTGACTTCAATCAAGAAATCGGCGATGGCCATGATTTGGGCCAACCGTCCAAATGGATCAAAGGTGTCTTGGATTTGGATGGAACATTCACCAGCAAAGCAGGTGGTGGAAGTGGATTTAGCATCGTGCCTAATGTCGATTTCTTGGTGGATAACAACGACACTCAGCCCAACGGTTGGGATGCTCTCCTGACCGACGACATTTATGCTCGCATCCGAGTTCAAAATAACGATGACGGCGTACCGCTGTTTCCGTCGGAGGTTACTGGCGAACCGCTTATCAGTTTTACCGCTGCTGACGATGACAGAGTCGATGTAATGGCTGGCCAAGACATCAACGGCGATTTTTACTGGACTCAGATTGCAGCCAAAACCGATGGTGCGGGGCCTGTTGATGACACGCTTACTATTGAGTTTGGAAGAAATGGTCTACCCGAAGGAGGCTTCGTTCTCAACTTTAATAATCAGGACGGAGGCCGACCAGCGCTTGTTCAGGCAATCGAAGACAAGGTCAACGCCGCTCGGATCGTGGTGAAGATCGTCGGAGCAGCGAACTACACTCCTCAAGGTGTCACGGAAGTTGGAAGTGAGGCGGAACTTCGAAGCGCTAGAACTGGGGTTGTGTATTTCCATGACAACGAGGGCAACCTGTTCCTCAACAGCGGTATCACCGACGGACAACCCGACATTCAGCTCACCGCCGGCGCCCCGCTTCAAACGCCCTTCGTTGGACACACAATTGAGTATGGTTCAGTAATCGAAGCCGAAGATTTTGACAACGGCATCGAAGGAATCGCCTACTACGACACCGACACCACGAACACCTTGGGAACCTCTCGCGGCACGGGCGTCGATGTAACATCGACTAAGGTCGGCAACATTGCTGATGGTGAGTGGTTGGAGTACACGACGAACATCACCGCTACCGCGTTCAAAATTGGTGTGAATGTTTCGTCAACACAAAGCGGTGGCCAAATCAAAGTCCGCGTTGCCAACAGTAACTCAGCCGGTTTCCTGAGAGAAGTCGGTGTCATCAACGTGGAGAACACCGGTGGAGACTTCATGACGCTATGGACAGACAACGCAAACCTAACTCCTTTCGCGGGAACTGAGTCGGTCATTCGACTTGAGTTCGTTGGCGGTGGGTTTGAAGTAGATTCGATTGAGTTCGCTGAGGCAGATCAAACTCCTTACGTGGAGCGCATGATCGCTGCTGATTTTGCTACAACACGAATCGAGCTGGAAGAGTTTGACAATGGCGGACAAGGCGCTGCCTACTTTGATGACTCCTCGGGGAA
>CAZDBE010000355.1:0-5741 GCA_964503675.1 uncultured Pirellulaceae bacterium | reverse complement strand
CTGAGCCTGTTTCGGAAACGACTAGGTCCGTGTTGACTGCGCTGCCAGCTTCCAAAGTAACATCGCCTGAAGCCGTAGCTTCCAAGACGTTTACTCTTTGTAGGGAGCTTAGGCTTACCGCTCCCGCCGTGGAGACAATTTGATCACCATTGAGGTTGCCTGCGCCGGCGGCGAGCACTGCGTCTCCAACGGTATTGACTGTGTCGAAGGTTATGTTTCGTCCAGCGGTCATCGACGCGGTATCAGCGTCCACGGTCGTCACGTTTAATACGCCTTGAGAATTCAGCGTGGCATCAGCGACGGCCGTCACACCAGAAATATTAGCATTGTCGCCGCTGGTGACGGTGACGTTGTTGGCAGCCAGTACTTCTGATTCCAGTGTTAGGCTGGAATCGATAGTGATGTCGCCACTGTCAGCCGTAACGTCTCCCGTAACCAGACCCTCGGTCGATGTTAGGTCGACGTCGCCTGTTGTTGCGGTAACGTTACCGGTGCTGAGTGATGTACCCGCATCGAGCACTACGAAAGTGGCATTGAGATCGCCAGTTTCAATTGCTCCACTTGAAGCTAGGTTAATGCCATCGATCACGGTCACATCGCCGATTGCAATGTCATTGAATGCGTCAATTGTGAATCCGTTGACATCGAGGCCTGAGACGTCAACGCTGCCGCCTGATATCAGGGTCGCGAGTCCATCTTTGGTGATGATGTTTTGGTTGGTGGTGATGTCACCGCGCGCCGTGAGGTTTGCGTTAATTTGGGCCATCACCATATCGGCAGTGATATCGCCGTCAGAGGAGATGTTTACATCGCCAACGGTAGCAACGACGTCGTCGGCGTTGAGGTCACTGACCGACGTCAGTGTAGCATTGGTTCCAGTCACATTTCCTGCAGTGAGGTTTGCCCCAGAGTTAATCGTTACTGCCCCATTTTCCGAAGTGACCGCGCTTACCACGATGTCTCCAGCGGTCGTCTGGAGGATTGCGTCACCGGTACTTGCGAGTACGGCAGCGGCGTCGATGCTTCCGTCAGCGGTCAATGCAACCGTACTGGCCATGACGTCTCCGACATCAAGGTTCCCGCCGGCAGTAATGATCGTTTCATTGACCGTCATCACGCTAGTGATTGTGACATCGTTGACTGCTGAAAGGTTGGCGCTGAGGGCCATCACGTTTCCGATAGTCAGGCTGTCAGGGGAAAAGATTACCAAATCGTTGGGCGTTTTAATGTCTTCAAAGACCAGTGGGCCATCTCCGCCGACAGAAATCATTCCGTCGGTGGAATTAACGGTGAGCGTGCCGGGTGCAAATTCCAGTTGGCCAGCGGTGTCAACAAAAGTCGGCGTGGCGCTTCCGCCAACATCTCCGACTGCATTGAGCGTTACAAGTCCCGTCGCAGAGAAGTCAGCAACGAGATCGTCTTGAAGATCGTTGATGCTTCCTGAGGAATCGACATCGACCGTGGAAGCCGAGCTGACTGACCCTACCAAGACATCACCGGCAGTCGTGACGCTGACCGCTCCTGTTGATGTAATAACAGTCTGCAGCGTTAGTTGGCCAAGGCCTAGCAGAGAAACGTCTCCGACGTCCGATGTTGCCACGACAACACTTTGATCGACGAAGTCAATCCCGTCGATGTCTTCGACTGCGTTGAGCGTGATCGTTCCAGTCGCCGAGAGTTCACCCTGAAGGTCATTGATGCTTCCACCGGTACTCACATTAGTCGATCCGCCGGCGCTGATTTCTCCAAGCAAGACGTTGCTACCGGTGTTGATCGTAATATTTCCGTTAACGGTGTTTGCATTGGCAATCGTCAATTCGCCGACGCTTTGAATCGACAGATCGCGATCTGCAGTGATACCGGTAACGGTCGCTCCATCGACCAGAGCAACACTAACATCGCGTGCGTCGGTGGAAGTGAAATTGACATCATTGTTTGGGTTCAGTAAGACGATGTCACCGTCATTGAGCGCAGTGAGATTGGCTGAGCCAATGTTCAATGGAGCGTCAAACTCTTGAGTAAAGCCGCCGACAATGGGAAGTAGACCAACGCTTGACGGTTCGCTACTGAGCGAGCTGGCCTCAATGATTTCGGCCTGTTCGGCATTGAGTGTTGCAGGAGGTGATGGGAACACAAACGGTGTCATCAGATTACCAACTTCGTCAACTACATGACGGAGCCCAAGGTTGTGCCCGATCTCATGGCCTGCCAACACGGCTGTGATAGATCGGCCAAAGTCCGTTGATAAGTCGTCATCCACTTGGATCGCATTGCCGGGAGCTCCCAGAAGACCAACCCCGATTGCGACTGGTGCACCAGGGCTTATTTGCACCGCGTACAAATCGATTACGTTTGGATCCGGACTGCCAACTCCAGCTGCATCGCCAGTGTCAAGGATTGTGAAGAGATCGTCTCCCGGGCGAGTTTCCCCTCCGTCGCCGATATTGGCAAACGTGTTATTCCAAAAAACGGTTGGCAAAAATTCGACGTCGACCCCGGCTTGAGCATAGATCACGTCGATCAAGTCTTTAATCTGAGCTTCCTGAACGGCGTTACCAAAGAACTCAGCGGTGTTGGTTCCGTCGTCGTTGGAAACAACAATAGGGTTAACGGTGACGACTGAGAGTCCGGTGATCGGGGGAAGTCCGTCAGCTTGTTCGGGGGTGAGCCCGGAAGTGATGTCTGCGGTTTCGACTACGGTCAGTCCGTTGATGGTCTCAAATGGGTCGAAGGTTTGAGAAACGCCAATCGGTCGCAGTCGGGTGATTGTTTCAACCGTATTGTTGATCGTCGCGAAAACGACTGGATTTTGGTTGACTAGATCTAGTGATCCAGTGACATCTCCAGCAAGACGAGTAATGGCGTTTTGTGGTTGGTTGAGGTCAACGTTGGTTGCTGAGACTGAAAGAGAGGTCGCGACAATCGAGGGTGTTGAGGGAACCAACACAGGGTTCAAGTTGGGTACTTCGTCAAAGGGTTGTCCTTGGACAATGCTGCCTTGAGCGTCCAGCACCAATTTCTCTGCTTGAACTTGTGTATTGATGTTGATGGCGGCAGCTTCGATCCGAGCTGTTCCACTGACCACTGATTCATCGAAGATAAAGAATGGTACCGTAGGATTTTCAATATCGTTGAACTGCACAAACGCAATGTTCAACGCTGCGCCGGTGGTTAGCGCTAGGTTTCCAGCCGGCAAGTTGAAGGCTACGTTTTCGAGCGTGTCGCTAAGAATGACGAAGTCGCCACCGCCGTCGATGTCCTGATCACCGCCGAGCAGCAGTTGGTCGGTCGTTACGATACCTTCTTGGATTACACCCGAGGCGGCTTGAAGAAGCAGTGTCGACGAGTCAACATCGCCGACAGTCAATTCACCTTCGCCACCACGTCCTGCGGCCAATCGCGACTGACCCGGGGTGTCGAGGTCGCTTACCAGTAAGTCGTTGGTGTCGGCGAATTCAACCCCTCCCGCTTCGCTGATAACCAGCTCTCTAATGTCGTTGGTGCCGTTGAGCCCAAGTAGAACGGTTCCGCCATTTGCTGCTCCGAGTGTCGCCCGTCCATCGACTACCGGGACCAGATTTCCCATCGGATCAATTTCAACTGGCTCAGGTACAAAGTCTGCCGCATTGGGATCCAGCTGAACCAGAACCTCCGGTGGGAAATCATCTAGGTCAACTTCCGCCTGATCTTCTACAGGAATTGGCTCGTCTCCGCCAATCACTACCAGCGGAGCTCCGGGAGCTTGCGTCAAGTCACGGCTTAATTCAGGGGTTACTGGCAAGTTGCCAGTGATGGTGACGTTTAGTGTGCCTGTTTGAGTGTTCGATGTGTTGACAACAAAGTCGTCTTCAAAGTTGGAACTGAAAGCAGACGCTGCAACGAAGTAACGCCCGGCAGGCAACGTGCCAGCGCCGAATGCGATTTCGTCAAGTACTCCTTCGAATTCATTGCCTACAGTAATGAGTTCTCCCAAGTCGTTATAAAGTGCGATTTCTATGTCGATGAAATCTCTAACGAGTTCTGGATTGCCGCGCTCAAATCTATCGGTGCGAATGACCAAGTCTTGTGTGCCGTCATGAACGAATTCAATGTAGTACACGGGGCGTAAAGATCCATCGTAGTTGTCGTCGCGAAAGACTCCTGTTGCGATTCCTGTTTGTGTACCCGAGCGATCACGAGGAATCTCAAACTTTTCAATTTGACCATCAAGTCCCAACTGCGCAAAACTCGGCTCGGTTGCACCGTCTGGTTGAACAGGGATAGGGCCACCAAATCCCGTTAGAATGTCGACCTGACCGGCAACGGTGATACCTTCAAAGGTGTTTGTAGCAATCTCAGTAGCAAAATCGACAATGCGGGTGTCATCCGGCAGGTTGTCCAGTACAGCAATCTCCAGTGTCCCCTGATCCCGGATAATTAGGGCATCTTCATCATTGATGTCATTGAAGTCGAGGAAGCCTACGCTAAACGAAGCAATGCGTTGGAAATCGTTGTTGACGTTATCAAGAACGATTGTTTCGGCTGAAATGTACAGGTCATCGGCAGTGATAAACGCACTTGGATTTTGCTCGATGTCTGTGGTGCTATTGGCGACCAATTTCTGGGTAAAGAACGGGTCACTAAAGGTCAATGAGGCTGCGCTGACGTTGGCGTACAGATCGCTGTAGGCGTCAGTAAACTGAAAAGGGTTAACTCCGGTGAATCCAAAATTACCGATCGTTAGATCTTGGTCGCTGGAGATGGCGAACCCGTCATAAAGTCTGGCGGACAATTGTTGGAGGCTAGGCACATCGAGCTGGTATACGCCACGACTTTCGGATTCAAGGTCACCACCGAGATACAAGTAAAGCGTGTCTAGGCCACCGATGGGAATATCAAGGCCATCGGAAGACTGCAGCAATATCTCGTCTGAAATGATATTCCCAGCGATCGTGATGCCGCCATTGGTGTTGTCCCGCTCAATAGGGGTTTCACTAATGGGCATTCCAGTTACGGGATCGACAATTCCAGTCGTCACGTCCCCGCCCGTTGCCCTGAGACGAATGCTTGTAACGGGAGCTGCTCCAAGTCTGTTGATATCGGAAGAAACAGGCGCGAAGGTTGTTGTCACGTCTGTCGCTTCAATCGATCCGGTGTCAACGTCGACAGACATAGTGCCTCCGTTGCCAATCGTGACGTAATTCACACCTAGGCCGGCGTCATCGGGGGTGGTTGCTATCGCTACATTGACACCAATAAAGTTGTCGCCACTAATGGAAGTAGTGCTGAAGACGGATGCGTCTCCCGTAAACATTCCCATTGCGTCAGGGGCTGCCACAACATTCAGCACCCGGATTGCGTTATCCGGGTTTGTCAGATCAACTTGGTTTCCATCGATCGAAATCAGACCACCATTGCCATTACTGATTGGATCGGACTGACTGACAAGGCCAGCTCCGGTGATGGTAACTGGCCGGTCTCCAAAGTTGGAGGCACCGAAGGTGACTGAGTTGCCACCTAGTCTCCCTTCCAACGAGCCGACGCCGCCGACTTCTAGGGTGCCGCCGTTGATCATGATATTGTCCGGAAAATCAGCGGGGTCATTGACATCAAAGTCATTCGTTGCCCAAGCGCCTCCGATATCGGCGGTGAACGTGCCACCATTATTGGAAATGGTGACGCTCTCATCGAAACCAAACAGTTCCAAGTCACCATTGTCAAAGGTAAAACTGGCATCGAGCGCGTATCGCGGCTCGAGATTC
>CAZDBE010000354.1:0-5743 GCA_964503675.1 uncultured Pirellulaceae bacterium | reverse complement strand
GCAACTTTTGCATCATCGCGCACATCGACCACGGTAAAAGCACGCTTGCCGATCGTCTATTGGAGCACACCGGGACGGTCACAAAACGGGAAATGCAGGATCAAGTTCTGGACGATATGGATCTTGAACGTCAACGCGGCATCACGATCAAGGCCCGTGCCGTTGCGATGCGTGTTCAGCACAAAGGCCAAGAGTACGAGTTGAATCTGATCGACACGCCAGGGCACGTTGATTTTCAATACGAGGTCTCCCGATCGCTCAGCTGTTGCGAAGGGGCGTTGCTGTTGGCCGATGCGTTTCAGGGTGTCGAGGCCCAGACCGTAGCGACAGGATACGCGGCCATCGAGCATGATTTGGATATTATTCCCGTTGTAAATAAAATTGACCTCCAGCACGAACGTTCCGATGAGGTGATTCGGGAGATGGAACAAACGCTTGGCGTTAGTGGCGATGAGGTCGTAAAAGTAAGCGCTAAATCAGGAATAAACATCGACGAATTGATTGATGCGATCATCACTCGCATCAAGCCACCTGTGTCGGACCGAGAAGCGCCGTTGCAGGCGATGATTTTCGATTCGCACTACGACGAGTACCGCGGCGCGATTACCTATTGTCGTATCGTTGCCGGCAAGGTTCGTAAGGGCCAGAAGGTTCAGATGGTCCGTGGCAATAAGACTTACGAAGTGATCGAGCTGGGGCAGTTCTGTCCTAAGCAAACGCCATGCGAAGAACTCGTAGCGGGCCAGGTTGGTTATTTGGTTTGCAATATTAAATCGCTGGACGAGGTGAACATTGGCGACACAGTTAGCGGCGTCGGTAAAGACGCTGCTGAAGCACTTCCCGGATATCGTGAACCGAAGCGTATGGTTTACTGTGGACTATATCCGTCAGACGGGCAGGATTTTACAGATCTGCGAGACGCGTTAGGAAAACTGGCCATCAATGATCCTAGTTTTGAGTTCAAGGCGGAATCGAGTGACGCGTTGGGCTTCGGTTTCCGTTGTGGATTCCTAGGAATGTTGCACATGGAAGTGGTTCAGCAACGATTGGAGCAGGAGTCAGATGTTGATTTGGTCCAGACCGCTCCGAATGTGACCTACGAGATCCTGACCAAGCGCGGTGAGACAATTCATGTACACAGGCCGCAGGAAGTTCCCGATCCAGGCGAGATCGAAGAGTTTCGCCAGCCTATCGTGCGGGTAAATCTGATTCAGCCCGAAGAATACGTCGGGCAAGTGATTAAGTTGTGTCAAGAACGACGCGGAATTCAGCAGAGCAGCGAGTACTTGTCTGCGGCGCGCATCATGATTACTTACGATCTGCCTCTTGCGGAAGTGATCTACGATATGCACGATCGCCTGAAGAGCATTACGCGCGGCTACGGGACGATGGACTACGACTTAGTCGGTTACCAGGCGGCAGATTTGGCTCGTCTGGATATTTTGGTCAATGGGAACAAGGTCGATGCCCTGAGTGTAATTTGCCATAAGGCGGATGCAGATCGACGGGGCAGGGCAGTTTGCAAGACCTTAAAAACAGAGATTGACCGGCACATGTTCGAGGTTTCTGTTCAAGCAGCAATTGGCTCCCGAATTATCGCGCGAGAGACTGTCAAAGCCCTTCGTAAAAACGTTACGGCGAAATGCTATGGTGGTGATATTTCCCGGAAGCGCAAGTTGTGGGCAAAGCAAAAAGCAGGTAAGAAACGCATGAAGTCCGTTGGTAGCGTTGACATCCCTCAAAGAGCCTTCATGGCGATTCTGAGTACAGGCGAAGAGAAACGGAAGTAGGCTGATGTCGATCGAGCACAAGTTTATCGACTGGGTTAAGCAAGTCTGTGAGGAACTTCCGCACAAACAGATTGTGCTGGGGATTGGCGACGATGCGGCGGTCATTGACCACGGTGATCACTTGACTGTTATTTCAACGGATCTGGTCGCCGACAACGTTCATTTCGTGTTGGGAGAGACGCCCAATCATCTTATCGGTCGCAAAGCATTGGCCGTGAATCTGAGTGATCTCGCGGCGATGGCAGCGGTTCCCGTGAGCGCTGTAGTCAGTCTGCTGTTGCCTCAGTCGATGCAACTGGATCAGGCGCAGGAGATTTTCAGGGGTCTAAAGGAATTGGCCGATCGATTTGCAGTTGCGATCGTCGGAGGAGACACAAATTGCCATGACGGACCATTGGTGATCAGTTGTGCGGTCACCGGAATGTTGCCGCCCGGTCGTGATACTGCCGACAGTTGGAATATGACGGCGGCAAAAGTGGGCGATGTTATTATTGTGTCGGGGGACTTTGGAAATAGCATTACCGGACGGCATTTGACTTTTGAGCCGAGGGTTGAGTTGGCGTGCTACCTCGCAAAGCACTACCAGATAAACGCGGCGACTGACATAACGGATTCCTTTGCGATGGACTTGGCGACTGTGGCCAAGAAATCAGGCTGCGGAGTGAGAGTTAATCTTGCTGACGTTCCAATTTCGGCTGCGGCCGAGAAGTTGGATGGGGACGTTTCAATTGGAGAGGAAGACCATTTGCAAATACCGGCAAGTGTTGCCGCTGCTCTTTTCGACGGCGAGGATTTCGAGTTGGCCTTTACGGTTGCTCCGGAAACGGCTGCCAAGCTTCATGCGGATGAAGGTTGCCCTACCTCACTGACGAGCGTTGGTACCATTACTTCGTCAGGGAGTTTCGAAGTGGTAGATGAAGGTGGGCAAGTGGTTAAGATTTTGCCTCGTGGATATGAGCATTAGATTGGGAGGCGGCGTGTGAGTGATTTATCCTGTGTTGTTGGTAGCAGTTGTTTGGCCGATACTGCGGAAATTGGGAAGCGTATCGGCGAAGCGTTGCAAGCTGGCACGTTAATCGGTCTTGTTGGGACGTTGGGGACAGGGAAGACCAATCTTACGCAAAGCATCGGTCGCGGACTCGGCATCGCAGATGGCTACGTTGTCAGTCCAACGTTTACGATTTGTGTTCCACATCGTGGGCGCTTGTTGCTGTTGCATATGGATGCGTATCGTATCAATCAACCAGAAGAGGTCGATGAACTGGGATTGGATGAGCAACTGGAGGATGGGGCCGTGGTAATCGTCGAGTGGTCCGATCTCATCGAGCAGTATCTGCGCCCGTTGGATTTGAAGATCGAAATCACTGCACCCACTGAACTAACACGCGAGCTGAAATTCACCAGCCGGTCTCACAAAGGCAACTTGGTTGTTTCCGCCGTCAAAGGTAATGCCTAAGGATGTTGGCCCGTGTGTTGAAAGGCTAGACCCGCTCAAGCTGTTTTGCGTCCCTCGGGTTAGCGGCTATCCACGAAAAAAACCTTCAGATCTCCGTGAGGAAGTCTGAAGGTTGAGGCGATCTCTCGTTTGTTTCCCGAATGGGCCAAACTTCCAGCTTAGCGTCCGAACAGGGTGCGGAAGAATCCACGGCGTGCTGGCGTGCAGCAAGGCGCGGCCTCAGGTGCGGGTGACGAGTAAGTCACTGGAGCACTTTCATAGCTTACAGGTGAAGAACTACTGATAAGGCCTTCTGTTGGTGCAGCTGCTTGATTGCAGCCGCAGCTAGGAGTGCTGGCGGCCATGGGCTCCCCTTCGACAACCATTGGCTGGCTTTCAGTGACTACGTTGCCGTCGGTGTAGACTGGAGCTGAATCAGTGATCGGTGATTCGACAACCGAGGTGGCATCTGCTACCGGTTCAGCTTCCACAGCTCCTTCGAGAGAAATCTCGCCGGCTTCTTCGACCACGCCTTCTATTACTGGTTGCTGGTAGGTCACAGGAGCAATCGTGCTGGACTGGCAACCGCAGTCCTGAATGATGGCGTTCTCTGGATACGAGACACCTTGAGTAAAATCCTGATTGTATTCGATAACGGCAGTTGCGATCTCGCCGTCTACGACAGTCGTAGTGTTTTCAACACGCGCGGTATCGATCTCGGCGTCACTCGGAGCGGCACCCAAATCGATGACCGATACTGGATCCGCGCTAGAAGTCTCAGCCACTTCCACTGCGATTTCGGCAACTTGGCTAGTTTCTTCTTGGCCCACTGCGACCCCAGAAAACGCAATTGCCGATAGCAATGCAAAAGTGAATAACGTCCTCATACTCTCGTCTCCGTTCAATATAGTAGTACTTCCTGATTGCGACGAAAAATAGCGGAAGGCAAAAGTCGCATCAAGTTAGGTTTAAGTACTTGATTGTAACGCGTTGACAACATGTTGCTACGCCAGCTTGAGAGAAAATTTTGCGGAAACATGTGAGAGTTAGAAAAGTTCCGAATCGTAAAGTCGGCGGCTAGGGTAGATGTTAAAGTAGGTAGCCTTTCGCCTAGGTGGCTCCAACAAAAAGAAGTTTCCGCATCAGCTTGAGATAAGTATAACGCAGTATCGTGATCAAAATTAGCAACCCACCAACAACTCGGCAAACTCGTGAAATGCAAGAGTGTATTGGTACGTTTGTCGATCACGGTTGGGTTACCATCGAAGATCCCGCGGCAACGAGTTGGTTATTTCGAAGCTTTGCTTTTGTTGGAGCTCGGTTTGAAGATCTACTAGGTTTTGTAAGTTTGATCGTCCTGCTGGCGATCGTTGCCAACATTCCAATCTTTCAACTCGCCGCGCTAGGTTATCTCATCGAGTCGATGGGACGTGTGATACGGCAGAGGCGCCTGGGCTCCGCCTTGGTGGGGATCGACAAAGCTCGAACGTTCGGCAGCATCTTTCTGGGGATCTGGCTGATTATTCTACCGATGCGTGCTCTAGCAGGATTCTGGCAAGACGCGTGGCTAATTGACCCGGAGAGCGCACAGACTGCATTCC
This sequence comes from uncultured Pirellulaceae bacterium, assembly GCA_964503675.1. Lineage (GTDB taxonomy): Bacteria > Planctomycetota > Planctomycetia > Pirellulales > Pirellulaceae > Mariniblastus. The sequence goes on along the minus strand of CAZDBE010000354.1, from coordinate 917 downwards.
TGCGAGTGCTGCAGGCGGTGCTGATTCCGTTGATGATGGTCCATATCGCGACCTGTATTTTGTGTGGTGGAAAATTACGTCACTTCCTTTGGCCATTGCTGGCCCCAGTTTTGTTGGTGTTCCGATTTACTAGATCCAACCGCGTCAGTCGCTGGATGTTGGATCGAACGATTGGACGCTTGTTTCCAGTTCTGGCAGCGGACATCTACAACGCAACGCCGCTTGGGGATTGGTTTGTTCCGTCGATGATGTGGAAGAAGCTGCGATACAATTCGGCGCTAGTTATTTTTCAGCAGGCGCGAGATTGTACGCTCGATTTTATCGCAGGGCTGCGGCCGGGATACTATTGGTTTTTTGGGGCAAAAGCGTTTCTGGGTACCTTGATCTGGTTGGCGATTCCCACGGCGTTGATGGCCTCGCCTTCGGGCCTGCAACAGGGGCCGGCGGCTATCATTGGTGTGGTTGGTATGGTGGCAGCTGTTCCGGTGTTCTTTCTACTGCCTTTTCTGCAATGTAACTTTGCGGTTCATGGCAAGTTCGCAAATTTGTTTCAGATTCGTCGTGTGTTAAAAAACTACTCACGAGCTCCCTTGGCAGGTGCGCTGGCATTGTTGGTCACCGGTGTATTTGCCGTCCCCCTATTCCTCGCTAAGATCGAGCAAGTTCCAAGTGAGTTCTTCTGGATGCTGAGTGTCGTATTTGTGTTGTTCACTTGGCCAGCGAAGGTGTTCACAGCGTGGGCTTCTTCGCGCGGATATTGGAACGGCCAAGAGAAAGATACGTACGCACGGTTTTGGTTGCGTTGGCCGTTGATTCTAACGGGTGCAGCACTCGCATTTGCATTCGCGCTGATCCTCTTTCTAAGCCAATACACCAGTTGGAATGGCGGGCGCAGCCTCTTCGAGAACCACGCATTT
>CAZDBE010000353.1:0-5746 GCA_964503675.1 uncultured Pirellulaceae bacterium | reverse complement strand
GACTGGTAAAACTAAAAGTTAGTTGGGTAGCAGCGTCCATCGCAATAACGTCGCCAGTGGTGTAGGTGGATGCACCACTTCCAGTATCGACCGTCGTTGTCCAACCGAACGATGAGAAACCCGTTGGAATAGCAACAATTTCATTATTCAATACTGAGGAGATGTTTCCGCCAAATACACCCGGCCAAGTGTAGGCTAGGGTGAAGGTGTCGCCTAAGCTCGCCCCAGTGACGATGTACCCAAACCCGTCGATAGCGGATCCCACGGCCGTTCCGGTCGAAGTTGCTTCCGCCGAAATTGCTCCTCTTGGATGATTGTGAATGACAGATGAACCTCCAACATTGACATCGTCGGTTACTTTGAAGTTATCAATGATGAAATCAGCCTGTGCCGGTGCGGCAAAAGCAACAAGAGCTAGGACTGAAAGACTAAGGATGCGAATCATTGTTTTCTCTTAATATTTGTATTTGGGTCTTTGCTAAATATATTTTGGCGATAGCACAGTATAAACAGGATATTCGACAACCTCCAAACACAAAAACGTAGGTTTCCCCAGATTATTTCGAATTTATTCGGCCGTAATTAACTTGCTTAGATCCTTCCGGCTGTTTTACCATTTCCGGGAATAACAACTGCAAATACTGCATTGCAGCCACTGACGGCACGAAAGCTCTTGCACGGTCTTTAAGCAAAGCTGGTTCTAACGGGTGGTTTATCGAATGGATAATTGCCTCAGAAAAGGCGTCCTCATCCCCAGTTGCCACCAAACTGCCATACTTTCCATTTTCAAGTATTTCAGAAGGCCCCGATTGACAATCAGTGAAGACAACCCCAACTCCACATGCGAGGGATTCGACAATCACGTTTCCAAAACCTTCGTAATCTGAGGATAGTGCAAACAGGTCTGCGGACGCAAATACCGGAACTGGATCTGATACAAATCCTGGCATCAAAACGTGATCTTGAATCCCCAAACTTCAGCCAGTTCTTCAAGTTCATTGCGATACGTCTCCACTGAGTTATTAATCCCGATTAGCTCGTTTCAACTGCGGCTTCGTTTTTCACGGCAATAAAGCCTATCGGAGCAATCAAGGAACGATCTTATTTACTGGCGATTTCGAGGCTAGTAAATTATAATTCGATGATTTTAACCTTGGAGCTCCTGCAAAGAACTAAATGAGTTTTAATTCCCTCACATTTGCACTTTTTCTGCCGATTGTTTTTGCTCTTTATTGGATAGTTGGTTCCAAACGTATCAGCTTGCAAAATCTCCTGCTCATGGTCGCGAGCTATGTATTTTATGGCTGGTGGGATTGGCGATTCCTATCATTAATTGCAATTAGCACGCTGGTCGACTTCACCCTCGGCCGTGCGATTGAGAAAAGTACCAAGGACAGATCTCGTTGGTTTTTTTTACTAGCAAGTTTGGTCGCTAACCTAGGGTTGCTCGGTTTTTTTAAGTATTACAATTTCTTCGCTGAATCTCTGTCGGCCTCGCTGGAAAACATTGGAATAGAAGTCAACGAATTTACACTGAACATCGTGCTGCCAGTTGGCATTTCATTCTACACGTTTCAGACATTGAGCTACACAATCGATGTGTATCGACGAAAAGCTCGTGCTACAAACGATTTGATTGCATTCGCGGCTTACGTTAGTTTTTTTCCTCAACTTGTAGCGGGGCCAATTGAACGAGCTTCAAGTTTCTTGCCTCAGTTCTTATCCGAACGAAAATTTGAATACGAGGCTGCGGTACTTGGCTTGAAACTAATTCTTTGGGGCTTATTCAAAAAACTTGTTGTCGCCGATAACGCTGGTGAGTTAGCCGATAAAATATTCGACAACTTTGAGCTGTACCCAGGCCCAATCTTATTTTTGGGAGCTGTTTATTTTGGATTTCAAATTTACGGAGATTTCAGTGGGTATTCTGATATTGCCCGAGGAACTTCGAAGCTCTTTGGATTTGATTTAATGATCAATTTTCGATGTCCCTATTTTTCTCGAAACATTGCAGAGTTTTGGCAACGCTGGCACATTTCATTGAACACTTGGTTTCGGGATTATGTGTACTTTCCGCTTGGTGGCTCCAGATGCTCAACTTCGAAAGTAATTAGAAATATATTTATCGTTTTTACGATCAGCGGTCTTTGGCACGGCGCGAATTGGACTTTTGTTGCTTGGGGTATTTTGAATGCGATCATTTTCGTTCCTCTGTTGTTCTGGAAAGATAACAAGAAAAAAGTTAGTACAACTGCTCAGTTTAGGGATCTGCCCTTCGTAGCGATTAACTTCGCATTGGTTATGATTTGCTGGATTCCATTCCGCTGTGTTTCAATTACGCAGGCCTATCAATACTTCGTCCGCATGACGACTACGCCGCTAAGCATGAGTATTCCTGATGAGCGAGGCTTTTCGCCTGAGCAATTGTTCATGGCAATTCCATTTATTCTCTTATTGCTTTTATTGGAGTGGTTTAGCAGAGAAAAAGTCCTGCCAGATTTTTCAAATCGCGTTCTCTCACACTCTTTTCAAGCGTTCTTGATTGTGATGATCGTGTTGTTCGCTAGTGATACAAGTCCGGAATTTATTTACTTTCAATTCTAAATACAATGAAGCGATTTATAAAAAACTTCTGCCTTTGGCTGTTCGTCGGCGCTAGCATCGCGCTAGCATTCGACTGGTTTTTGGTTCGAGGGATTTGGCAAATTCAAAACGGCGATATCGGTGTTCACAACACAGTTTTCTCTGGGAAAGCGAACGCTGAATTCTTGATTCTTGGTTCTTCTAGGGCGTCATCAAACTATCACACGCCAGAATTGGCAGAGCTTTCGAAATCTTCATGGTTCAACATTGGGCAAGATGGGGAAGAGGCCAATATTCACTTTGCCTATTTGCGTGCGTATCTCTCTATGAATGCCAAGCCGAAATGTCTCGTTTACAATATTGACCCATGGGCACTTGGCCCCTTCGAGCGAACTTACGACAACATTCGGTATGTGCCCTATCTGGCTAATAGAATTTTTTACGATGAGATGAAAGAAATTGATTCATCAATTTGGCAGTATGGCTGCATACCGATGTACAAATTTATTGGCCGACCAAAGTTGGTGTTGAAAGGAGCTCTCGGAAATTTTGGTATGGCAGATCGATTTGTTGCAAGCGATAGGGAGCTCGGATTCCATCCCGGGAAAACGAATACGTTGGACGTTCAAAAGGCGCGAGACTTCGACTCAAAACGGAATCCGAAGTCGTGGTACGACTTCGAAACAGGCGGTGAAAGCGAGGACTATGTTGTCAAGATAATTGATATTTGTACCGAGAATAAAATTCCAATTGTATTTTGCATTTCACCAATGTGGCACGAACGTCAGTCGATAAGCACGAATGGAGGAATCGTTATGGATCACCTTACTCAGATGTGCCAACTGCGAGGCGTTCCATTTAAAAGCTATTTGGCCAGCGATATCTGTGCACGAGAGGACTGCTTTGCTGACAGTTGGCATCTCAACGAGCATGGTGCTCGAATTTTTGCGGCTGATTTTCTTAAATGGTTTAATGAAAATCGAAGCGAGACAAATTAGCGAAACTTCGATGTCAATGCGCACCGACTCAATGTGTCTCGTATTTCTTCAATCAAATTTATTCGCAAAAGAATACACCCACGAATGAACCAACTAAAGCTACTTCTTGATGTCTCTCGCTTTCTTGGGGCATGGTTGTTAACAGTCGTTGCTCTTGGTGGGCCCATCTACAGCTTGTCGCTCGTTAAAGCGCCTGCCATTTTGTTCGGCGATGCTTCTCAGCTATTTGTAGGCACTCGGCCATCAACAATTCTCAATTTCTTGACTGGAACATTTGACCCTAGTTATGTCGGGTTATTCTTGGTAGGTGCCTTGTTGACGATGACGCTTTCGTTCACGTTCAATTCGAAAGAAAGAAATAAGACGGGAGCATGGGTATTTGGACTTGTCGTGTTGTTATCGTGGATTTTAGCGAATGCTTTTCTTTACCGATACAGGTTTGATTCTGGCATTGCTTTTCCATCTGGAAAAGCGATTTATATCTTTGGAGGTCTTTGGTTACCTTGGTTGGGTTGGATAGGGTTTTGGCCAATCAAGTGGAGGAATCGTTTTCTCATTCTGATTTGCTTGTTTCTGGTGGGCCCGTGTCTGGTTATTGCAAGCTGTCAATTTAACATGTCAGGAAATGAATTGGTTGACATTGCCTTTGTTTCTAAAAATTCTGATTCGATTCCAGTGGCAGAAAGTACAGTTGCCTTGGAGAAAAAGGTGGTCGTTGGCATACCAACTGAGTTCGATTTTCCTCAATTTCGCGGACCTGATCGTGAGGGTACGGCACCGTTCTCACCATTTAAAGATGACTGGAAAAGCAATCCGCCTGCTGTCCGATGGCGAAGAAAAGTCGGATTTGGTCGTGGAGGATTTGCGATTGTCGGCAATTATGGCTTTACTCAAGACCTGGTTGATGACCAAGAGCGTGTTGTTTGCTACCGTCTTTCTGACGGTGAGCCTATTTGGATCCATTCGGACCCTGTGGTGAAAGATTCCTATGGCGGTGGCGGTCCCGGCCCAAGGGCAACCCCGACAGTTTTTGAAGGTCTAGTATATACAATTGGAGCGACAGGCTTACTTAACTGCCTTGACTGCAACAATGGTGAGTTAGTTTGGGCGGTCGATACGTTGGCAGAGAACTCGAAATCAATTAATTCGGAAATTGAACGCCCATACGAATGCATGTTTGGCGTCGCTGGTTCGCCACTTGTTACTCACAACAAGGTTTTCGTTAGTTTGAATGGTGAAGACAGGGTATCACTTGTGGCTTTTGAAGCTGATTCAGGAAAGCTATCGTGGCGCAGTAGACCAAGGTATATTGGAGGGTATTGCTCTCCGACGTTGGCAACACTTTCCGGAATTGAGCAAGTTCTTGACTTCGGGTCTCAAGGGCTTTCGGGCCATGACTTAAATTCGGGGGAATTGTTATGGGAATTCCCATGGTCGAATGCTGAGAAGATAAACGGATGCCAACCATTACTTTGTGGGCAAGATAGGATATTGCTTTCGACGAAGAAAAGTTTAGGAACAGTGATGATTGAAATCAAGCTTTCCGAGGAAGGGACTTGGGTTACCAAAGAATTGTGGCGATCCAACGCATTCAAATGTGAATTTAATTCACCAGTCAAAGGAAAGAACTCAGAATATGGCTACGCTGTCAACGACGGTGTGTTGACATGCCTAGATTTGGATTCAGGGGAACGAGTATGGCGAAAAGGGCGTTATGGTCGTGGGCAAGTTATACGAATTGGAGCCTATTTGCTCGTGCAGTGTGAGCGCGGCGACGTTGCTCTTGTAAACTGTAGTCCAAAAAGCGCCGATGAAGTTTCTTCGCTAAAGGCATTGCGGGGGACAACTTGGAATTACCCTGCAATTTCAGGCCGAGTATTGATTGTCAGAAACGATGACGAAGCAATTTGCTTCGAATTGCAACAATAAGATAGACCAACCAACAAACACTCACGAACGGACTGAAGCAGTACCTGGTGTCCAATCCCGAGAAGAAAAGAATGCGGTCTTTCCTCATTCAAACGAGCGACGTTACCAAGGTTGATTGAGGCCGATGCCGGGAGAACTGCAAAGTAGATTTTTCCGAACCGAAAGTTGAATTGGACCGTATCACGGTCGAATTTAATTTTTTGGAAGGATCCACGATGTCAGCAACCTCAAGCTTG
>CAZDBE010000352.1:0-5762 GCA_964503675.1 uncultured Pirellulaceae bacterium | reverse complement strand
ATAGCGACCCTTGTGGCAAAGCCCGGGATTGCTTGTCAAAAGCTTCGGGGGATAAGGTGCATGCGATTCGCCTGTACATGCATGAGACAGGCAAAGACTTGGAGCAATCTCGCAAGGCGATTGAGTCCAACATGTTGATCGGATGGTAAGCGGCTAGCAGCCGCATTTTTCATGCCGCTGCAGTTCCTGTGGCAGCAGATTTGAAAGGCGACTTGATGAACTCGACCAAGGGCCTCGTTCGGCTATGCTTTGGCATGACTGATCGAGGCCGTTTTGAATTGGTCCACCCAGGCGCCGAAACAATTCGTTTGATCGGAGGGTAGAGAAACATAGCGAACCGGCTTGTTGAGTGCGGGGGTAAGTCCTGTTCCCAAGTTTTAGGCGGTCATTTACACTGAAAAGGTAAGGTGAGGTCAATAAGATTATGATCCTACGACGACGATACCCAGTCAGCAGTGTTTAATGCAGCCACTAATTTCACTCAAAAGCCTCGTCAAGAACTACCGAGATCATCGGGCACTTGATGGAGTTGATCTAGATGTGCTGCCGGGCATCACCGGGTTGCTGGGGCCCAACGGAGCTGGCAAATCTTCGCTGATTAAGGCGATTCTGGGGCTGGTCAGGATCACTTCAGGAACCGGTTCAGTTCTCGGCCATCGTTTGACCGTCGACGGCAAAAAAATCCGCAATGACATTGGATATATGCCGGAAGACGATTGCTACATTCCCGGCATGTCGGGCGTGGAAGTCGTTCACTTTGCTGCCAGTCTTTCAGGATTGCCAAAAGTAGAAGGTATGCGGCGGAGTCACGAGATTCTTGATTTCTGCGACATGAAGCAGGAACGTTATCGCGCTATTGAAACTTACTCGACCGGCATGCGGCAGAAAGTTAAATTCGCGGCGGCGATCGTCCACGATCCGAAATTTCTGATTCTTGATGAACCGACATCCGGGCTAGATCCCGAGGAGCGCGAGGCGTTGTTACAACGCATCAGTGTGCTGTGTATGGACTCTGGAAAATCCGCACTATTGTCAACTCATATTCTTCCCGACGTGCAATCCGTGTGCGACCAAGTTGTGATACTGTCCAATGGCCAAGTACGACTCAACAAGCCATTGGCTGAACTCAATGCGATTCAGATACCCACGGTAGAAATCAGCGTCGACCGAACCAAAGAAGACTTTGTCAAACGTCTTCAGGCATGCGCGCTGGAAGTTTCCCCGCTTGAAAATGGAAACATCGAAGTAACCGGGGAGTCTTTGGAGACGTTAACTAACGAACTGTGGCAAGCGGCAGATGCTACTTCAACCATGATTCTATCGCTCAAACCGGCGATGAATTCGCTGGAGAGCATCTTTATGGAGACTGTTGCCCAAGCCACCGCAGCGTCGCAGGAGGTAGCCGATGCCCGTTAATCATCTGGGCTATCGGCCTTGGAAAGGAAAGCTAACCAGTGCTTTTACGCGTTGGTGGTGCATTTCATCGTCCGGAATCACTTTGGCTCAGAAGTCTTCGTTGGTCAAACGCATGTTGTTCGCGGCGTGGCTCCCAGTGTTGTACTGGGGCGTTGGGTTCTTTTTTATCGGGCAAGCGATGGAGGGGAAGGTTGAGATACTGCCATCAAATATGCAGAGCAGCATTAGTCGTGAGCTTAGTAAGCTACCTAAGGAAATGCAGAACAAGCTGGAGGCGGCTAAGTCAGGATCAAATCGAGTCGCCGTAGCGGCGTTGCTGAAACAGCAATTCAAACGAATTCCTCAAGTTAATCAATTGGCCGATAGCCTGATTGAAGGCGACGAAAGTTCCTCTCGCAACCGCATATGGTGCTGGTTGATGATGTCGTTTTTTCGCTATCCGCAAGGGCTGATGATATTGTTCTTGGTGGGGGCTATCACCCCCTCGTTGATCTCACGTGATATCAGATCGCGCGCGTTCTTGCTGTACTTCTCGCGACCGATCAGTAAAACAGAATACATATTGGGCAAGTTTTTTATTCCGGCGACCTTCATTGCGTTGGTAACGACGCTGCCGGCGATGGGGCTGTACGCTTTTGGCGTGTTGATGTCGCCTGATTTGTCGGTGGTGATGAGTACTTGGGATGTTCCGTTGAGAATTCTTCTTGGGACGGTGGTCTTGGCCGTACCTACGGTCTCTGTTGCGTTGATGTTCTCATCGCTGACGCAGGAAAGTCGGTTTGCCACTTTTTCATGGTTCGCTTTTTTTACTCTGGGCCACGCTGCTTGGTTGGCGGTCGTGTTTAGTTACGCGTTTCACAATGGTGGCGCGATTCCATTTAATGCCGATGTTTTGGAAGAACCCTCGGTAAAGCATTGGGGGCTGTTGTCGCTATACAATAATATTGGGGAAGTTCAAAGCTGGGTATTCGGATTTTCAACTCTGGAGGATGTTTTACCAGGGTTGGCAGTGTTATCACTGATCACAGCCGTTTCGTTGACTGTCATCTACCGACAAATTTCATCGCCGATGAGGGTTTGACATGATTGAACTCGACGGCGTCTCGCGTCTTTATAAAACCGTGATCGGAGTCAACGACATCAGCCTGTCGCTTGACCCAGGCGTGTACGGATTGTTGGGCCCAAATGGCTCCGGCAAAACGACCTTGATCAATATGATCCTCGGTCAAATTAAACCGACGCTCGGAACGGTAAGGTTGTTTGGCCAGAACCCGTGGCGTCGCAGCAAACTGTTGCGTCGAGTTGGCCTCTGTCCGGCGTTGGAGTTTTCGTATCCAAAGGTCACTAGTTTGGAGTGGGTCAGTTATTTGGTGCAGATGCACGGATTTTCTCGGGCCGATGCTGTATCACGTGCCAAGAAGGCACTGGAGTTGGTCAGTCTTGGGCATGTGCTGAACCAGCCTATCACAGAGTATTCGTTGGGGATGCGTCAGCGTGCAAAACTGGCTCAGGCGATTGCCCATGATCCGGAGCTATTGATTCTTGACGAGCCATTTAATGGGCTGGATCCTATTGGTCGGTTCGAGATGACGGCGCTGCTAAAAAAGTGGGCGTCTGAGGGGCGCAGTTTGGTGTTGGCCAGTCACATTTTACACGAGGTGGAAGCAGTCAACCCTTCGTTTCTTTTGATCTACGGTGGTAGGTTATTGGCATCGGGAGCGCCCGACGAGATGCGTCGGATTCTTGCCAATTCCCCAAGTTTGCTGACGATCAAATCTAGCGATTCGAAAAAATTGGTGGCGATACTATCGGGTTTGGGTGCGGTGAAGAGCATGCGGTTTGTCGGTGAGGATCGGGTTGAGGTTGAAACGATGGTGTTGGCGGAGGTATTAGATCTGCTGCCTCGCGCCGTAGTCGATGCAGGGATCTCAATCGATGATGTGGAATCCAACGACGAATCACTCAAATCACTTTTCTCTACGTTGATGAAAATTCAGCGCGGAGAGCTTCTGGCGAGGAAGAAACTGTGACAAACTGGATCAATGGTGCTCTAGCTACATTTTCGTTTGAACTTCGACGATCCTTCAGCTTTCATCGCCTGATGGTTGCGATTGGTTTAGCGCTGTTTCCGCCTGTGATGTTAAGTGTGGTCGCTCGCATATTTTCTCGTGATGGAAGCGTGGCGGGAGATTTGGGGCAGAACATGTTGTTTGCCCTAGTGTTTCTAGTTGCGCTGATTTGCGTATTGATGTTGCTGTTGTGGGCGACTCCCAACGTGCACAGTGAACTTGAGGGCAAGACTTGGCATTTTTTGGTGGTTAGGCCCGGCGGCAGAATTGCCTGTTTTCTGGGGAAGTACCTCGTGGCAGTGCTTGTTTCATTCGCGACCACTCTGGTTTCTTTGGCTGGATGCGTTTTGGTGGTGGAGGGCTACGGTGGTTTGGAAGATCCGTTGTACGCCTTGGGCTGCTTGGCCGGCGTGTATGGGCTGGCTTGCCTCGTTTACGGCGCGATATTTTCGTTGATCGGAACCATCTTCATCAAACGGGCTATGGTGGTCGCTGCGGGTTTCCTAATCGGAGTTGAGGGGGTCTTGGCTATTATGCCCGCGGTGGTCAGCAAGATCACGATGAGCTACCACTTACGCGAGACGGGATTGAACTGGCTAGACTGGTTCGTGCCCTATCCAGAAAAAGAGTACCGGTTTCAGTTCGGTCCACCGTGGCCGGTATGGATCCACATTGTCTGCATCCTAGTGATGACGATCGTTGCGTTGATCTCTGGAATGATCGTGATCACCAACCGTCAGTACATCACGTCCGAAGAGTAGCTGCCTGTCTCGACAGCTCATATCCAACAGGCATGCCGTACCCGCAATTTGGCAAGGTCGATATGTAGTTGAGTATTTACGAGAGAAAGTGTTAGTAAAGCCGCTAGATTTTTAGCGGTGGATCGCTAAAATCTTTCGAAGATCTTTAACATTCTTTCTGAGTCACCACTGATCGCAACGGCGGTCTGTCCGGAGGTTTTGCGCGTATGTGAACGAGTAATCGTGGCTACGGCGCGTAGAGTTCCGGCAACAACGGAACCCCATTCATGTCTTCAACGAGCTCCGCGCTTAAACTGACTCCTCTGTCGCAATGGCACACAAACCACGGTGGGCGGATGGTTGATTTTGCTCAGTGGTCAATGCCCGTTCAGTATCAAAGCGTGATTCAGGAACATCATCAGACTCGTAAGGCGGTCGGGTTGTTTGATGTCTCGCACATGGGACGCTTCTTTTTTTACGGTACCGATGTTGGTCAATGGATCGACGGACTGATGACTCGCCGGATTGCTGGCGTGGAAGCCGGAAAAATTCGTTACTCGTTGGTTACCAACGAAAACGGAATGATTCTTGACGATGTGCTGGTCTATCACTTGAATTGCCATCCCGAAGACTCCGGGGCATTCGGGCCTTCACAAGACAATGGTGACACGTTCTATATGGTGGTCGTCAATGCGGGCAACCGTGAGAAACTTGCGAGCTGGTTTCAATCGCACATTCCAAAAGGTTCCGATATCCGGCTGGAGGATCGGACTCAAGAGAGTGCCATGATTGCGGTTCAAGGTCCTTTGGCAAACGGGATCATTGCCGAAATGGGCACGCTCGATCCAGAATCATTAGCTTACTACTCCGGTGCGGTCGCGAAGGTGGAAGACCAATGGGCGATTGTCTCGCGCACAGGATACACGGGTGAAGATGGCTGCGAGTTGATTGTGGATGCGGCGGTTGCCGAAAGCCTATGGGAAAAACTGGCCGATAAAGCTGAGGCCGTAGGCGGAGGAGCGTCTGGTTTGGCGGCACGTGATACGCTGCGGCTTGAAGCGGGCATGCCGCTGTACGGGCACGAATTGTCTGAAGAGATCAATGCGGCTTCGACCGGATTGAACTTCGCCATCAACCATAAGGGGCGTACTTTTTGCGGCGATGCTGCGATCGCAAAATCGAAAGAAGCGAATCAGGATCCAGTTCGAGTCGGGCTAGAGCTAGAGGGGCGTCGTCCGGCCAGAGAGGGCTGCGGCGTACTGGTCAACGGAACCAACATTGGAACGCTGACAAGTGGAACACTCTCACCGACTCTCGAAAAACCAATCGCCATGGCCTATCTGTTGCCAGAGTTTTCTGCCGTCGGGACGACAGTCGACGTGGATATTCGCGGGAAAACGCATGCCGCGATGGTAGTGAGCTTGCCATTCTACAAGCGCCCGAAAAGCTAGATCCTTAATACAAAATTTATAGATTGAAAATAGCAGAACACCTTTTGAAATGGAGTCTAAAGTGAAACCTGAAGAACTACTTTTTG
>CAZDBE010000351.1:0-5763 GCA_964503675.1 uncultured Pirellulaceae bacterium | reverse complement strand
ATTCTATTCCGATGCCGAAAAACTCACAATGACTGAACCTCGGATCCCCTTCTATGATCTGTTGGCATCCAGACGTAGAATGGCGGCTTTCACAAACCTAACTTTTTTCAAGCATACCGATGCCGAAGAACGCAATCTCCCCCACCCGGCAAGAAGACTATCCAGAATGGTATCAGCAAGTGGTTAAAGCCGCCGACCTTGCTGAAAGTAGCCCGGTGCGTGGCTGCATGATTATCAAGCCTTGGGGGTACGGGATCTGGGAAAATATGCAGCGTGTTCTCGACCGGATGTTGAAAGACACCGGGCATGAAAACGCCTATTTCCCGCTGTTCATTCCCAAGAGCTTTCTGGAGAAAGAAGCCGAACACGTTGACGGCTTCGCCAAAGAATGCGCAGTGGTGACTCATCATCGCCTCGAACCGGGGCCTGAGGGGGGACTGATTCCTGCTGGTGAACTTGAAGAGCCACTGATCGTGCGCCCGACGAGCGAGACGATTATCGGCGACGCATTTTCCAGATGGGTGCAATCTTATCGCGATCTGCCGCTGAAGATTAACCAGTGGGCAAATGTTGTGCGTTGGGAAATGCGCACCCGTCTGTTTCTGCGGACGGCAGAATTTCTCTGGCAGGAAGGCCACACCGCCCACGCAACCAAAGAGGAAGCTTTGGAGGAAACGCGTGCAATGCTGGATGTGTACGCGGATTTCGCTGAAAACGTGATGGCGATGCCGGTGATCAAAGGCGAAAAAACCGCTGGCGAACGATTCCCGGGTGCCGATGTGACCTACTCCATCGAGGCCATGATGCAGGATCGCAAAGCACTACAAGCGGGGACGTCCCACTTCCTTGGCCAGAATTTTTCTAAGGCCCAGCAAATCAAATTCCAAGATGCCGAAGGTGGAGAATCATTCGCGTGGACGACGTCGTGGGGCGTGTCAACACGTTTGATTGGAGCACTCATCATGTCACACAGCGACGACGATGGACTAGTATTGCCACCTCGTATGGCGCCGCGACAAGTGGTGATCCTGCCAATCTTCAAGACTGACGAAGAGAAAGCGAAAGTGATGGAGGCGTGCCACGCGTTAGATAAGGAGCTGAAGTCGCTTCAGTATCACGGTTTCCGAGTCGAGTCATTCGTGGATGATCGTGATCTACGTGGCGGCGAGAAAAAGTGGTACCACGTCAAACGAGGCGTGCCGATTCGGGTCGAGATAGGACCACGCGACCTAGAAAAGGGCAGCGTGTTTGTTGGTCGCCGCGATCAGCCAAAATCATACGGCGTCAGCCAAGCCGAATTCGTTTCAACTTTGACCGAAACGCTGGACAAAATTCAGAATGGCCTGTTCGAACGCGCCCTCGCGATGCGAACCGAGCACACTAGGACGATCAAGTCGTGGGATAAGTTTGAGAAGTTCTTCACGCCTAAGAATAAGGATCAGTCTGAGATTCACGCCGGTTTTGCCGAGGGCTATTTTGTTGACTCTCCTGAGATGGAGGAAAAGCTCAAGCCATTGAAAGTGACGCCGCGCTGCATTCCTCTTGGGCAGGATCATGAAGAAGGCCACTGCATCTTCACCGGCCAGAAGACGAAGGTCAAAGGAATCTTTGGCAAGTCGTATTAGTCATCGTGGTCTTTCGCTCGGCAAAACAACGTTCTTTTGCGAAAGGCGACTCTTGGAGTTTGTTTCATGGGCGAAATATCGACACACCAACCTGTTCTGTTGATCTGTGCCATGGTCAGCCGATACCCCGAGGCTTTGCGTTGGGGCATCGACCAACTGATCGAATCATACGGGCCCGTCGCGCTGGAGAGCCCTGTTTATGACTTCACAGAGACTAGCTATTACAACGCATCAATGGGCGATAATCTGAAGAAACAGTTCGTGGCATTCGAGGCGCTGGTCGATCCCGATGCGATCGTTGCTGCCAAACGGGCAACCAACCAGTTGGAACAAGATTACATCGCTCAACACGACGATCCCGAGGAACGTCCTTTGAACCTTGATCCGGGATACATCAGCCAAGCCAAATTAGTGCTGGCGACGACCAAGGATCGCGACCACCGCTTGTACATGTCAAAAGGAATCTACGCGGAGGTGACGCTATTCTTTCGCAAGAAAGAGTGGTGCAGCAGCCGATGGACTTACCCTGATTATCAGCGAGGTGACTTTCAGGAGTACTTTTCGAAGTGTCGTACTTGGCTCAAAGAGCGGTGCCGGGCTTCGCGCTCGTAGCCGAAGTCCCAAGACTTTGGATGGGTTACTCTTTTGCCTCCAATCTCTTGCGAGATCGGCTACGCAAAATAGCTACGGTGCGACCAACTCGCAGCCCTTCGGATAGAAGAAATCGTCCAGCTGTTTATATCCGGCTTCTGAAACCTTCGATTGGCGAACGCTCAGGTATTTCAGATTGGTCAGTTGCTTAAGCGCCGCAACCGAAGCGTCCGTGGTGGCCGTTTTACCCAAGTGCAACCAAGTGAGCTGAGGCATTGCGGTAAGTTGACTGACGCCGGCGTCGGTAACCGGAGTGTTGTCCAGATTCAGCCACGTAACATTTTTCATCTTTACTAGATGTTCGGTGGCATCGTCATCGGTGGGTGTACTCCACAGGTTCAGCGACCTCAAACTTGCGATTGAGGAGATGGATTCGATGCCGGCGGCAGTCAAACCGGGCGACGATGTTTCACTTAGGTCAAGCTTTCTCAATTTCTTCAGCTTAGCCAGCGCTGCGGCACCGACGTCTGAGACGTTCGATCCACGCAAGTTTAGCGTCGTCAACTCGGGCAGCTCGGAGAGAGTTTCGAGAGCACCGTCGCCAACAGCCGTTCGAAAGAAATGAGCCTCACGCAAGTTCTTTAGACTACCAAGACTCTTAACGCCTGCGTCGGTCACTGCAGTTTCATTCAGGCCGATAACTTTGAGTCTCTTCATGCGGGAGACGGCAGCCATTCCAGCGTCCGTGATTTGTTTGCCAGAGACTTTCAGAAAGCTGAGTTTGGGCAGGTCCTGCAGTGACTCCAAAGCACCGTCGGTGATTGGGTTGTCGGAGAGGTCAATCGCGCGCAATGTTTTGAGTTTTGTCAGATGCGAAATTGCTTCGTCGCCGATTTTAGTTTGCCCACAGCGGATCTGCTCGAGCACCGGAAACGTAGAAAGCGATGCGAAACCAGCTGCGTCAAGTTTTGCGCGGCTAAGTTCGAGAAACTTAAGTGTTGGAATCTTCTTCAGGTTGTCGAAGTCCGGCGCCGTTGGGCTAGAACGTTGAATGTCGAGTCGTTCGAGCGAAGTGAACGTGGCCAGCGTTTCGAATACGCTTGCATCGGTTTGGAGCCCATTGAGTGCAAGATGCTTAAGCGATTCTATTTGGGCAAGTTTTGGTAATGTTTCTTTGAACCGTCGTGTTTCTGAAAAATCAACTTTGATAATCGCACCGCTAGAGTCAACGGTTACGTATCCACCAGAGGATTTAATGGCCGAGATAATGTCGGAGCTTGGCAAGCTTGCCGCGGGGGAAACCGTCTCTTCCTCTGAAGCCGAAGCTTGCTTTATCGAAGACGATTCTACTGAAGATGATTTGGCCGACGGTGGGTTTGTAGGCGCTTCAGGAGCCGCTGGCACAGGTGGTTTGGTCGAAGAGCCAGACGTTGATTCAGATGACGGGGGCTGTGATTTCAGCGATTCGATAGTGTTCTCCAACTGCTGAATTTTCTGATCCATCTCCTTCAGCTTCTTCTTCATGATTAGCGGTTCGTAGTCCGTGGTCTCACATCCGCTTAAAATGATGATGGACAGTGCTAGAACGGGCAAACTGAAAAGCTGGTGAGGCTTGAGCATGGCAAGGTCGCAAACAGGAGTTAAAGAATTTGACTCACGTTGCTGCAAGCCAATGCACTAGTTATACAGCGTCGTTAAGCGCTTGAAAACTAACCCCCACCTCAATGAAAGAGGCCTTCGAATCTTCCTTGCTGTTTGGAACAAAAGTTCAAGGGGTTGCTGTCCGTTAGTGATTGATGAAAAAAACGAGTCTATTCAGCTATCAATAAGCCGTGTCGAATTGTCCGTAAAACAAATAAATCCTTGACCAAAACCAAACAATGACCATAATCGGACTCAAGCAGGGGTGTCCAAATTGGACTGAGAGTTCTGGCTACTCTGCCAGAACAACCCTTTGAACCTGATACGGATAATTCCGACGAAGGGAGCGAGGAGTCTGTTTCTTGACGTTAAACGTGACTTCTTCTTTCTGCGTCTGTTTTCCCCGTTGTTAACTTTAGGGAAAATTATGAACGCACCCAAACAGCCATCGCCAGAACTTAGTGAACTGGGCAAACAGCGTGGCGACTACACTGGTCAATTCACCGAAGACATTGACAACGCGGATGAGATTCGAGCGATCGAAAATGATCCCACGCTTTTCCCTAACTCGACCCGCATCTATGTCGACGGTGAGATTCATCCTGATGTGAAGGTACCCTTGCGGGAGATCCGCCTCTCCGATACCGAGCACTCCGATGGGACGATCGAAAAGAACGACCCTGTCAGAGTCTATGATTGTTCTGGCCCCTGGGGTGATCCCGACTTCAAAGGTGACGTCACCAAGGGTTTACCGGCGATGCGGCTTCAGTGGATTCAGCAACGTGGTGACGTCGAAGAATACGCAGCCCGAGAAGTAACGCCTGAAGACAACGGCTATCTCTCCGAGGCGCACGCTGACAAATACAACTCGCTCAAAAACGCCAAGAACAGATTGAAAGAGTATCCGGGATTGAAACGCAGTCCGTTGCGTGCCAAGGGTAGCGCTGATGGCGAGACCGATTGGCATCCGGTCACACAGAAGTGGTATGCCGATCAGGGAATCATCACTCCTGAAATGGAATACATCGCGATCCGCGAAAACCTTGGGCGTAAAGAAGAGTTCAAAACGATCGCCGATGCTTATCCGAACCTCAATGACCTGCCACCTGAGGCTTCTGATCGCATCCGGCAGTTGTGCTCCACGCCCGAAGGCTACGAAATGCCTCGCCCGTCGGAGATCGATCCTGACAAACAGGTGCCACGAAATCGTATGGAGCACCAACATCCCGGTCAGACGTGGGGAGCGATGACCCCGGCATTTATCACGCCGGAGTACGTCCGATCAGAGGTTGCCAGAGGCCGCGCGATCATTCCGCTGAACGTCAATCATCCTGAATGCGAACCGATGATCATCGGGCGGAACTTCCTTGTGAAGATCAACGCCAACATCGGAAACTCGGCGGTTACCTCTACCATTGACGAAGAGGTCGAAAAGATGCGTTGGTCAACCAAGTGGGGCGCGGACACTGTGATGGATCTTTCCACTGGAAAGAACATTCATGCCACAAGGGAGTGGATCATTCGCAACAGCCCAGTCCCTATCGGAACGGTTCCGATTTATCAGGCTCTGGAGAAGACAGGCGGAAACATCGAAGCACTGACTTGGGAAATGTTCCGCGATACGTTGATTGAACAGGCCGAACAGGGCGTGGATTATTTCACGATTCACGCCGGTGTTCTGCGAGCATTCGTTCCTCACACGGCGAAACGAATGACGGGCATTGTATCGCGCGGCGGTTCGATTCTCGCGAAATGGTGTATGCACCACGAAAAGGAGAATTTTCTCTACGAGCATTGGGATGAGATCTGCGATATCTGCGCGGCCTACGATGTAAGTTTCTCAATCGGAGACGGTCTGCGTCCCGGATCGATTGCTGATGCGAATGACTACGCTCAATTGGCCGAA
>CAZDBE010000350.1:0-5775 GCA_964503675.1 uncultured Pirellulaceae bacterium | reverse complement strand
TTGATCGTCTGGTGCCAGACGGCTAGGCGGGAACGCTTGGTGGGCGCTTTCGTAGATGTGAAGAGAAAGCCCGAGCTGCCTCATGTTGTTCAAGCATTCGGTCCGACGAGCCGCTTCTCGCACCGACTGAACGGCAGGTAGCAGCATTCCAATCAGAACCCCAATAATGGCAATCACCACTAGGAGCTCGACCAACGTAAATCCCTTCGATGAACGACTTCGGTTCATGATAATCCTTAGACCAATCTAAATTGAGTAAAGAAAGATTCTTGTCCTAGTAGGTAAACGTTGCCGACTAAATTGCGCCGGCAACGCAGCAGAAAGGGCGACCCACTAGAACGCCCCCTCGGCGATTTCTCCTTATCCTTAGCTACCAATCAGGACTTCAATAAACGGATCGATGTCCGCGAAGTCCACCATGTCATCTTGGTTGCAATCTGCCTGTTGCAGGTAAGTGCCACCGATCAGAACTTCAATAAATGCGGGGATGTCGGAGAAGTCTACGGCGCCGTCTAGATTGACATCGCCGCATGTGACGCGCTCGCGTAATGCTGATAGGTCTTGTGTTAGAGTTCCGCCGCTGAATACGTTCGCCTCACCAAAAGTACTGGAAGAACCATCGTTGTAGGGGGCCAGTAGGAGATCAATCCCCACCCAATCGGCAAGCGATGCATTGGGTGCTTCAAGACCTTCGAGCTTCGCAACTTCTCTGCTGCCGACGCCGGTCAAATTGCCATCTCCCTCTCCTGTAGGCCCTGAAATCGTGTTGCCAGATGCATCTAAGATGGTTAGTTGCCAATCGTCGTTTCCAACAGAAAATTCACCAGCAACTCCGTCGTTAGTTGTGGCCGTTAGCAAAGTCCCGGTGGCTTGTTCTTGTGTGGTGGAAAAATTCATGTGCCAATCGTCGGCGGCACTGTCGAAAGAAGTATCAGTTGCAGTACTGATCCCGGCAACTCCACCGGCGTCAGATGTTTCGATGAATGTCAGGAGTGTCCCAACTTCTATCGCTGCCCAAGTAGTGTCGTTACTCAAAGAGATTGTCCCGGCGGAAGTTACCCCGAGGCTAACCTCTTCGTCCTCAGTCCAATTAAGGGTCCAGCCTCGCATGTCTACCGTAGAAGAACTGCCGTCTCCAATGACAAGCAACTCGAACCAGTTGCCGCCGTTGCCAACGATTCTGCCAAACGTTGAGTCAGACGCGGTGCTCTCAGCGAACGTATCGCCATCGAGAAATCGGTCGCTTCGAACGGCGTTGTACTCGTTAAGAATGACCTGAGCATTGAGTCTTGTTGAATAACTGAGTAGGGCTAAGGTGAGTGCAATAAACAGCCTTTTCATCAAGTTCTCTCTAACTAATGGGTGCGAGTTTAATATGTGTGAACTGCTTTTCGCGAGATGATATGGATCAAAGAATAAGAATTGGTGAAGCCATTGTTAAGTTTTGAGAAAAGTCGGAATTGAGGTTGCGCACTTGAGAGCAACTGAAGGAAAAGTGATTTGGGGCGCTGCGATTGCAAAGAAGAGGTGGAGTCGCCCATGAAATATGGGGGAAGGGAATCTACCGTGCAGCGAGATCGCAGACGTAACTTTAGAAGAGCGCGATAAGCACTCTGGTAGATCGCTGGCGGGACAACACAAACGTATCGGTGTCCGGTTCAACAGCACAATTCAAGACGGCAATAATAACTCAAGCGGCCGAAGAGGATCTTATGATTGGCAGCGACTTTGAAATGCCTTTGATTTTCTCGGTCTCCGTTGGTGGTGCGGCAACGGTCAGTTTGGAGAAATCTATGCTGTTGGTGCGTCGAGCGCGCGTGAACGGTTGCTCGCCTACCATCTTCTCACCTGAAACGGCCCAAGCTTCTGCACAATCACAAAGGTCGTTAGTTAAATCCTGAATGCCTACTCGGAAAGCTTCTAATTCTGCGCGTGATGACTTTCGTGGAATAAATACCTTGGGCCCGAAGATGTGTCGAACACGCGACAAAGGACGGGGGATGGCAAATTTATCCCAAGTGTTCAGTCGCCAAGGATTGCTGATTCCTATACCGACCGGAACGATGGGCAGACCTAATAACGACGCAAGATAAATGGGCCCCAATGCCATTTCTCGACGCGGTCCGCGTGGTCCATCGGGGGAGATTGCCAAACTGGAAGTTTTGCAGCTCTTTTTCAGTTGCCGAATGGCTGACGATCCGCCGCGCGATGTACTGCCGCGTACTACTCGCAAGCCCAAGGCTAGGCCCGTTTGATTTACCCATTCGCCGTCGCGGTGCTGCGAGCACAGGATGGTTAGCGGCGTATGTCCCCAGCGCGGGAGGACGACGCTGATGTATTCATGCCAGAACGAAAACACAACATGTTCGTGGTATTCAGGCCGCGCCGGATCGACGCTACGATCGAAGTGCGCTATCCTCAGATCGATCATGTCGAGTGCTGCCGGAAGCGCCAGAGCATTGAACTGCCCAAAGAATTTTTGTGATAACGTCGCTGCCACTTGTCCTTCTCATCCTTGAATTTCAGGTTGTCACATTTCGTCCAAGAAATGGTGTTGACGATTTGTTTTTGAATTTCGCAACCGTGGAACCAACGTAATCTGTTCTACAATGCAGTTGCGGTCCGATCATCGCTCGCCTCGCCCCACAATTTAGCTTTTTAAGGCCAAAACACCAATGCCAAGGTGACATTGGGTAGGTTGATGCAATTGGTGAGGTAGTGGGTACAATTTATTGTTTGAAAGTGTCCTTGAACCTGATTTAGATAGAGATTCCCATGAAGCGCTATATGATTTTTGCTTGCTTAACGCTGTTTTCAGTTTTTGCGGGTGTCGTCTCGGTGGCCCAAACGGGCGTCGAAGATGAATCAAACGAAAAATCCTCAGTGCCAGCGGCCTCCAAAGAACAACCCCAAGCCAAGGTCGTGGAAGATAGCATGCATGAGTTCATGGAATATGTCTTTCAGCCGACCTATCGCCGGTTGAAAGGTGCCATGGCAGAAGAGCCCTCGGACAACCAGGGCTGGAAGAAGGTGAAGTCAGATTCTTTAATCCTTGCCGAGAGCTGTAATCTGCTTTTCGCACGGTTGCCTGAGGATTCTGCTGACGACTGGGCCCGCCATTCTGCTGCTTCGCGTGACGATGGCGACGCGCTATATCAAGCTGCGCGTAAGAAGGATTTTGCTGCCGCCACAACCGCGTGGAAGGGCATGCTGAACAATTGCAATGCTTGTCATCGCCAATTCGAGGAAGGTAAGCACATTCTGTCCCCGTAGTTCGCGTTTTCGCAGTGGACGCGCGTATAGCAACGCAGTAACTGTCCAATTAAAATGAACGGGAAAACACATGCTTTCTTGGGTTCGCACCGGAACTTAACGGGGTGAGTGCCAGTTAATTCTTCATCTATCCATCCGAAAAATTTCTTGAGGTTATCTGTGAACCGGATCTACACAACTCCCTGCTTCAGTTTCTTCATTGCGTTATTTTTGGTTTTAAGTTTTGAGGCCGTCGTTGCGGCACAGGAGGCGGTTTCCGTTTCAGGCGACTTACGGCAATGGCACAAGGTCACACTCACCATCGATGGGCCAGAAGCTTCCGAAGACGGTGATCCGAATCCGTTTATGGACTACCGTTTGGATGTCATATTTGATCATCCGGAAACGGGGCTTACCTACAAAGTACCCGGCTATTTCGCTGCCGACGGTGACGCCGCGAATACATCTGCTTCATCGGGTAACAAATGGCGTGCTCATTTGTCTCCGGATCATGTCGGCGAATGGAACTACACCGTATCGTTCCGCAAAGGTGTTGGGATTGCTGTTTCGGATGATAAGGCCGCAGGTGAACCGGTTGAATCCGTCGATGGCTTGGAGGGTTCTTTCGTTGTCGATCCTTCAGACAAAAGCGGTCGTGACTTTCGCGGCAAAGGACGGCTTGGCTATGTTGGAAAACATCATTTGAAATTCACCGGCAATAATGAGTTTTTCCTAAAGGCGGGCGTTGATGCTCCAGAGAATCTTTTCGCTTACGCCGATTTTGATGGAGATTTTGCTACCGACGGACACAAAGACAACCTCGTTAAGAACTGGGAACCTCATGTTAAGGATTGGAAAGAGGGTGACCCTTCGTGGAAGGATGGCAAGGGCAAAGGGCTGATTGGTGCCGTGAACTACCTTGCGTCGCAGGGGTTGAACGTATTCTCATTTCTCACGCTCAATATTGAAGGCGACGATCGAAATGTGTTTCCCTATACAAGCTATGACGAACGAGCTCGGCTTGATTGTTCAAAATTGGACCAGTGGGAAATTGTTCTTTCTCACGGTGATCAACTTGGAATGTACCTTCACTTCAAAACGCAGGAAGCCGAAAACGTCAATCTACTGGACAAAGGGGAGCTAGGACCACAACGAAAACTGTACTATCGCGAGCTAATTGCTCGATTCGGACATCATCTGGCATTGAACTGGAACCTAGGTGAGGAAGTTGGCCTCGGTCATAAGGTCAGCACGGAGAAGAAAGTCGCTTGGGCTAACTATTTTTTCGAACACGATCCTTACCACCACCACATCGTCATCCACAATGGCAACAATCATTTTGACATGCTGGGCGATGCTTCGGAGCTTACCGGATTCTCGCTGCAAACAAACAAAGCCGATTTTCGAAACGTTCATGGGGCCACACTAAAGTATATTCGGCGTAGCGTGGAGGCCGGTAAGCCTTGGGTCGTCGCTTGTGATGAACCCGGTGACGCGTCACACGCTTTGATTCCTGACGCAGAAGATCCAACGCGAGACAATGCGCGACAGAACGCGTTATGGGGCAATCTCATGGCCGGTGGAGCTGGCGTTGAATGGTACTTTGGCTACAAGCATGATCACAGCGATCTGAGCTGTCAGGACTTTCGCGTTCGAGAAAACATGTGGAAGCAAAGTAGTATAGCAATCGATTTCTTTCGGAAGCAAAGGATTCCGTTTTGGGACATGAGCAACGCTAACGATTTGCTTTACAGCGACAATGGTTATTGCTTGGCTCACAACGAAGGCAACTTTTATGTGGTCTATGCAAAACAGGCCGCCGGTACATCGATCGACCTGACCGATGCCAGTGGAGTATTCGAGGTTCTGTGGTTCGATCCGCGCAGTGGTGGCAACATTCAGATTGGCTCGGTCGAAGCGGTGGAAAGTGGCGGGAAGTTCATGCTAGGGGAACCGCCGGCCGACGCCGACAAAGACTGGGTTGCGATCGTGCAGCCTGTCACCGCAGGGCAGGAGTTTACCTCTTTCGGAGAGCCAGCGAAGGCAAAATCAGTTAAGGCCAAACCAGCTAAATCTAACCAGCCGATGCTACTGTCGGCGATGAACGATTTTGAGTTTGTGGTGGGCGATGGTTTCGTGCGTGGGTACAAGGACGACAACCGCAAGGCGTTGGCGATCAACGCCGCGGCTCACAAGGACAAGTTTGCTGCCGCCGAGGCCAAGTTCAAGGGTAAGCCGGGGAAGTACGATTTGGTACTGAACGCATTGACTGAAACTGACGGGGAGAGCAGTTATCGTGTGCTGGTTTCGGGGAAGAAAGTTGGAGAAGCAACCAACCCTGAGACCAAGAGAGACTACAAGGTCGCCAAGCACCGCTTCAACGGAATTGATTTAGTAATTGATGACATCATTCGCGTTGAGTTCAACACGGCGTCCAACGGGAAGATTCCCGAAGGCGATGCTTTCGCGTTTGCTCGAGGACGCTGGCGATCGATCGAGGTGCTTAATGCGGGTGCCAAGCAA
>CAZDBE010000349.1:3797-5783 GCA_964503675.1 uncultured Pirellulaceae bacterium | reverse complement strand
TCTACAGTCTTGAAGCGCTGTGGGCCGACGCCAAAAAAGTCGACCTCACAGAGACGCTCAAGCACATCAAATAGGATTGCCGTTCTTTTCAAGTCGCGTCTTAGCCATTTCGCAGAACTCGGAATTGCAGTCGATGGCGATAAAGTCACGTCCCATTTCCTTGGCCGTCAGCGCCGTTGTGCCAGCCCCTGAAAACGGATCAAGCACGACACCATCTGGTGGGCACGAGGCGCTGATGCAGGTTTCGACCAGCTTCTGCGGGTAGACGGCAAAATGGGCTTCGCGAAACTTCGAAAGCGTAATCGACCACACGGTGCGTTTGTTGCGGCCTTTGGGGTGGAACGCTTGGTCCCAGCGTCCGTCATGTAAGTTGTTGTCGCCGCTATTCTTACCAGCCTCCGGCGTGCCGCCTCGTTTGCCGAAGTGATTGCGACCGCCTTTCATCTTCGAATCCTCCGAAAACGTCACGTGTGGTTCGCGAATCGCATCGGCGTCATAGAAGTAATCTTTCTCGTTGCTGAAAAAGAAAATGTACTCGTGGTCGGTCGTCGGCCGCGTCTTGACGCTTGAGGGCATCGCGTTGGGCTTATGCCAGATGCAGTCACTCCGCAATCGCCAGCCGGCATCTTTTAGAGCCAGACACACCCGCCACGGCACACCTTGAAGCTCGCCTTTGATATATTTGTCACCGATCACCATCCAGAGACTGCCGGTGGGTTTGACGACGCGCTTCAGCTCAACGAACAGCTCCGCCATCCGCTCGACATATAGCTCGATCGATTTTTCTTGACCAATCTGAAGATCTGACCCGTAGTCGCGCTGTTGAAAATAGGGCGGACTTGTCACGATCGTGTCGACGATGTCGCTGGGCATCGACCGAGCCACATCGATCGCATCACCACAGTGAAATTGGTTGATCCAGTCAGTCGCAGGGATCGCAGTTTTCTTTGTTTGGCTCATGCGTATTTACATCTTGTCCAGTACGCCGATGTTCATCAGTCCAAGACCCGTTTTTAAAGTTCGGGCGGTCAGATCGCAAAGCTGCAAACGGCTGAACTTCAATGATTCGGATTGAGTGTTTTTCACATTACATTCCGGAGTCGAGAAGAATGTGAAATAGGTCTGGCACAGATCAAACAGGTAATTGCAAAGCAAATTTGGTTTGTAGTCGACCAATACATCCGTTAGCGCTTCTTCAAACCGAAGCAATTGAACTGCAAGGGCGCGTTCGATCGGAGTCTCGAATTCAAATTCGGCTGGCTTCGCACGCACGGTATCAAGAGTGATGTCGACCTTTCTCCAGATACCCTGCACACGCGCGTATCCGTACTGCAGATAGGTTGCCGTGTTGCCTTTGAGAGCCAGCATTTTGTCATAGTCGAAGGTGTAGTCCGACGCGCGGTTCTGAGAGAGATCTGCGTATTTCAACGACCCGATTCCCACGACGCGCGCGTTCTCTTTCAGTTGCGCCTCATCAAGAGAATCATTGACCTCTTTGGCGATGACCAATGCTCTGGACTCTGCTTCATCGAGCAGTCCGGCCAGCCCGACGATGGTCCCCGAACGTGTTTGAAAAGGCTTACCATCCTTTCCCATCACAGTCCCAAAGCTAACGTGCTTCAGTTCGGCCTGATCGTAGCCCCACATAGAGGCGACCTCGAACAGCTTTTCGAAGTGTTCGTGTTGACGATGATCGACGACGTACAAGCACGCGTCAGCATCGAAATTTTCCATGCGGTATTTGATCGTAGCCAGATCGGTCGTCGAGTACAAAAACGCGCCGTCGCGCTTTCTGACGATCATCGGTGTCTCAAAATTTTCCAAGAACACACACATTGCTCCGTCACTGGTCCGCGCGAATCCCTTGGCCTCCAGATCATCGACTACGCTGGCCAATTGATCATGGTAGTAGCTCTCGCCCAACTCCATGTCAAACGTCACGTCCAGACGATCGTAGATCGCTTGCATGTCTTGCTTACAGACCGG
>CAZDBE010000349.1:0-3697 GCA_964503675.1 uncultured Pirellulaceae bacterium | reverse complement strand
GTTTTCAGCTCGGGAAGCTTGGCCGTAGATTTATGAAACTCGATCAGCAACCTGACCATTCGGTACAGTCTCGAGAGTTCCGTGATGGGTTCTTTTTGAAAAGCCGCATCGTCTCGGAAGTTTCGATAGCCATAAATAATCATACCGAACTGAGTCCCCCAGTCACCGATATGGTTATCACTTTCGGCTTGGTGCCCCATGAAATTCAAAATTCGTGTCAGCGCATCTCCGATGACGGTCGATCGAATGTGCCCAACGTGCAGCGGTTTGGCGACGTTGGGTGAAGAATAATCGACGATATAGTTTCGCGCTGTCTCAACTTTATTCACTCCCAATCGGTCATCAGCAAATGCGGTCGCAAGGTTTGACTTGAGCCACGCGTCGTTGAGCGTCAGGTTAATGAATCCGGGCCCAGCGATCTCAACGTTCTGACAGATCTGCGAGAGATCGGTGGCTGCGACAATCTCTTCAGCCACTTCGCGCGGCGACTTACCGGCAGACTTACCTAGCGGCATTGCGAAGTTCGCTTGAAAGTCTCCGAATTTAGCGTCGCCCGCGGGGCGGATCAGATTCAACATCGCCTCCACCTGATCGGTGTATTTCGCCAGTACAGGCTGGAAACAGTTTTGAAGTTCTTTCAGAGCGTTCATCGAGTCAGAGAGCTTTCGGCGTTTGGGCAATCAGTTTCTTAAATGGGGAGAAAGCAATGCTTTCATCGAATCAGACCGAAATCCGGCGGTCAGGTTCAGGAACAAGAATTTCCCTAAAATTGGGCAAAAACGCAATCCGTCTGAGCGCCTATGGCGGCAGATATGCGCGATCGGTCGCCTATAACTCTTTAAGTTCTACATTCCGAAATTCAACCGGGTCACCGTGTCCGGCGAAGCCAAAGTATCCTTTTTCGCGCGTCATGCCCGGGTGCGGCTTGTCATCGAGGAATTCCTTTACGGTGCTGAGATCGCAGTCGAGGATCACGGTCCCGTTCAGTTCGACTTTGAGCGTGGATCCTTTTACGGTGACCTCTTGGAAGTTCCATTGCCCCGTCGGGCGCAGGTAACCACGATGGGCGGCGACCATCCCATACACACTACCGTGGAATTGCCGAGGATCAAGCCCCGCGTATTTTTTGTGCTCAGAATCCAGCACCTGCAACTCGCACATCCCTTCGTAGGCTGTGTCGCCTTTTCCCGGGTAACGAATCGCCAGCCCATTGTTTCCGCCCGGCGGAAGCTTGAACTCCATCCGTACCACAAAGTCGCTGATCTCTTTGTCGTAGTAAATCGTGCCGCCTTTGTCAGGCCTACACATGATGACACCTTCTTCAATCGAATAGTTCTCGATTGGACCGGCCCACCCCTTCAATTCGTTCTCCGTCGCGAGCGCAGTAAAACCTTCGGAGCCACCTTCGGCGCGTAATATTTGGTTGGCTTCATCGCTGCTAAATTCCTTGACGAACACATTCCGCCAAGAAATCTCGCCGCCGTGTGTTTGCAATTGGATCGGGCCTTTGCGAAAGAGCGGCCGTGTACGATCGAAAAAGTTTTCCTGAATCGCATTGTCGACGACCTTCTTCCCGTTGAGCCAAACCGTCGTCCGAGCGCCAACTTGGCGAATGCGGAACTTGTTCCATTGCCCGAAGGGATTGTCCGCTAATACTAGAGGGTCTTTTCCTGCGGCGCCCTCCGAATTGTTCCATAGCCCGCCGGATCCTTTATCGGCTCCAATCTTGAACTTTTTCTCTTCGGTGTAGTCCCAGATCTGCACCTGCGGGGTGGCTTTCAGATAGACTCCACTATCGGCTAAGGCGACGGTTTTATACTCAAGTTGCAATTCAAAGTCACTGAATTCCTTTTCGCTAGTTAGGTACAGGCCGTGCCCGTCGTTAACGAGAATGCCGTCTCTTACCGACCAGTGTTGTTCAATGTCCTTACGACTCTCTTTCTTGTATTGAGCCTGTTCTTCATCAGACATTGCCCACAGTTTTTCAGGGTTCTTCGTAGCCCAACCGTACCAGCCACTGGTGTCCTTGCCATTAAATAAAGCTTGGAAATTTTTCGGTGGCTGATTCAATTCTTGAGCCGTCGACGTAGCGGACATGAGAGCGGCGACAAGAACGACGAGCAAGATCGCAATTGAAAAACGAGAGGCGTTGGGCATGAGCGAGCGATTCATTTTTGGTTCCTGATTCTGGAATAAAAGTTGCATTGCGATGGCTTCACTTTAGCTGTATCAATATTGGATTCAATTTGCTGTTCGTCGAGATCCATGACGACGGTTGAAGACGCTTGCCCGTGGATAAGCAAAACGCCACTCCCAGCACCCGCAGCGCAACTACGTTGCCAAGTACCGAATCAATGTATCTTTCATGTGCCTTTACCGATGCGATGTTGGTGGGGTTGATGGACAGGAATTGCTGGCCGCGCTGCACTTGTTCCAAATGATTCACCATAAAACCCAATACGCGTGAGTAAACGCCTCTCCGGCGAAACTGTCCGTCCACAAGCGCCGCAAATATCCAACTTTGATCCGGCGTCAATTCGATTCGAAGCCCCAGATCGGTTTCGTCAAACCCGCGCCCTGCCGCCCAAACGGCTCCAGCAAGCTGTCCGTCGATGTTTGCTTGAGCCGACTGGAAATCAGCGTCCATATCACCCGGTTGAAACCAAGTCAGTTTAACGACGGCCGAAATTTCCGCTTCGGATTGAGCTAGAGAAACTTGAACTGAATCGTCGTTAGAGGCATCGGATCGTGGCAAAATTGTCTTTGGATCAATCTGGTAGACGGTGAAAATTCGAAATCGAAATAGCCAACTTGGAACGATTCGATTGATCGCGATACCGATTGAGTACATCAATCCTGTCTGTCTAATTCTTTTCAGCATGGTTAGCCCTGCTGATCCGCAGCTGAAATTCTTCGGTACTGCATGTAGACGTCGTCATTGATTCTTCTGACGGAGCGCAGTGAAAACAATTTGGAAGCGGCCATCAGCGTTGGATCTTCTCCCTCGACTGGAGTGATCGAGTTCTTTCCGCCGAGCATTTTTGGGCCAACAAACACATGGGCTTCATCGACCAGATTCATTTTGGTTAGCGACCCCATCAGCGTGCCGCCACCTTCGACCATCAAATTCGTATTTCCGCGACTGGCGAACTCACGCAAAAACTCATGTAGTCGTTGGTCTGGATCCTGCGATTCGCCCACCCAAACTTCTACCCCAAGTGCGGAGAGCTTTGCAGCATGCTGTTGGTCATGAAAGGGCGAGGTGACCAGAATCACTGGTGCCTGATCAGTGGAAGTGGCCAGTTTAGAATCCAGCCGAAGACGCGCTTGGGAATCGACGACAATCCTAGCGGGGGTTCGTTTTTTTTCACCGCGCGCGGTCAGCAACGGATCGTCGGCATCGGCGGTTCCAAACCCAACCATTATTCCATCGACCCGGCCGCGAATGGACTGCACGATGTCGCGCGAGTGAGGATTAGTGATCCACTGACTGTCACCGTGCATCGTGGCAATTTTTCCGTCGATGGTCATTGCCCATTTAGCGATAATCCAAGGTAGGCCGCTGACGACACGCTTGTGGAAGGGAGCAATCAAGTTGCTGGCCGCTTCGGCTTCGACGCCTACGTCGACTTGGATTCCGGCCTCGGTCAGTTTTGCGATTCCACGTCCAGAGACAGCAGGGTTGGGGTCGATGCAA
>CAZDBE010000348.1:0-5788 GCA_964503675.1 uncultured Pirellulaceae bacterium | reverse complement strand
CTTGAATATTGCAGTCGTCGCAAGGGTGGGAGGGACGTATCAGTCATGCATCCAGCAAATAGGAAAGGTCGTTGTGCAGCAAAAGGGAATGAATGTTGTCTTCTAGCAAACCATGAACAAGAATAGAATTTGCGGCTCCCCAATATCAGATTGGTTGCCTAGAAAACTAGAGTCGATCTAACCATTGTTACGCATCCATGTCGCAACCAAACAGAAGCGTCTACCTCCTGGCACGGATGATTGCGATCGCGTTGGCAATTCCAACCATCCCGTTTCTATTGCTTGGGTGGTGGCTGGAACCAGCTATCGAATCTTTGGTTAATAGTGCAGTCGCGATGCAGCCTTGGCAGTCTGCATTAATGATTAGTTTCGGATTGGCGATCGATATTTTCCTGCCCGTGCCGTCGAGCGTCCTGCTAACTTTTCTGGGGCAATCACTTGGTACGTGGCAGGGCACTTTGGTTGGCTGGGTGGGACTGAATCTGTCTGCAGCCATCGGTTTCTGGACCAGCAGAAAGTTCGGCCCGTGGGTCATTGATCGCTTTTCATCCACCGGCGCGGTCGAAGATGTTCAGCAACTCAACCACTGGTCATTGTGGTGGACGTTGTTCGCTTGTCGTCCCTTGCCGATTCTGGCGGAGGCCAGTGTGCTTCTGGCTGGAGTCAATCGCGTTCCACCGATCCATTTCTGGCCACCTGTTCTGTTGGCAAATTTGGTCATCGCACTGGCGTATAGCTGGTTGGGAGAATTCTCATCGAATAACGATTGGTTTGTCACCGCCATCATCGTTTCGATGGCGCTGCCGGTAACGTTTGTTGGTCTAAGATACATTTGGAGGGCTAAGAGGTGAGAGACGCCACGCCGCGGCACCAAGCAACAGAAATCCAAGAAGATAATCCGAGTTTCGTTGGAACAAACTTGTCCAAACGTTCTGTTCATACTAGGTTATTGTTACAGTCAAGAGTGGCGGTACACTCCAATGTTGAAAATCTAGATTTTGGAAGAAAACAATATCACCTTCCGATGCCTCACCGCGCTCTGAAGACATGTTCTCAAGGAGTTCACTATGATGTCACGATGTAGACGAGCGTTCACGCTCGTGGAACTATTGGTGGTCATTGCGATTATCGGAATTCTGATCGGTATGCTTTTACCAGCGGTGCAGCAGGTGCGCGAAGCTGCAAGGCGCACGCAGTGTTCCAATAACTTAAGACAATCAACTTTAGCCGCGCTGAATTATGAGTCAGCTCACATGGAGTTACCTCCTGGAAACTTCAAAACTGGAAGCGGTCTAGGTCATTCTCACTGGATCAAGACGTTTCCCTACACTGAACAAACAGCCCTTGATAACATCTACGACTCGAACGCCACCAGTTGGACCGGCAACAGTGGTTTTGTCAACCGACCCAACTCCGTTGCCTTGGCAGACAAAACGATCCCGTATTTGCTTTGCCCGTCGTCACCTCTTCCGCTGTTTCCAGTTACGTTCCCCAACAACATTAATCCGTTTGGTGCGAAAGCCAATCCGTCTGCGACTCCAATGCTCCCTTGTTACACCGGGATTTCCGGTTCCGTCAACCATACGTCTGCCGCAAACGAGACTCCCAGTCCTCATACTGCAAGTGGTACGATCCAGTGGCGCAATGGAGCGATTCACAGCATCGGAGGCGTGATGATTATCGACCCAGTGGATATTAACAACGGCGTAAGTTTGGGCGCAATTTCTGACGGCACATCAAACACGATGATGTTCGCAGAACATTCGGATTGGATAACAGATGACACGTCTGCTGGTGGTGGCACCTTGGACTGTCGCTCCGACGGCAATCATGGGTTCTCCATGGGAACTCAGAACGGACATAATCGTGTCTGGAACATTATCACCGTTCTTCATCCGATCAACACAAAGAATTTGTCAGAGCTTAGTGAGGCGCTAGGGAACATGTCAGAGAACCGACCTATTCTGTCTGCCCACCCCGGTGGTGCGACGGTCAGTCTGTGTGACGGATCAGTCCACTTCTTGCAAGACAACATTGCCTTGCCTAACTTGTTCAACCTTGCGGATAAAGATGATGGGCAAGTTGCCTCAATCAATAACTAAGCTTTTGACCATGGTATCGTTGTGCGTGGCACTGGCAATCGCCTCCGGTTGCACTCAAGAGGCAGCGGAACCAGTGGGCACTCTCTCTGGCGTGGTGTACAGTGACGAC
This sequence comes from uncultured Pirellulaceae bacterium, assembly GCA_964503675.1. Classification (GTDB taxonomy): domain Bacteria; phylum Planctomycetota; class Planctomycetia; order Pirellulales; family Pirellulaceae; genus Mariniblastus. Next base: position 3,577 of record CAZDBE010000348.1, on the reverse strand, counting down.
AAACCTGTTGCCGATTGCCGCGTAAAAATCTTCAACAAGCAAACCTTGAAATCTGCCATGATGATAGTGGGGGAAGATGCTAAGTATGAATTCAAAGACATTCTCGTAGGAGAGTATGCCATGGCAGTGGTTCCAGCGCCGTGGTACGAGGCTACAGAGCCGCCCGCTGACAACCGTATTCCAAAAAAGTATCGCGATGTTAAGAAGAGCGACTTTTTAACGACCGTCGTAGAGGGCGAGAATGAATTTGATCTCGAGATGAAGAAGTAGGCTTCTAACCCATGGTGGTTGGTGTTTCTAGCGATGATATCATTGAAGCCTATCCCATAGAAAATTTTGTAGGGTAAGAAGCATGAAGAGTGACGTAAGAGTGATGCAGCATCCTTTGGTCGATTGCCATTTGACTGCGTTGCGGGACAAATCCACCTCAGGCGCGGGGTTTCGACAAGCCATTAAGATGCTTTCCACTTTGCTGGCCTATGAAGCAACGGCCAACCTGAAAACATCCACAAGTCCCGTTGAGACGCCCATTACCACCTGTGATGGCCACCATCTGAATCGTCGAGTTGGTCTGGTTCCAATTCTACGAGCCGGTGTTGCGATGGTTGAACCGATGTTGGATCTAATTCCGACGTCAGAGGTCTGGCACTTAGGAATGTACCGCGATGAAGCGACGGCCCAGCCGGTGCACTACTACAGCAAGCTTCCTCCTGACAGACCGGTCGAAGTCGCTTTTGTCCTCGACCCAATGCTGGCGACTGGTGGATCAGCGCTGATGGCTATCGATGCAATAAAAAAGTGGGGTGTTTCCGAGATCAAAATGCTCTCTATCATCGCTTCTCCAGAAGGCATCGATCGACTACAAAAGGAGCAACCAGAAGTCCAAGTGCACACTTGTGTTATTGATCAGTTCTTAAACGAGGATCATTTCATCGTACCGGGACTTGGCGACGCCGGCGACCGAATCTTCAACACCCTTGGATAGAATGAGCTTGCAAGTTTTTGGTTGTCCAGACTGCGCGCAGCGTTTTCAAGTGGACTCTAGCCAAGCTGGACAACAAGTTCGTTGTCCAGGCTGCAGTGCGGTTGTGCAAATCCCAGAGGTACTTGGCGATTCCTCGGAAACGGCCCCGTCCGATCGAAACAAACTGCCTGAACCTCCCCCACACCAAGAGACCCCCGAAGCATTTGCTTGCCCGGCGTGCAAATCGGCATTTGGAGTCTTGCCATCAATGTACGGAACGTCAATGGCATGCCCACATTGCGGTCAGGCAGTGGCGATCGATCGTGCACCGCCCTCCACTGGCCCAGAGAAGTCAGTTCACAATTCTGCAGCGACTGAAGAGGATACGTTAAAGCCTTCAACGCGGACGCAAAAGAAGAAGGTCCCTGAAAAGAAAAGGCGTTCTCCAAAATCAAAAGCAGAATCAGACGCCGCAGCGGCAACCCTAGTGGGTGAAGGTCGGGCCGACGATCGTTTCAATGTAAACACGCCGCCGAAAGCAACCAATGGCCCACCAACCAAAGAAGAAGCCGCGGTTGTTTTCATGGACGTTCCCGCGTCTGAATTGGATCCGCCAACTGAGTCGCTTCAGTCATCTGAAGTCTTGGAAGAGGTCGCTGTATTTACTCCTCAGAGCGTCGACCACTTACTGCCTCCACGTTTCGCGACACTCGACCCTGCGTTCTTTTACCGCCGAGGAAACTCAACGGATCAAGTGCTGCTCCCACAAGCTGATGGCGGAGTCCAAGCCGTCAGCAACCGAATTGTCACGATCGTGCACAACGGCCGGGAGCACCAGCTAATTTCCTCTCCCCGTTATCGTCGAAATCTGAACATCATCGTGAATGTCGTTTTGATGCTGATCGCTGCTGTACTGATGGTGGCGATTTGGTGGGCAGTCGCTTAGCTCATTCCCATTGCGCATTGCGCGATCAGATTCCATAAATCTTCATTTTGTGGCGACCGCCCTTCTTCACCATTTTCTGCCCGACCGTCTGCTGATTGGCACAACATCTCGAAAGTGTGATTCTCGGTGTTGCTCAAAGCAATCGAATTCGATAGAGAGTGACCCACCTGCCCTCCTTTAGCAAACGCTTACGTTAGCTTTCACCAGAGATTCATCGCAATTCCGAGTCTACCAACATTGAGTTTTTTGAAAAAACGATTTATAATCTTGCTCACGTTTGCATGCCAGTCGATAGATTCACTGACGCTACGCACCGGCGAGTCGGCGGACAGACCGATTCCCCCGAATGGTCGTCTTTCCAATAATGAGCTTGCTCCGAACCTTTCGTTTCCCGAGAATTTTTTAAATGAACGCTTACGAAGACTACCTAAACGAAATCGAAGAACGAAAAAAACAAGGTCTTCACCCGAAGCCGATCGACGACGCAGGTCTATTAAGCGTCATCATTGACCAAATCAAGGACAGTGGCCATGCCCACCGAGAGGGCTCGCTCAACTTCTTTATTTACAATGTACTTCCGGGAACGACCAGCGCTGCGAGTGTGAAAGCGAAGTTCCTCAAGGAGATCATTCTTGGTGAGTCGCAGGTTCCGGAAATCTCGACCGAGTACGCGTTCGAGCAACTATCCCACATGAAAGGTGGGCCTTCGATTAACGTCCTCTTGGATCTGGCTCTGGGGGATGATGCCTCAATTGCTCAGGCAGCCGCCGAAACGATGAAGACACAGGTCTTTCTCTACGAAGCCGACATGGAGCGGCTTGAGAATGCGTTCAAGGATGGCAGCCCGATCGCCAAAGAGATCATCGAAAGCTACGCCAACGCCGAATTCTTCACCAACCTTCCGGAAGTCGAAGAGGAAATCAAAGTCGTTACCTACGTGGCGGGCATTGGTGATATCTCGACCGACCTTCTGTCTCCCGGCAGCCAAGCCCACTCTCGATCCGATCGCGAACTTCACGGCCAATGCTTGATCGACAAAAAGGCTCAGGAAGAGCTTGTCGCGCTCAAGGAAGCTCACCCTGACAAACGCGTCATGCTGATCGCCGACAAAGGGACGATGGGCGTTGGCTCGTCTCGCATGTCGGGCGTCAACAATGTGGCCCTCTGGATCGGAAAACAGGCCAGCCCTTACGTGCCGTTTATTAACATCGCTCCGGTCGTCGCCGGGACCAACGGAATTTCTCCAATCTTCCTGACCACCGTCGACGTTACTGGCGGCATCGGGCTCGACCTGAAAAACTGGGTCAAGAAAGTCGACGCCGACGGAAACACTGTCATGGACGAGGACGACGAACCGGTCCTTGAACAGAAATATTCCGTGGATACCGGCACCGTTCTGACCATCAACACCAAAGAGAAGAAGCTGTACAACGGCGACGAAGAACTAAGCGACATCTCGAAGGCGCTTACGCCTCAGAAGATGGAGTTCATGCGGGCCGGAGGTTCCTACGCGATTGTTTTTGGCAAGAAGCTTCAGACCTTCGCCGCCAAAACATTGGGAATCGATGTTCCGCCAGTTTTTGCATCCTCGAAAGAGATTTCGCACGAGGGCCAAGGCCTGACGGCCGTTGAAAAGATTTTCAACAAGAACGCGGTCGGCAATACAC
>CAZDBE010000347.1:4421-5847 GCA_964503675.1 uncultured Pirellulaceae bacterium | reverse complement strand
TGGGCCGCGGCAAGCGTTGTGGTAGCGGATGCCGTATCTTCAGCGGATGTCGCATGAAGAGCCGCGTTTCTCGCTGCGGTTGCAACTAGTTAATCTCGCTGCTTGCAGTGAAATTAAAGTAAAAAGTTAGAGGGCGTGTCTTTCGAGGCACGCCCTTTTTTGTGCGCAGATCCCTATTGGCTATGCCGAAGTTTAGTACGATGATCAGTAGATACTTCGTTAGTTGGCAAGAGCAGGCCCTAGAACGCAGCTAGGACGTTAAGTTGCAATTATCAAAGCACTACAAATTGCGGTCTTTTTCATTTGGGAAAGAGTTTAAAAACTGCCCACCAGTTCCTGAGTTCCACCGCATAAGCTGACTTAGCCGACTAAAGCCCATGATTTTCACACGATTCAGATGCACGACGGCATGGTTGGTATTGTTCGCCGCAGTTTGCACTGGATATACGACGGTCGGACAAGAAGCCGCAGATTCCAACTCCGTTTCGCCGGCTGCTGCCACAGCATTGTTGACCAAGTACTGCTACGCTTGCCATTCAGGAGAAGAGTCGAATGGCGACGTTTCGATCGACACGTTCGATATTGAGATGACCGGCGACAGCGACGCAGAAGCCTGGAAGTCGGTGCTGGACGTGATCAATTCAGGCGACATGCCTCCCGAGGACGAGCCGCAACCTTCGGCCGAAGAACGTGGCCTGGTGACTCAATGGTTGACCTCTTCGCTGGATCGAGTTGCGGAGCAGCATAAGGCGGCTCCTGCCGATGGAGTTCGGAGGCTCGCGCGTGCACAGTACACCAACACTCTCAACGATTTGCTTGGCGTCGGGGTTAACTTTGGCGACGTGCTTCCTGAGGATGGGAAATCTGAGATGGGGTTCAGCAACAGTGGTAGCGTTTTGCAGACTTCATCCCTGCATGTTGACTACTGGGAAGCCATAGCTAGGTCGGCGCTCGACATAGCTATTAAGACGGGCCCACGCCCTGAAACGCTACGGTTTCGAGTTACTTTTGGTGAGAACATCGAGCCGCAAAGATCCACTCGTAGTGGCACCGAGATAAGAGGCTTTCAGTCGGTGCCGATTGGGAGGGAACATTTCAAAGTCGAATTTCTCGACGAAAAGCGAGAGCCAATTACGGCTACCGATGCGATTCAAGAGAAAGAGTTGCGAGCTAAGGATAAGGTGATTGGGATCGGCATGCGCGGATCTGCCAATGATCGATTTAAGATTCGCGACGATGGAATGCTGCTCTTTTCGGCGGTCCCTCACACGGAGACGACGCCAAAATCGTGGCAAGGTCCGTCGCCGAACCTAAAGTTGCTCTATCAAGACGAACTTCCTACAGAGGGTGATTTTCGGTTGCGAGTTCAGGCCACCAAAGCAGCATTGAAAGCTAAAGAATCCTATCGCGAGGGATTTATCAGTCT
>CAZDBE010000347.1:0-4321 GCA_964503675.1 uncultured Pirellulaceae bacterium | reverse complement strand
ATTTCGAGAACAGCAACGCTTGAATTTGTCCGCAGATGATTCAGAGAAGGCGCGAGTCACCACGCCTGTTACCCTTGCTTGGCTGAAGAAGGGGCGGCACAAATTGCTCGTGGGTGGACGCTTTTTTGTAGGTTTCGAAGAAGTTCTTGTAACGCCGCTTCCAATGGATGATTCTGTCACACGTGATCTGTTCGCTGAAGCAGGTAAGAATCAAATTAAATTCTCTGCTGCTTCTCCTTCGCTCCGAGCATTTGCTGGAACGCGGACTGATGATGGCATGGATTATCGAACATTTGACGAAGTTAAAACACTCAAAGAATCGGTTGGTGAGACTGAACAAATTGATTTCGTCGGTCGTCTTGAAAATTTACCGCTGCCGTACTTCGAACCTGAAACGAGGGATAAACTATCAAACATTGCCATTTTTGGACTCTGGAACAATTACTTGGTTAAGAACCGCGGTGACTCTGGGCCTCCCGTGCTTATTAAGTCGATGGAGATTGAGGCTCCGTATTATCCGGTTTGGCCACCGCCGAGCCATAGGGATATATTTTTTGAAGTACCTGAGCTACAAGCGGATGGTTCCGGCACCGAAGCATATACGCGGGCCGTCTTAACTCGGTTTGTAGGTCGAGCCTTTCGCAGACCTGCAACGCTGACCGAAATCGATCGATATATGTCGTTCTGGAATGCGACAAAGGAAAATGCGGACAACTACCATCAAAGCGTCAAGGAAGTTTTGGTGGCCGTGTTGTGTTCGCCCAATTTCTTGTTTGTGGTCGATCAAGCAACCGCGAGTGATTTGATGAATAGCGACGCTCAGTTTCAGCTCGCGTCAAAGATGTCTTACTTTCTATGGAACTCACCACCCGATCAAACGCTGTTGTCGCTTGCCGGACAGGGTAAGCTTGCCGAAGAGAAGTTGGAGCAAGTCGATCGTATGCTAGACGATCCAAAAGTCTGGCGAATGATCCGAACGTTCGCGCGGGAATGGTTGAGGATTGATCGGCACGAGAACATTCAGACCAACATCGCTCGATATCCTGCCTTTACTCGCTTTGTGAAATCGGACATGGTGGAGGAGACTTTCCAGTTTCTGCATCATGTTCTGAAGGAAAACCGTTCAGTCACGGAGTTGATTGACTCAAACTACGCGATGCTGAATCAAAACCTTGCTGAGTTCTATGGAGTTGAAGGCGTAGTCGGCTCGCACTTTCGGGCAGTTTCTGTTGATGCTAGGTTGCATCGTGGGGGACTGCTTTCTCAAGGGGCATTTTTAAGTGGGCATTCGGATGGGAATCAAGCACATCCGATCAAGCGTGCCGTTTGGCTCAAGGAGAAGATCCTTGGCGAGACTCCGCCACCGCCACCGCCAAACGTTCCTGACCTTGATCCAGAAACACCAGGTTTTGAGAAACTGAGCCTGAAACAACAGCTTGAGCTGCATCGGGACAAGCCATCCTGTCTTAACTGCCATCAGAAAATTGACCCCTACGGCGTTGTTTTTCAAAACTATGACGCGGTTGGAAGATACCAAGGTAAAATTGGAGGGAAGCCCATCGACGCAAAATCCGTCCTGCCAGACGGCACGACAGTCGATGGAATTGATGAAATCAAACAGTACATTCTCAACAGCAAGAAAGATGAGTTTCTGACTGCGTTGGTCGAGCATTTGTTTGCTTGGGCGGTTGGTCGTGATGTACGTTTCTCAGACGAGAAGGAAATCGCGGAGATTGTTGACCGCGTGAAAAAAGATGGCCAGACGCTTAGATCTGTTTTTCGGCAGATAGTGCGAAGCAAGTCATTTTCAAATAAATAGTACAAGACGCGCATCATCGTAAATGCGTGGCCTAGAATGCCTTTTGTTGAAGACAGGAAGTACCTGATCCTTTAGCGACACCAATTGCAGTAAGTCCGTTCACTCAACCGCCAAGTTTCTCATGTCCTTAAAACTTCACCGCAGAACATTTCTCCGCGGAGCGGGCGTCGCTTGTGCGTTGCCGTTTTTGGAATGCATGACGCCAACTGCAGCGGCTGCGGAGACCGATGCGCCACCAAAGCGTCTCTGTTTTGTTTACTTTCCCAATGGCGTTGGCCTTCCGCCAGAGGAAAACCCGCACCATCAAGACTGGAAATGGTTTCCTAACGGTAGCGGCGATAAGTATGAACTGACCAAGTCGCTGAGATCACTTAAGGACTACCGTTCTGATATTTCTATTCTCGGTGGGTTAAGCCATCCGTTAAGTCGCGAAGTTCTTGGTCACGCTGCCGGTGATACTTGGCTGACTGGTGGTGATGTGCGAGGCAGTTCTTATAGGAATCGTATTTCGGTGGATCAACTTGCCGCTCGTACCCTCGGTGAGCATACACGTTTTCCATCGCTATCGCTGTCGACGGATGGCGGCGTTGGCTACAAATCACGTGTGTCTACGCTGTCTTTTGATGCCAACGGAAAACCTGTTCCGTCGGAACATCGCCAACGCGAAATCTTTGAGCGCTATTTCGCACTAGGCAATGGAGCGACGACAAAGCAGCGGCGGAAGAGCCTACAGCAAAAAAAGAAGATCGTCGACTTGGTTCTCGAAGACAGTCGTCGGATGCAGCAGATGCTGGGCCGTCAAGACAATCAGACCATGGATCAATATCTGACTGCGCTTAGTACGGTTGAAACACAGGTCATTCGGAACGAAAAATGGCTAGACATTCCGATGGAGGACATCGATTCAAGCAATTTGAATCTAAATACAGACGTGACGATTGATCCGGAGGCTTACATACGCGCGACGATTGATTTGATGGTACTTGGTTTCCAAACAGATCTGACACGCGTGATGACCTACATGATGGCTCGAGAAGATGGTATGGGATTCGGCGAAAACTTTCCGAACCTTGCCCTTGGGATCAAGAAAGGGCACCATCGGATGTCGCACGATAAAGCGAAAGACCATTGGGTGGAGTGGGGGCGATACGACGCGTGGCTGGCCAGTCAGTTTGCCTACCTGTTGAAACGATTAAAGGAGACTAGCGATCAACACGGTCCGTTGCTTGACAATACGCTCGTGTTATACGGTAGTGCCTGTAGTTCAACCCACAATGCGCGAAACTATCCGCTGGTGCTTGCCGGCGGACAATCGATGGGTGCGAAGCATGGTGCGTATCACGTGTTTGATGAGAAGCATACGCCGATGTCGAATTTGTTCGTCAGCATGCTTAGGGCCACTGGAGTATCGGCAAACAATTTTGCGGACAGTACAGGTCCATTGCCGGCTGTTTTTAGTTAGGACGCCCTGTGCGGATAGGGCTGCCTAAAGTCCAAAAATTGGTTATTCTGTACGGTTTTGAGAGAGTTGCCTTTTTCCGAGGAAGACAGTGTCTTTGATTTCCGGTTTTGAACATATCGTTCGCGAGAACGAACCCCTCGCTCCATTTACGCGTTTGAACATCGGTGGCGTCGCGGAATACTTTGCCGAACCCACCACCAAAGACGAACTGGTCGCATTGGTGAAGCGGTTTGCCGAGAATGAACTTCCGGTCCGGCTAATGGGTTCTGGGACCAACCTACTGATTCGAACCCAAGGGATTGCGGGACTGATTGTGCACTTGTCGGCACCTGCATTCGGCCAGATCGATGTCGAGGGTGATACGATGGTCGTTGGAGGTGGCGCCAAGCTTTCTCATTTTGTTGCCTCCGCAGTCCGAGAAGGGCTCACCGGCCCGCAGCATTTGGTTGGCATCACAGGTACAGTTGGCGGAGCACTGCACTCCAATACCAGCGCTGTTGGTTTCGATATCGGGTCTTGGGTTCAATCTGCTGAGGTGCTGAACCGCTCCGGCGAACTGGTGACTCATGAGAAAGAGAACATGTCGTTCTCTTATAGGCAAAGTAGCTTGAGTGAGTTGGCGATCCTCTCTGCCACGTTTAAATTTGACTCCGATTCTGCCGAAGCACTAACCAAACAAATGCAGAAGCTATGGATTGTCCGTCGTGCTGCTCAGCCTTCGGCTGACGTGCGAGCCGCTTATGTTTTCAAGGACCATGGCGGCGACACCGCAAGTAGCTTAATTGAGCAGGCGGGGCTAAAGGGGACTCGCGTGGGGGAGGTTGAAGTTTGCGACCGAGATCCGAACTTCTTTATTGCTCACGAGGGTGCCACCGCTGATGATTTTCAGCGACTGATTGAACTGGTTCAGACGCGCGTGCGCGACCAACAAGAAGTGGAACTTCAGACTTCGATCGGTATCTGGTAGTGGTTGCAGCGGACAGAACGGTTGTTGCTTCTAAATGCAATTAACCCAAGTTTGCGGCCTCAATTTTCGATTT
>CAZDBE010000346.1:0-5897 GCA_964503675.1 uncultured Pirellulaceae bacterium | reverse complement strand
GTCTTGATTGCAATCTGCTTGTGCGAAAAAAGTACCAGCCTGCAGAATTGCAATGGCTCATGTTGCTAGCTCCAAATCGATGTTTGTCAGTTGCTGTAAAGTCAAATAGTAGTCAAGTTTGTTATTCTTAATGTGTTTTCGCCATCAGTCGAGCGGCTTTGACGGCGAAATAGGTCAGCACGCCGTCGGCGCCGGCGCGCTTGAATGCCAGCAAGCTCTCCATCATCACTGCTTCCCCGTCCAACCACCCGTTTTGGCTGGCCGCCATCAGCATCGCGTACTCGCCGCTGACCTGATAGGCGAACGTGGGAACAGCAAACTCGTCGCGGCAACGGCGGACGATGTCCAAGTACGGCATGCCGGGTTTAACCATCACGAAGTCAGCGCCCTCGGCGATGTCCATCGCAATCTCCCGCATCGCAACATCGGTGTTGGCGGGATTCATCTGATAAGTCTTCTTGCCGCCGCCGGTCACATTACCAGTGGATAAATTTGACTTGGATCCAATCGCGTCGCGGAATGGGCCATAAAATGCCGAGGCATATTTGGCGGAATATGCCATGATCGAAACGTGCTCGAATCCGGCAGCATCAAGCGCCGTTCGAATCGCACCGATCCGTCCGTCCATCATGTCTGAGGGCGCGATGATGTCGCAGCCCGCTTCTGCTTGAACGACTGCTTGCCGGCAAAGCATCTCAACGCTTGGATCGTTGGCCACATCACCATCGATCACGAGGCCGTCTTGGCCGTGGGAAGTGTAAGGATCCAAGGCCACGTCGCAGATGATACCAATGTCTGGCACGTGCTGTTTCAAATGAGCGACGGTGCGGCAGACAAGGTTGTCCGCGTTGACGGCTTCAAGCGCGTCTTCTGTTTTTTTCGTGGGATCGGTTTCGGGGAAAATGGCAATCGCTGGGATGCCGAGGTCGCGTGCCTCAGTCACGGCATCGGTCAAGCGATCGATCGAGTATCGGAATTGTCCCGGCATCGAAACAACAGGCGTTTCTTTGTCACTGCCTTCTTGGACAAATACAGGCCAAATCAAATCATTTGGAGACAGACTGTGCTCGGCAACCAGCCTGCGCGACCAATCATATTTTCGGACTCGGCGCAAGCGTGTTTGCGGATAGTGAGAGTGGTTTTTCATCAGATTGTTCGGATCGATTTCGTCAGGAAATTCTCAGGATTATCTATATTAGCTGTAAATGGGCCGCACGCTAGTTGTCAGAAGGCAAACCCGTCGCCCCGCCATGCGAGCCACGATGAAATTGGTTACAATAGATAAAACTGCGGCCCTTGTCCCTGAGGTCGTGGTTACAACGTGACCGTATCGTATTTTCTTCGAACTCAAAGAGGTGCCAGATTGGCTAACTCATCCCGTTCTCTGTTTTCCATGGCAATAATTTTAAGTCTTGGAATTGTCTTGGCTTCGACTGCAACGGCGTCAGCCCAGAACTGGGCGTCGTGGCGCGGCCCTGAGCACAACGGTATTTCGCGCGAGACCAATCTTTTGGACTCTTGGTCCTTTAAAGACAACAAAAACGTTATCTGGCAATCGGAGACCGGCGGCCGATCTACACCGATCGTACTCAACGGGCGCGTCTATCTGAATTGCCGTACTGCGGACAACCCTGCCCTGCCCGATGAGAGGATTCATATTCAAGAGCAAGTCGTCTGTTGGGATGCCGAAAGTGGCGAAGAATTGTGGCGAGATAAATTTAATGTCTTCCAAACAGACATTCCCGCTCCGCGCGTAGGCTGGGCGGCGATGGTAGGCGACACTGAAACGGGCAACGTTTATTCGCATTCGGTTTGCGGCATCTTCAAGTGTTATTCACCCGACGGAAAAATCGTCTGGGAAAAATCACTGGCCGAAGAGTACGGCAAGATCTCTGGCTACGGTGGTCGAACGCAGACTCCGTTTATTGACGAAGACCGCGTTATTGTCAGTTACCTTGCAACGAACTGGGGCGATATGAAAGGCCCGGCTCCGAAGCATTACTATTACGCGTTTGATAAAAAGACGGGTGAGCTTCAGTGGATCTCAGCACCCGGCGGTGCTCCTAAAGACACCAATTATTCGGCGCCGACAATTGGCATCGTCAACGGGCAACGCTTGCTCGTCGCTGGTAACGGCGATGGTCACGTGTATGCCATCAACGCGCGGACCGGTAAACCAGTTTGGTCATTCAAGATGTCTCGACGAGGACTCAATACGACTCCCGTCTTTGACGGTAACATGGTTTACATCTCGCACGGCGAAGACAATATCGATAACGCTGAGTTCGGACGCGTCCAGTGCATCGATGCCACCGGTAGCGGCGACGTGACCGAAACGCATGGCGTCTGGCGTGTCGATGGAATCAAAGCTGGTTACACGGCGCTGTTGGTCAAAGATGGCGTGCTGTTTGTGGTGGCCGATGTTGGGAATATGATTGCGTTCGATGGAAAATCGGGCGAACAATTGTGGACTCAGGACCTTGGTACCGTTGGAAAAGGATCTCCTGTTTGGGCTGATGGTAAAATCTACGCGACAGAAGTTAACGGACACGTTTGGGTGCTGAAGCCTTCACGTGAAGGGTGCGAAGTCCTTTCCAAGAACCAATTAAAATCGAGGATTGGAACTGGAGATGATGAGATTTACGCATCACCCGCGATCGCAAACGGGCGTATCTATATTGTTTCACGCGATCGTACCATTTGTATCGGCGATAAAGAGAAACAGGTCGAACTAGGCACACCTGAAGCGCTTCCCGAAGAGGCGCCCGCAGGCGACGAAATCGATCTGATTCAACTGCGTCCACATGAAGTCATTCTGGCACCGGGCCAGACTCAAGAGTATACCGTCGTCGCGTTTGATAAAAACGGTCGTGAGATAAAAACGATGGCTGCTGAAAGTTTAACGATTGGTGAATCGTTGGCCGGGTATTCGGCGGCAGGTAATGTACTAACGGCAGCGGTTGAACCCAAAAGTGAATTGGCCGGAAGTGTTAGTACCAAAGTTGGCGATCTTACCGCGACGGCGCGTGTGCGAACTTACCCTCAGACCGACACATGGGAGTGGGGCTTCGATGGCTACAAAGGTATCAAGGTGCCGGCCACTTGGAATCGTGCTCACATCAAAGTGAAGCCATTTGACTTGGACGGCAATACGGTCATGAAGGTTACCGGTGGTCCGGAGGCGAAAGGACGACCGAGTCACCAGATTTCGATCGGGCCTCAAGAAATGAACAACTACCAGATGCAAATGGATGTTCGGTTCGTCGAAGAGCGACGCCAGCTTGGTTCATTGGGGCTGTCGATCAATCGATACAATCTGATCCTCAAAGGTAACAGCGGGAAGCTGACTGTACAGAGTTGGCCGCCGCATTTGCGGATGGCGAAGTCGATTAGCTACGTCTCGGATCCAGATGTTTGGTATACGATTAAGATGAAGGTCGATGCAAACGAAAACGAAGCCAAAATTTTTGGCAAGGTTTGGAAAACGGGTGAGGCAGAACCCGCTGAGTGGATGCTGGAGCAAACGGATCCTCATCCTAATCTTAACGGATCGCCGGGCGTTTATTTTTACGCTCAAGCGGATTGCTACTTCGACAACGTCAAAGTGTTTTTGACGCCCGATTCTCAGAATTAGCGAACCTCTTTTCAGATCAACGACCAATTTTGAAAAAACATTACACAGGAATAATCACGATGCGTGCGATGCCCCTATTGATGATCTGCTTTTGCAGCCTCTTCTTCACCGGAAACGGACTTGGCCAGACGGACGCCGATACCAAAGATTGGCCAATGTGGGGAGGAACGCCTGATCGCAACATGGTGTCGGCGATGAAGGGGGTTAACACTGACTTTGATTTGGAAAAAGGTACAAACGTTAACTGGTCGGTGGGTTTAGGGTCGCAGACCTACGGCAACCCGATCATTGCTGATGGCAAAGTGTTCGTCGGTACCAACAATGGTGCGGGCTACCTCGACAAGTATCCGGCTGATAAGGATCTGGGGGTGTTGCTGTGCTTCGATGAAAAGTCGGGCGATTTTATCTGGCAGCTGACACGCGATAAACTTCCGGCGGGGCGTGTCAATGATTGGCCGCTGCAAGGAATTTGCTCGGCACCGGTTATCGAGGGCGATCGCATGTATGTGGTTACCAATCGTTGCGAGTTGATGTGCTTGGACGTCAACGGATTCACCGACGGAAAAAATAACGGTGACGTACAAGACGAAGTCGACGCCGGCAAAAATGACGCGGACATTATTTGGTCGCTGGACATGATTGAGGAACTGGGCGTGTTTCCACACAACCTTGCAACCAGTTCGCCCGTCTTGTTCGAAGACATGGTTTATATCGTGACGTCTAACGGCGTGGATGAAGCACACTTAAACGTGCCCTCGCCGCGTGCTCCTTGCTTTCTGGCCGTCAACACAAAAACTGGTGAAGTCGCTTGGGAGGCCAATCAGCCTAAGGACGCGATTTTGCACGGACAGTGGGGATCGCCGGCAGTGGGCGTCGTCAACGGAAAAGCACAAGTCTACTTCCCCGGCGGCGACGGTTGGTTGTACGCTCACGATGCAAAGACTGGCGACGAAATTTGGAAGTTTGATCTCAATCCGAAAGATTCCATTTGGGAATTGGGTGGCGCCGGAACGCGCAACGCAATCATTTCAACGCCCGTGTTTTATGACAACAGCGTTTTCCTTGCGGTCGGGCAAGATCCTGAACACGGAGAAGGCGTTGGGCATTTGTATCGGATTGACGCGACCAAGACCGGTGACATTAGCCCTCAGATCGGGGAAATTGGAACGGCAGGAGAGCCCAATCCGAATGCCGCTCAGATTTGGTATTACGGTGGAGTCGAAGAAGAAACCAAAGAGCCTTGGTTTCGTCGGACGATGTCTACCGTCGCGATTGCTGATGGTTGCGTCTACGCAGCGGACTTGAGTGGATTCGTGCATTGCTTGGATCTGGAAACAGGCAAGCGTAAGTGGATGCACGATATGCTTTCAGGGGTCTGGGGATCGACCTTGGCGGTTGACGGTAAAGTGTTCCTCGGCAATGAGGACGGTACGCTGACCGTGTTTAAGGCCGGTGGCGACAAAGCCGAGGTGCTCGCGGAAATTTCGACGGTTAACTATTCGTCGATCTATAGCACACCAACGTTCGCCAATGGCAATATGTACCTGTCCGATCGCACGCGGCTATACTCGGTCAAAGTGACAAAGTAGTTTTGGTGACTGAGTTGTTTGAAGTGACGAAGTCATATATTGTCCGAACCTGAGGCGGCATTGCGGGCTCTCTATCCGTGGAAACTCCAGTTTTTGCCCCTGTTTTGCAGGCGGTGTCTTACCGGAGTGCAAAAATCGGATAAACTGACCTATCACTACATCAGGCTGACAATTTTGAGAACCATTGTGACTGACGAAAAAACGTCAAAAGAACCGATCGAACAAGCTCCCGAAGAAACTATAGCGGCAGCTCAACCCGCTCCTGTGGAAAATTCTCCTGAAGAAGATCCAAGAACCGGGGGAGCTGTCAATCGTGCTAATCCTGATCGTAGCTTGGAACTGGCGCTTGCCGCCGCGACGACGGCCGCTGAAAATGGCGGGACCGATGTCGTAGTAATGGATATGAGTGGCCATACGGCGATCTTCGACTACTTCATCATTGCCACCGGTACCAGCCGCCGCCAATTGCATGCTATGAGCGAAGAGATCGATCACAAGCTGGAAGACGAGCTCAACGACAAACGGATGAGCATCGATGGGTACGCATCCGATAGTGGTTGGATTGTATTGGATTATGGTACAGTCGTGATTCATCTCTTCGACGAAGAGACACGTGGCTTCTACAGTCTTGAAGCGCTGTGGGCCGACGCCAAAAAAGTCGACCTCACAGAGAC
>CAZDBE010000345.1:0-5898 GCA_964503675.1 uncultured Pirellulaceae bacterium | reverse complement strand
GCCTCGACTTGATTCGCCGGAGCAGTTTTCGCGTCCTCAAAAACAACCTCTGGACGAATGTTCTTTTCGCTTGCCGAATGGGCGAAGAACGGCTGCCGGATTGCAGCAACTGGCGCAACTCTAGGCTGCTCGGCCGGTGCGGCTTGATTGACCTCCGAAGCGATTGCCTCGGAGACAGTGGAAACGATACCGGACTGGGTCGAGGTTGGATAAGGCGTTTTTACCGATTGAACGCTGTCGGCCGGAGTTCGACTCACTCCGGCGGCATGCGAAAACTGACGCCGCGCTTTATCAATTGCTTGAATCGCATCTTCGACCTTTTGCTGGTCTTCGTTCAATAAGTCCGGGCGAGCTTCGGGCGCTGCTCGGTTGACCATTGGTGCACGGCCAGCCAATTCGGCTCCCACGTTTCCTAGATTACGAGCCTTCTCGGCTTGAAACTGAGCCACAAATTTGGCCAATTGATCTGCGCGAGAACGTGGCGCCGGCACACCGTTCTGTGCTGGGTCGATACGTACTTCAGAACGCCCTTCAATCGAACGTGTTTTGCCGACAGGCGCCTCGGCGGATCGCTGGCCCGTAGACGGTGTAGAAGCGCTGCGTTTCCATGATTTTCCCTCGGACCTGACAGTTCTCTATGTGTCCACCTGTATCGGATGTCGGCAATTCCAAGCTAAAGCCTGACTTTGCATCACATCGTCAAATTAGTGAAGAAAGTCGGGTATTGACGTCTCCACAAGCAAATCGCCGAGTGAACATGGGATTTTTCTACAATGCTGCTAAAATTGAGGCTCAGATACCACTTGCCTTGTTCCGGCTCCCAGCCGAAATAGCTATGCTCCCACCTGCGAGTTAGTACCATAAATCGCTTACGCGAACCAATACCGCTGAACCAATTAATTTCGTCCAATGACGACAAGAAAAGATTCCGTGCAGACAACTGAACAAACCAACAACAGCCAGCTTTTCCTGGACCGCCTAGATAAAGAGATCCTCATCCTCGACGGAGCGATGGGTTCGATGATCTATGGGCTCGAATTGACCGAGGAACAAGTGCGCGGCGCTCGTTTCGCCGATTGGGGCAAGGACCTGAAAAACTGCACGGACGTTTTTGGGCTTACCAATCCGGATGCTATCATCGGTATCCACCGCCAGTATCTCGAGGCCGGCGCGGACATCATCGAGACCAACACCTTCAACGCGAGTCCGGTGGGTCTTGCCGATTTCGATTTTCCGGAAGAGATCGTCGTCGAGATCAACCATGCCGCGGTCGCAAACGCCAGAAAGGCTACCGACGAATTCACGGCTCTAACTCCTGACCGCCCGCGCTTTGTCGCCGGCTCGATCGGACCAACCTCGCAACAGACAGCCATCTCCACCAAAGTCGAAGACCCGGCGTACCGAGGCATCACTTTCGACGAAATGGAAGCCTCTTACTATGTCCAAGTCAAAGCCCTTGTTGAAGCGGGCGTTGACATCCTGTTCCCCGAAACGGTGATCGACACGCTCAATCTCAAAGCGTGCTTGTTCGCGATTACGAGATATTTTGAAGATTCCGGCAACGTTGTTCCAGTCATGGTTTCGGGAACGTTCGACCCCGCAGGAGCGACTTTCGTTTCCGGGCAAGTCGTGGAAGCTTTCTGGCACAGTGTCAGTCACTTCCCGATGATCAGCGTCGGTATGAACTGTGCTCAAGGCCCAGACACGATGCGGGCACACATTGAAGAACTGCAAAAAGTTGCGACTCCCTATATTAGCTGCCACCCCAACGCCGGTACGCCCAATGAAATGGGGCAGTTCGATCTAAGTCCTGAAGATATGGGAGCCACGATTAAAGAGTGGGCCGAAAACGGTTGGCTGAACATCATCGGCGGCTGTTGCGGAACGACTCCAGCTCACATTGCCGAAATTGCCAAGGCCGTACACGGCATCGCGCCTCACAAACAAAGCAAGGTAGAACCATTAACGCGCCTTTCAGGATCGCTGCCGCTTACGCTGCGTGAGGATGCGAATTTCCTGATGGTTGGAGAGCGTACGAACGTTACCGGATCACGCAAGTTCGCGCGCCTAGTGCGCGAAGGGCATCTGGAAGAGGCCGTCGATGTAGCGCGCGATCAAGTCCAAGGGGGCGCCGCAGTCATCGACATTAACATGGATGACGCATTGCTTGACGGCGAAGAGGCGATGACGACTTATTTGCGATTGATCGCGGGCGAATCCGACATCAGCGCTGTACCCGTGATGATCGACAGCTCCAAATGGTCCGTCATTGAAGCGGGCCTCAAGGCCGTTCAAGGCAAAGCGATCGTGAACTCGATTAGTCTTAAAGAGGGCGAAGAGGAGTTTCTTGAAAAAGCCAAACTGGTCAGACGCTACGGTGCTGCCGCTGTCGTGATGGCGTTTGACGAAACGGGCCAAGCCGTCGAAACGGACGACAAAGTAAACGTCTGCAAACGCGCCTACGATTTGTTGGTCAATGAAGTTGGGTTTCCGCCCGAGGATATTATCTTCGATCCCAATATTCTGACTATCGCCACCGGCATGGAAGAGCACGACAACTACGCCGTCAACTTTTTCGAAGCTACCAAACGAATCAAAGAACTTTGCCCCCGTGCAAAAATTTCCGGCGGCGTGTCTAACGTCAGCTTCAGTTTCCGCGGCAACAACGTCGTCCGCGAAGCGATCAACGCGGCGTTTCTCTACCACGCGATCAAAGCTGGTTTAGATATGGGCATTGTTAACGCTGGGCAGTTGGAGATCTACGAAGAGATCCCCAAAGACCTACTCGAACATGTTGAAGACGTGATCCTCAACCGGCGCCCCGATGCAACCGACCGACTGCTGGAGTTCTCCGAAACGGTTAAGAACGTCAAGAAAAAAGGCACCAGCACTGAAGATCTTTCTTGGCGTGAGGGCACCGTGGAAGAACGTCTCTCTCACGCGTTGGTAAAGGGACTCGACAAGTTCGTTGTCGAGGACACCGAAGAGGCGCGTCTGAAATACGACAAATGTCTTTCCATCATTGAGGGCCCAATGATGGACGGAATGGCAGTCGTCGGTGACCTATTCGGCAGCGGAAAAATGTTCCTGCCTCAAGTGGTAAAATCGGCAAGGGTGATGAAGAAAGCTGTCGCGCATCTGCTGCCGTTTATGGAAGAAGAAAAACTGGCCGCCGGCGCGGACGCTCAAGGCTTCCGTGGTAAAGTCCTGATGGCGACCGTCAAAGGCGACGTCCACGACATTGGAAAAAACATTGTCGGCGTCGTACTGGGTTGCAACAACTACGAGGTAATCGATCTTGGCGTGATGGTTTCTTGCGACAAAATCCTTGCCGAAGCCGTCAAGCACAACGTGGACATCATTGGCCTGTCGGGACTCATTACGCCGTCTCTGGACGAAATGATTTACGTCGCCAAAGAAATGAAACGTCTAGACATGAAAATCCCACTGTTGATCGGTGGGGCCACGACCAGCGACAAACACACGGCCGTCAAAATCGCGCCGCAGTACGAGCATGGCGTGGTTCACGTCTTGGACGCATCGCGCAGCGTCGGCGTCGTCGACAAACTGCTCAACAAAGATTCAAAAGCCGGCTACCTGGCGGCCAACGATCAACTGCAAGCGAAACTGGTTGCCGGTTACGAAGAGCGGCAGATGACGCTTGTGCCATACGAGGAAGCTTTCGAAAAACGTTTCCAAACGGACTGGGAATCGGTCGATGTCGCCAAACCGTCGTTCACTGGCATACGTACCATCGGAACCGAAGATGCCAACCTCCCGCCGGTCGATGAATCGATCAGCCTAGACGAAATTGCCAAGTACATTGACTGGACGCCGTTCTTTATGTCTTGGGAATTGCACGGCAAGTATCCAAAAATCCTCGAAGACAAAGTCGTTGGCGAAGAGGCGAAAAAACTATTCGCCGACGCTCAGGAAATGCTGGGGCGATTAATCGACGAGAAACAACTATCGGCTCGCGCCGTTTACGGTTTCTGGCCAGCCAATTCTGATGGGGATTCGGTTGTTCTTTACTCCGACGACAGCCGCAAAGAAGAGCTGACGCGATTCCATATGTTGCGGCAGCAGTGGCAGCGCAAAGGCATCGAGCATTTCCGCTCGCTAGCGGACTACATTGCTCCCGTCGACAGCGGGCGCGCTGACTACGTCGGCGGTTTCGCGGTAACGACGGGACATGGCTGTGACGAATTGGCCGCGAAGTACCGTGAGGACTTAGACGACTACAACGCGATCATGGTTTCAGCGCTGGCCGATCGCTTGGCCGAAGCGTTTGCAGAAATGATGCACCACCGAGCTCGAGTCGACTGGGGATTCGGCGTAGATGAGAGTCTGTCAAACGAGGAAATGATCGCCGAAAAATATCGCGGCATCCGTCCGGCAGCGGGATACCCAGCGTGCCCAGACCATACTGAAAAAGACACGTTGTGGAAATTGCTCGGCGCCGAAGCGGCCACCGGGATCAAGCTGACCGAGTCTTACGCGATGTGGCCCGGTGCTGCGGTAAGCGGACTGTACTTTGGCCATCCTGAATCGCGTTACTTCGCGATCAACAAGATCACCAAAGATCAAGCCGAGCATTACGCGAAACTTAAGGGACAGCCGATCGAAGAAATCGAGCGCTGGTTGTCCCCCGTGTTAGGCTACTAAGATTCGCAATAGAAACTACAATTCCGTAGTGGACGAGGATTAATGCCTGCCTCACCTCCTCCCGCCCCGTCGCCAGCTTCGCAGAGCATAAAACGCTTCTTACCGCTGTTGGTGATTCTGGCTCTTTGGCTGTTGTTCTTTTGGCCCATGATGGCTGGGCAGGAAATCGCCGCTTATCGGGACAGCGGCTATCTTTACTATCCGATGTTCCAGTGGATTGATCAGGAAATTGCGTCTGGGAATTTTCCGCTGTGGATGCCGTTTGACGATTCGGGGTTTCCGCTGCTGGCCGATGGCACCTCCAGCATGCTGTATCCGGGAAAGCTAGTTTTCCATCTGAGATTCCTTAGCTTCCCTTCGCGCTACGGAATCTACTTGGCGATGCATGTGTTGTTGGCAGCAACAGGAACGTTCTGGCTTGCGCGCACTTTAACAGCCAGACCGTGGGGCGCGTGCGTGGCGGCGATCAGTTTCGCTTTTGGAGGCAGCCTATTGTTTCAGGTCTGCAACGTCATCTATTTGGTCAGCGGTGCATGGCTGCCGGTCGCGCTGACTTGCGTCTGGAAAATGCTCGAGAGGCGCCCAAGATCTCGACTCGGAGAATCGAGCTACGTAAAACGACTCTCCGAGTCGTCTACTCGTTTTTCAAACGACCATAAGTGGGCGATCGCTGCTGGAGGATCCTGCGCGATGATGATTCTGGGGGGCGACCCGCAAATGGTCTACAACGTTGGGCTCATCACGCTGACCACGATTGTCTGCTCGAGACTAATGAAAACAGGGCGACCGTTACGGACAAACTTCTGCTCTTTAGTCGTCATGGTGATCGTCACATCTGGACTCTCGGCAGCTCAACTAATCCCAACCTTCCAATGGGCGCAGTACTCCGATCGGATGACAACCGATGGGCCGTTGAACGTCTGGCAAGCATTTTGCTCCGAGCGACCGGCAACCAGTTTGAGCGCTTTGGCCGATGCTCCCGACGGGCCTCCACTAACCGACATCTACCAGTTCAGCCAAGAGCCTTGGACTGTCGTAGAATTTCTGTGGTCGGGGATTTTAGGAGCCGATGCTCCAGTCAACACGCGCTGGACTGCTTTATTTCCGGGTGCGGAACGCATCTGGATGCCATCGATTTATTTTGGAGCGATCCCATTTGTGCTGGCCCTTTCTGGCATGCGATTCTGGAACTGCCAATCGGCGGGGCGTCACAAGGGCAGGGCAGGGCAGGTG
>CAZDBE010000344.1:0-5899 GCA_964503675.1 uncultured Pirellulaceae bacterium | reverse complement strand
TAACTGCAACCTACTTCGATTCTGATGATGGGTTCGGCTCAACATTCACTGCCGACGACAGTGCGGCGATTGTTGCTGACGACCATGGTGATGACGCGGCAACGGCCACATTGCTTTATCTCAGTTCAAACGCCCTCGGATCCATTGAAGTCACTGGGGATTCGGATTGGTTCAGCTTCAACGCCGTCGCTGGCATGACACATCGGTTCGAACTTCCGTCGGGCAGAAACCGGGGCTTGATGCTGTATGACAGTGACGGAACGACTCAGCTGGAACAGTCGCTGCCGGGTTCGTCATTGATAACTTGGGACGCGCCGAGCAACGGGACTTATTACGTATCGGTAGGAGGTTTCGACAGCAGCGGCATCGGGTCTTATCAACTTTCATGTCTGATTTATGTAGACAACCATGGCGATGATGCTGCGACAGGTACGCTGCTTAGTCTCCCCGCCAATGTCACCGGTTCCATTGACTTCGTTGGGGACCAAGACTGGTTCAGTTTTGACGCCAGCGCAGGCACGTTGCTTCATCTTGAAGTCCCCTTCCATGACAGTCGTCCCGAGATAATCCTCTACGACACCGACGGAACGACTCAACTGGTGCGTGATACATCGAACTCACCGTCGCTTTTCGCCAGCTTAACCAATGATGGAACCTACTATATTTCGATAGAGAATTTCTCCAGCAGCAATATCAGCAACTACACACTCTCGGTCTCAGAAATCGAAGACGGTCATGGAGATAACGCGGCGTCAGCGACTGAATTAGAATTCCCCGTAAGTGTTTCAAGTTCGATTGAGTTCACTGGTGACGCTGATTGGTTCAGCTTCAACGCGATTGCTGGTGCGACCTACGTTTTTGAAATTCCGGTCAACGATCAGCACGAGCTAACTCTTTACGACACCGATGGAATAACTCAGCTCGAGCAAGACGATTCTTCTAGTCCCTACCTAGTGTGGGACGCGCCGGCCGACGGGACCCATTTTCTTTCTGTAGCGAATCTCTCTACAGATACGGATGACCTTGAGGTAAAGGACTATGAGCTGTCAGCCTCAATGTTTTTTGATGACCATGGTGACGATACGGCAACAGCGACGACGCTTGACCTCCCCGAGAGCGTTTCAGGCTCGATCGAAATCGAAGGCGACTTAGACTGGTTTAGCTTCTCAGCTTCTGCTGGGCAAAAGTTTGAATTTCAAGTCGCTGTTTATGACGAGGTCCCCGAGCTAAGTCTCTACGACACTGATGGAGTGACTCAACTTGATGTAGAGAACTTCAGCACATCGATATTATGGAGTGCCCCTAGCGATGGCATTTACTACCTTTCGGTCGGACATGACTTCAGCAGCAATCCAGGAACATACGAACTTTCAGCCACGGTCCTCGCCGACGAAGACGGCGACAGTGCTGCAGCGGCCACCGCGATTGACCTACCCGCAAATGTTTTGAGTTCGATAGCGGTACCGGGCGATCAAGATTGGTTTAGCTTCAACGCAAGTGCAGGCGAGACATATCGATTTGAAGTCCCTGACGACGAATTCGACACCGTGTTAACGATGTACGACACCGATGGTACGACTCAGCTGGATCAAGATAGCTTCTTTGATCCATCGATAATATGGGATGCCCCCACCGATGGCATTTTTTATCTTTCGGTTGAAAACTTCGTCAACAACGAATTTGGGGACTACGAACTTACTGCAGAATTGATCTTCGATGACCATGGAGAGGGTATTGCAAGGGCAACCGCGCTTAACTTTCCTGCAAATGTATCAGGGGCAATTGAACAATCAGGTGACACAGATTGGTTCAGCTTCAGCGCCGTTGCCGGTGAAACTTACAGTTTTGAAACTCCAGTTTTTGAACTGCTTTTAACGCGAATTCTTTACGACACTGATGGGACAACGCAACTACTGCAACGCAGAAACAACCAGAGCATGTTCTGGGTTGCGCCCGTTGACGGGACCTACTATCTCTCCCTAGATCAGAATTTCACAGGCGACATCGGGAACTATGAGCTCACTGCCGATGTGATCTCCGATGATCACGGCGATGATGCGGAAACAGCTACGAATTTTGATTTCCTCGGGAATCTCTCGGGGGCGATTGATATCCAGGGCGACCAAGATTGGCTTAGCTTCGAAGTTGCTGAGGGCGAGACTTACCAATTCGAAATACTAGCCTCAGATGAGTTCACCACGCTGACACTCTACGACAATAACGGAACAAGTCAACTTGGCCGAGATTTCGGAAGTTCTCCATCAATATTCTGGAACGTACCGAGGGATGGAACCTACTATCTAGCGGTGAATTTTTCTCAGGATGAAACTGGGGACTATGATCTCTCAACCACGTCTTTCATCGACAACGAGGGCGATAGCCTTGCGACTGCAGCTCAGATCGAATTACCAGCATTCGTATCGAGCGCCGTTGAAGCTGAATCAGATCAGGATTGGTTCCGTTTTAACACTATTGCTGGTGAGAACTACCGAATAGACCTTTCGACTCGCGACCTGAATACCGAATTAAAGCTGTACGATACCGATGGAATATCGGAGTTGGTACAAGACTCCGTTTCGATTTCTAGCTCGAGCGGGATAAGTCGAACTACATTCTGGGTTGCGCCGAGTAACGGTCCGTACTACCTCTCGGCGGAAGGACTTGGAGCGTATGACCTTTCGGTGGCGTTGGTCACCGATGATCATGGAGGGGACGCAGCGACGGCAACAGCACTTGCATTGCCTGCTACAATTCCCGGATCTTTCGATACTCTGGACGATCAAGACTGGTTTAGCTTCACCGCTGTTGCGGGTGAGAAATATTTACTTGAGGCCTCCGACCGTCCTAGTGGTCGCTCCACCAGGTTGGAAATCTTTGACCTCGATGGAACGACGCTATTGGGTGAGTACGAATCGTTCTGGATAGCCCCCAGCTCGGGCACTTATTTCCTCTCACTGGAAAATTTCTCCGGAACTGGTGCCAGTGGATTGGAAAACTACGAACTCTCAGTCAACTTATCGCCAGATGACTATGGCGACAGTGCTACAAGAGCGAACCCACTTAGTTTTCCGCCTGTCCTTCCGGGAGTCATTGAACTCGAGTTGGACCAAGATTGGTTTCGATTCGATGCTGTTACCAGTAACAATTATGTTTTTGATGCCACCAACACAAGCCATACTCTGGAATTACGAATACTTGCCAGTGACGGAACCACAGAACTAGCCAACCAAACATCAGGGGGCCCGTTGACTTGGGCGCCAGCTAGCGACGGGACTTACTACTTTTCTATACAGGCACGGCCAGGCTTTGATCTCCCAGAATATGAACTCTCGGCCGAGATAATTGTCGATGACTTCGGTGACGATGCGGCATCATCAACATTGATTGATCTCGGCACATCAGTTAACGGATCTCTTGAGACCCGCGGAGATGAGGATTGGTTTAGCTTCAATGCAGTAGCTGGGACAAATTATGAAATCTCTTTGTCCAACATCTCATTATCCGATCCCTCATTGCCCAGCACTCTAGCTAACGGAAGGCTACGACTTTTCGGCACCAATGGAACAACTACGATTATATCAAGGGCTGTAGACAATTTGTCGTTTACATGGATCGCACCAAGCGATGGAACCCGCTTTATCTCGGCTTCGGGTTGGCAGTTTTCTGAAATCTTCACCTATACGCTTTCTTTCTCGGTTGCTATTGACGACCATCGCAATGAACCCGGTGCTGCAACGTTGCTCGATCTCCCTGCGAACATTTCAGGCACCAACGAGCGATCAGACGATGAGGATTGGTTCCGCTTCAACGCGATCGCCGGTGAAGAATTTCATTTTGAGATCCCCCAGCATGACCAGAGCATAATCTTGTCCGTGTATGACACCAACGGCGTCACTATACTGGACAGGGACTTGTATGATTCTCCTTCAATATTCTGGACCGCACCACAAAATGGTAGTTTTTTCCTGTCTGTCGAGCCACGTTTGAATTTCGGCACAGGGGCGTACAATCTTCTCGCCAGAGCTGTCGCGCCCGACGACTTTGGTGATGATGCTGCAACAGCAACACCACTCAACCTCCCCGCAAACATATCAGGAGCGATTGAGTTCGGTGGTGATCCGGACTGGTTTAGCTTCAACGCCGTCGCGGGTGAGCAATATCATATTTCCGTCCCAGATCATGACGGGGACATCAGACTGCGATTGTATGACTCCGATGGAAGCAGCTCGCTGGAGTTTGACAACTCATATACTCCCAATATTTTCTGGACAGCTCCGAGTGATGGGACTTACTATCTGTCGTTAGATTACTTTTTCACCTTCTTTCTTGGAGACTACGAATTATCAGTTTCAGCAGTTGTCGACGACCATGGCGATGATTCATCGACATCAACGCTGTTTCAAGTCCCCACAAACATCTCTGGCGCCATCGGATTCCGAGGAGATCGAGATTGGTTTCGCTTCGACGCGGTCGCCGATTTGGTCTATGACTATCAACTTGAGTGGGATGGAGTTGGTGATGGTGAACTAAGTGTGCTCGACACCGACGGAACAACTGTTTTAGTGAATGACATTTACAACCCTGACATTTCATGGATTGCACCTAGCAACGGAACTTTCTATCTTGTGGCTGAAGGAGTCGACGAAGATGATTTTGGTGACTACCAACTTATAGCGTCCTCACGACTACAAGAAACATCCATCAGTTTCAATCAAGTTAGCTATCTGACGCCCAATGAGGTGACCATTGATTTGGTTGACGCCACCGGGTTTGCGCAAGGATCAAAACTGACCATTGAATCTTCCTCCGGAGATTCCGAGATTATTGAGATCACGTCGTCGGGCATTTATTTTTCAACCACCTTGAGCAGTGCTGATGGCGCGGCCACCCCGAATGACGGGACTCTTCAGATCGCCGATGGGGATCGGCTTGTGGCAACCTTCCTTGATGAAGACCAAGCTATCGGAGGCAGGTACTTCATCGATAGCGCTTCCATCTTCGTTGACGATCATGGAGATGATGCAAACAGCGCTACGCTTGCGGATTCCTCTGGAACGACTTCCGGATCAATCGTCGTCGATGATGACCAAGATTGGTTTAGTTTCTCTGCGATTGCAGGTTTAGACTACGTTTTCGAAATCTCTCTTACCGAGCATGGTAACTTTTTCGATTCGAGACTAACCCTGTACGACACCGATGGTGTGACACCGTTAGCTTCCGACCAAAAAAGCGGCTCCGTCTTCTTCCAACCCGTCGAAGGAGCACTGATTTCGTGGCAAGCCCCTAAAACCGGAGTATATTTCATCGCGGTCGAAAGTGACGACCACTTGATTTACCAGTTGGGTGTCTCCTCCTCTGGTTCCCCGGCATTTGTCGTAGGGGATGTAAACCAAGACGGTGTAATTGACTTCTCGGACATCCCTTCATTCATTACCGGCTTGCAAGGCGGTGTGTACCTTGAAGAAGCAGACATCAATGTCGACGGAGTCTTCGACTTCGCGGATATCCCCTTTTTCATTGACCTCCTGATTGCCCAGTAACAATAACGGCACTGTAGCCGTATTTGCAGAAGTCCACCCGGGATCAGGAATTGCTCATCGAGGCATGCGTGCGCAAAAATATCCGGCCACCGACTTTCGTGTTGTGCGTGAATTTGCATTGGTTGCAGTACTAGGTTAGCATCTTTCTTACTTTCCCGGTCGGCATTCACGTCGCCCCATCGACGAGCCCTCGTTGCTAATTCATTGAACGGCAGACTGTAAGACCGTCGTTGAAAAATCATATATTAGGGAAGCTAAGCCATGAAGCCTCGTAGCAAGAAGAATTCACGCCGCCGAAAGTCGAGACGTTCCGGTTCCAACAGTCGGATCCTCAGTTTTCAGTCACTCGAAGACCGACG
>CAZDBE010000343.1:0-5940 GCA_964503675.1 uncultured Pirellulaceae bacterium | reverse complement strand
CTCACGCGTCGGGTTAGGTGTCAGTACTATTTCCCGATGCAAAACCTGCCGAAAACCAGATCAAGAATGTCGTCCGTGTAAACCGTTCCGACGATCTGCCCCAACTCGTCTAGCGCCTGACGGATTTCAGCGGCGATGATTTCTTCGCCAATCTGATTTTCCCCAGCATGAAGTGCGTCTGTGATCGCAGCTTCAGCACGTGTAAGACTTTCGCGCGTTCTCAGTAGCGTTGATCCGACGACGGAACTTTCGCCGGTAGATTGTTCGGTAGCAAGATTGGCTATTTCAAACTTAAGGCGGTCGAGTCCCGCGCCGGTGGTGCTACTGACCGGGATCGGACGGTGAGTACTGATCAGATCACATCCTTTTACTGATGCCTCGCCCTCGCTGATGGATTCGTGTAGGTCCGATTTAGTGGTCACGACAAGAACCGCTTGCTTGTTCTGTT
Source organism: uncultured Pirellulaceae bacterium (assembly GCA_964503675.1). Lineage (GTDB taxonomy): Bacteria > Planctomycetota > Planctomycetia > Pirellulales > Pirellulaceae > Mariniblastus. The sequence goes on along the minus strand of CAZDBE010000343.1, from coordinate 5,492 downwards.
TGAGCCACGCAACTTTCTGATCAAGCAGTTGCCGCTCTAGCGAGGAAGGCTCCTCAGGTGCGATACACAGCAGCACCAGATGCGCACTTGCCATCGATTGCGCTTGAAGCTGTAGTGCTGTGGCCATGATGTTGGCCGCGGAGTTCTCAAGAGAAGACGCGTCAAATTCTACTTCTTCAATTCCAGCCGTGTCGGAAAGTTCAACTTCTATCCCTTCGATCTGCAACTGCGCCGCCACGCGGTCCGTGGTGGTTCCCGGGATATTTGTGACGATCGACTTTTGCTCTCCAGCTAAGGCATTCATTAAACTGCTCTTACCAGCATTGGGCAGTCCCGCGAGGGAGACCTTGAAAGCCGACTGTGTATTGCCGCGACTGTTGATCTGACCGGTGACGGTTTGTACTTGCGTAAGCGCTAATCGAAGCTGGTTGACGATTTGATCGTTGGAGATGAATTCAATGTCTTCTTCGACAAAGTCCAACCCGGCTTCTAGTTCCGCCAGTACGCTGATCAACTGTCGTCGAGTCTCAGCCAGCGGACCGGCGAGTCCTCCAGAGAGTTGTTCTAGGGCGGTGTCAAGCTTTTGACGAGAGTCGGAATCGATGACCGCCAGAACTGCTTCGGCTTGCGTAAGATCCATCCGGCCTGACAGGAAGGCGCGCAAAGTGAACTCGCCGGGTAACGCCATCCGCGCTCCCGCGCTCGCTAGTTGGGCTAGTGCGAGCGATAGTAGGGCCGGTGAGCCAAAGGTGTGGAATTCGGCGCTACTTTGACGGGTGTAACTGCGATCGGTGGGCCAGAACAGCATTGTCCCCGGTAGCTGTGAGTTCGAGGAGTTAGCGGAAGTTAGGTCGATCGCGCCTGCCAAACGTGTTGGCTTTGTCAGTGAGCCGAGGTCAATAGTCGTATCGTCTGGTAAAAATGCCCTAGTTAAGATTGGAGCAACGTCCGGGCCGCTCATGCGAATCACACCGCGCGCTGCGCTACCGCTTGCCGACGCAATGGCGGCGATTGTGTCGTCGGTGGTCAGGTAATCCATAAGCTTGTTTCAGCGACTGCAAGGTTTAGTATGAAATCTCTACAGACTTGAACACAGTTTTGAGAACGCGAAACCCGAGCCGTTTATAAAGCCGAAAGGCGCCTGTGTTGTGGGAGGTTACTTCTAAAGTGACGAATCGAACGCCCGCTTCTTGAAATCCTCTCAGGCAGTGATACACCAACAGCGTTCCTAGTCCTTGGCCACGATGTGCATTGGAGATACCGATGTTTTGTATCGTGCCTACGTCGGTTTGGGTGCGGATTCCTTGCACGGTTCCACAGTTTTCGTGTCGAAGACGCTTTGGTGTGGAAGCTGGAGCAGTCCCCGCTACGTCATTGTCCGCCGTGTATCGAATCAGCCATGTGGCTTCTGGGACAAACCCTTGCCGGCAAGAGATCTCCTTCATCAACCGACGACATCCGTCGTCATCACCCAAGCATGGAAACACGCTCGCATCGAGCTCGTTACGAAAGCTCTCGAACTTCACCTCGGCGTGATCATCCAGAAGTTCTTCTTGCCAAGGAAGAAAAGAATATCCGGCTGGAATCTCCTCCGGTGCAAACAAACCTTCACGCAGGTCGTATTGCATTCGATAGCGGTGGAAATAGGTGACCGGCATAGTGACTTATTGGAAGGTGAAACCCGCGCTTAATTGGCCATTGAAGTAGCGGTTTGACTGTCGACGTTCGACAGCATTGTCGCAGTCGAAAGGTTGACCAAAGTATGGTCGCTTATGCCGTGATGTTCAAGATATAGCGTTTCAACCGACTTCCTAAGTGTCACGATTTCCCTTAAATTATAGGCCCAGACCACCACAACCCTACCAGTAACTTAGCGGACGTCCATTTTATGGAAATTAATATTTACCAAAACTGCCCCTGCCACACAGAAAAGAAAATTAAGTTTTGCTGTGGTAAGTCAGTCGTGGCAGACTTGGACAATGTGCTGGCCAAGCATGCTGCTGGCCAGACATCGACTGCGCTTGGCTTGTTGGAGCGCGCGATCAAGAAATCTGGGCCGAAGGATTGCCTCGTAACGATCCAGTCAAAACTGTTGATGGAATCTGGCGACCTAGATAAAGCCAAAGAGGTGAACGAGCAGTTTGTTGCAAAGAATCCAGAACACTCTACTGGCCATCTGCATCGAATGATGATTTTTACGGCGGAGCAGGACATTGATGGTGCCGTTGAGTCGCTGCAGGATCTGATGGACTCAATCACCGGAAATGAAATTCCCGTTAGTCTTGCACCACCCATTCGGGTCGTTGGTGTTCAGTTGCTGGGACAGAGGAATTTTCTTGCCGCCCGAGCCTATCTGAAGTTTTCGGCGATGCTCAAACCCGATCAGGAAACCAGTCGGCTGATCGAGCTTTCTTATCGCGAAACAAACAATGTTGTTCAAAAAACCGATCTTTTGTTGGATACGCCTCCAGAAGGCGCCGCATGGGAAAAAAAGGTGACCAACGTCCTCCGGGCGATCAAGCGTGGTCAGTTTCGTAAGGGCCTGCGAATGCTGGAAAAGGCGAACGCCAAGTTTCCGGGAGTGCATTCGATTGAACGCGGCATTGCGATGTTGAACATTGTTTTGAACCGGAAGACTGAGGCCTGTGACGCGCTGGCCGCGGTGGCAGGAAATGAATCGTTTGAGGCATGGCAGCGTGTCGAGGCTCAATGCTTAAAGAACTGGTTGCGTGAAGATCAGGAATTAACGCTAGACGTGAATCGGTACTCTTTCGAAGTGGATGATTTTGAGAAACTTTCTGAGATCGCTTCTTCGTGTAAGCAACTGGAGCCAATGCCAACTGTCTTGGATCACGATCCGTTTGGCGAAGGTCCCGCTCCGCGCGCTGGATATTTGGTTTTGGATAAGGAAACGATCTCCGAAGACAGCGATGGCCTAAAGGAACTTGATTTGGCAGACGTTCCAATGGTGCGGGGAGAGTTATTGCTGTACGGCAAGCAGACGGACCGGACGGCAAGGATAGAATTTGTCAAACCGAAAGACGTGGTCTGCGAGGAGAGCTTGCAGATCGTTGGTGAGATTTTCGCAGACGTCATCGGTGGCGAGCCTCAACTACAACGCATCGACTCAGTCATGCAGCTGGATCATGAAACGAATTTTGACTGGCGTTTGCCGGTCACCGTGCCGCGCGAGACTGTCGATCGATTGGTCAAGGAGCAGTTCCGCAAGACGCTTGCGGATAAATTGGCAAAGCTTAAGACGCCGATGCTCGACGATCTTTCTCTCTCGGAGGCGGCAGGCAAGCCAGAGTTGATCACGGAAGTCCAAGCGTTTGTTTTGTTCTTGCAGCAGATGAACGGTGGCGAACGATTCCCCGTTGGACTTGTCGATGAACTTGTGGGCGAACTTTCGATTAAAGAGTTGCCGCCGGTGGTTCTTGACGGGGTGACGTTGGACGATGTATCTCCTGCGATTCACGCTTCGCTAGATGTTGAAAAACTGACGGACGATCAATTGGTCGGGTTGCATCATTACTCGTTTCGAGTCGGTAATCTTGCCGTCGTCGCCAAAACCAATCCAGAACTTCTTAAACGCCCTGATACTCATCAGACGATCTCCAAACGTGTCCTTTTGACGACTCAGGCTCAAATGGAGCCCGATAGTCAGAAAGGCCTTGAGTTGCTGGCTCAGATGCGTGTCGATGCCAAACGTGACGGTGAGCCTTTGGGGCATTTGTTAGTCGATGAGTTTGAGTACCGTCTTGCTCGCAATTTGGTCGGGAAGAAGATGAAGGACTTGGTCCGTGCCATTGAGGCGCGCCACATCGAAGAACCGGGTGTTGAGTCACGTTTGACGATGGTGCTAGAACGTCACGGATTGTTGGATCCAGCGATGTTGGCTGGTGGTCCCGCAGCTGCCAACTCTTCGCCACTGGACAACGTCCCTGCGTCGGCGTGGCAGGCCGCGCCGGCTGAGTCTGCTGTGGCCGGTGGTGATGATAAAGGTAAACTCTGGTTGCCCGAGTAGGAGCTGCTGAAGTGGGAGAATATATCGTTCGGTACGGTACGATGCGCAGTCTTGGGGTGATGTCCGCGCGTACCGATGACTACCGCAGGGGCATGGAGGTTGTCATTCGCAGCGAACGAGGCGTCGAAGTAGGCCAAGTGCTTTGCGAATCCACCGAAGATGAACTTTCGTACCTCGATCAACCTCCCTCCGGGACGATTGTTCGACTAGTAGGCGATGATGATGCGGTGGCCATCGATGCGATCGAATCGACAAGGCTTAAAGAAATCTCTGGCTGCCAGAAACACGTCGATTTTCTAGGACTCGACATGAAGTTGATCGAGGTAGAACGATTGCTGGGCGGGCAAAGAATGGTTGTGTACTTTGTGTCCGAAGAGCGCGTTGATTTTCGCGAGTTGGTCAAATTGCTGGCCGCCGAATTTCAGACACGTATTGAAATGAAGCAGGTTGGTGTTCGGGACGAGGCAAAAATTCTGGCCGACTACGGCGACTGTGGTAAGCCAGTTTGTTGCAATAATCACTTGGTCAAGATGCCCCCTGTTTCGATGAGGATGGCGAAGCTACAAAAAGCGACGTTGGACCCAACAAAAATTTCTGGCCGTTGCGGGCGATTGAAATGTTGCTTGCGGTACGAGTTTGATACCTATGAAGAAATTCAAAAACAGCTACCCCCCATTGGATCGATGGTCGTGACGCGCGAGGGCAAAGGAAAAGTCCTCAGTCACCAAATCTTGGCGGAGCAACTGTTGATCGAAACCGAAGGGCATCGCCGGATAGTGATTGAGGCTAGTGAGGTTCTGACAGTGATTAAAAAGTCAGAGCAGAAAAAGTCAGCTAGCGGCCCTTCCAAGGGGACTTCGTCGCAAAAGTCTGGACGTACCGCTGGTGATGCAGCGGTTGAGAATAAGGGCAAACCTTCACCGACGGCGCCCTCGAAAAAGAAGAAGGTAGGCTCCTCTAGGGGGAAGCAACAGTCTGAGTCACAAGCTAGATCAGGGCCTGAAGCAAATCGCAAACGTCCACCTCGTGGTAGTCGACCGCCGGGAGATTCGTCGTCAAAGGAAAACAAACCTCCGGAGGGCGGCGAAAACAAGAACTCTGAAGTGTCGAGTTTGGAAAAATCAAAACGTTCAGGGAAACGACGGCGCCCGAGGCGTCCTCCGAAGGAGCGGTGAGATTAATCTATGGTCGTATATCACGGCCCAGTTGCCTCCTAGTGGTTGTTTGGCAGGACAGGACGGTTGTAGCGAATCGCTCCATTTCTGCGCCTGAATTACCCGAATAGCGGTCAAATCTGGGGCTAGTATTGCGATAGCGTAATGGGTTTTCTGTTGGTTGGTTGTGAAGACATCCACTATACACCGACGATATTAACAACATGCAGTGTGAGGAATGTAGATAGGGCCAATTTTTAAATGGTTCCCGTTTCCACGCTGTGGACCTTTGAGTAGAATGACGCGATAAA
>CAZDBE010000342.1:0-5962 GCA_964503675.1 uncultured Pirellulaceae bacterium | reverse complement strand
ACAAATGAAGACGGATGTGAGCGCGAATCCGTGTTTATCCTTGCCCATCCGTGGTTAGATCTACTGATGCTTGGGCAGGCGGCCAAAACGCCAGCAGCATAATGATTGATGCCAACACTGAAATGAAAAACGGAAACTGCCAGAGCTGTTGGAAGTCGACAACACGCTGGCTGCCGAGATCTACAGAGTACATCTCGTGGAGTTTGGGCGCAATGATTCTGGCGATGATTGGACCGCCGCCAAAGGTCATTAGGTTAAACAACCCATGCGTTGTTGATCGGTCTTGGGTGGGCAAGAACTCATCCACGAATATAAACAACGTTGCAAAAAAGAATGCATGGATTAGACCATGTAGAAAGATGCCCGCGATTGCTGCCGACGGTGTGGGGCACCACGCGAAAAGGCCAAACTTGATCACCTGTCCAAGTCCGCCGATGATCAATGTGGTTCTCCAGCCAAACCGTTTCAGAAAGATTCCAAGCGTGGACATCGTCGCTATTTCAGCAACTTGGCCGATGCTCATGATCGGCATTACCCATCGTTGCTCTATACCGATGCTGGTCAGGTAGCTATCTGCCCACAGGAAATAGGTGTCGTGGATTGTAGAATCCAACATCGATACGAACCAAAGCACGGCCACGAAAGGTGTTGCTAACGATCTTATTGCCTTGAGCCATGCAACGGTCTGTGCGTCTCGATTTGGCGGAGTGTGGGGCAGCCAAAAGCTGTATGCTGCGTAAATCAAAGACATCACGGCAGCTAATAGAAACGTAAATCGGGCGGTCGCCGGGTTATCGTTCAGTAGAAACACCATCGGCCAGCAGGCAACGATCCACCCAATAGTTCCTCCCATTCTGACGAGCCCGAAATCCTTTTTCGCGTCAGACATTGCGCCGAATGCAATTGAATTGGCGATTGAAAGTGTTGGAAGGTAAAACAGGCAATGCAGCCACATCAACAGCGTGAACCACATCTGATTGGTGATAAGAAACATGCCCAGCAGCGCCAGCGCGCTGACAAAGTGGCTGAAGGCGAGGAACTTTTCCGCGGCAAAATTCCGATCAGCGAACTTGTTGCCAAAAAATACGGCAATGATGGCGGTGATGGGAAACGCCAATAAGACAATCGACTGACCGGTAGCCGAGAAATTGAGGCCACCGGAGCCTAGATAGCCAAACACCAAAGGCAGCCACGCGCCGAGAATTGCGAACTGGAGAAACATCATCCACCAGAGTTTGGCGATCAGAGACCTGCTATCCTTTACGGCCACCACATCCGACGCGAGTTTCGAAGTGTTCAATTGGCAGTTCGATGAGTTAAATACTAGCGGCGTTGGGTAGTTCAAATTAAACAGAAGATCGCAAAGTACGCCAAGGATCTGTTTTCGATGACTTGTCCAACGACTGAGTTTATACGCTTATTCTCTTTGCGTGCTTTGCGATCTTCTGTAAAAACACGGGCAATCGCTTTCTAAATCACTGACGCTTTGGCGATCTCTTAAACCGAATCGGCAAACGCCTGCATGTCGGCGGCGTAAGCGTCGAGTCGTTTTTGCAAGGTTTGTTTGTCGGCCTCAAGATCGCCGATTTTGTCCTGGGGTAGATACGTGAACATGTAAAACTTAACTTTCGGTTCTGTGCCTGATGGTCGCGCCGCCACGTAGTTGCCTTCTTCGGTCGTATCAAACATCAACAGATTACCCACCGGGCCTTCAAATGACTCACTCTTGCCATCGGCAAAATTTCGTTTCAGCGAATCAAAATCTCTTACGCATTTGATATCAAGGCCGCCGATTGACTTCGGTGGATCGCTGCGGAACTTCTCCATTAGCCGCTGCATGCGTTTCATGCCGTCGGAACCTTCCATCTGGATATTGATCAGTCGTTCAGTGTGTAGACCGTACTTGCGATACAGATCATCCATATGTTGGTGCAGCGATTTTCCTTTCGCCTTTACTTCGGCCCCCAGTTGACTCATCAGCATACATGCCACCGCACCGTCCTTGTCACGACAGTACTGTCCAACCAGATACCCATGTGATTCTTCAGTGCCAAATATGAATTCGTTGGGCCCCTCTCTATCCATCACGCTGCAGATCCACTTGAAACCGACCAGATTCTCATAGTGGCATTTGATCCCGTAAGCATCACAGGCGCGTTTAAGCATCAACGTGGTGACTAAGGTCGTGACGACGTAATTGTCCGGCGTTAGATCTCCTGCCGCCTTACGTTTTTCCATTACAAAATCGCCCAGCAACACACCAAGTTGGTTGCCGTTGAAGGTTGCCCAAGGACCGGCGGTGTCAGTGGTCACTGGTGCCGCGGCGCCTAACCGATCACAGTCCGGATCGGTCGCCAAGATCAGTTCGCTACCGTTGCTTTGAGCGTGTTCGATGATCGCGTCAAAGATTTTTACGTTTTCTGGATTGGAGGAATGCCCAGGAACGTTGGGGAAATCGCCGTTGGGCTCGCGATGCGGTTCGTAAATCTCTAGAGATTCAAATCCGACGGCATCCAATAGCGCTTTGACATTCGCCTCGCCCACACCATGCAGCGGACTGTAGATTACCTTTAAATCGCGCGGTCCGTCAAAGCTATGTTTGAGATGTTCGGCCAGAAATGCCGCGTCGGTTTCCTCGGTGACGATATGAATCTTGCCATCGGCGACGGCTTGGTCAAAGTCCGCTACCTCGATCTCGTTGACTTGATCAACTTTATCGATGACGGCCTTGTCGTGAGGAGGGATTAACTGTGCGCCGCTGGACCAGTACGCCTTAATCGCGTTGTCGCTGGGCGGGTTGTGGCTTGCGGTCACCATGATACCGCAATCGCACTCTTTGAGCCTGACTAGATAGGACAGTTCTGGCGTGCTGCGGTATTGGTCAATGAAAAACACTTCGAAACCGTTGGCGACCATGATTCCGGCACACAATTCCGCGAACTCTCGTGATCGATGCCGAGTGTCGTATGCGATCGCAAATTTCCACGGGCCCTCAGGTTTCACCTCGCGCACATAGTCGGCAAGTCCTTTTGCACTTTCGCCCATGGTGCGGGCGTTAATCGCATTGCTACCGAAGGGATACATGCGGCCTCGACGTCCTCCAGTGCCGAACGGGATCACCGTCCAGAACACGTCGTCCAGCTTCTGCCATTTCTCCTGATCAATGTGCTCGGCGATTTCAGAAACGTATGCGGAGTACTTAGGCTCCGTCAGCCATTCCTTGAGATTCACGAGCGCGGAAGCCGAGATTTTTTCCTCGGTCTGCGCCTGCTGAGCGAGGTCGATGTATTTCTTTGTGTCGATCGTCGGGTTGGCCATTGTTGTTTTTTCAAAAGTAAAGTGTTGTACGTCGAAATCAGTAATCGTTCTGATGAACGATTACCAATAGCGCTCGAGCACGATTTGACCGGGGGCTTTGCTGCGATGTTTTATCATGTCGCGATTGTTGAGCAAATCTTCCATCGAATCTAGCATTGCCGGGTTACCGCATAGCAATACTGACGATGTGGTAGCAGACAATTCGCAATCCGCTGCTTTCTCCAACTGACCGCTGGCCAGCAGCGCCGGGATGCGCCCGCGCAAGGTGGTATCAGACTGCTCACGTGTCAGACTCTGAACCAATTCGAACTTGCCGGGATACTTCTCTTTGTAGCTATTTAGTTCTTCGGTATAAGCCAGATCGCTGGCGTGCCTGACACCGTGAACCACTACGACTTTCTTGAATCGCTGCCACGGTTCTTCTGTGCGAAGCATTGCGATATACGGCGCCAATCCAGTGCCCGTTGAGATCAACCACAGATGGTCGGCGTCAGGAGTTTTCCCCAGTGTGAATCGCCCTGTGGCTTTGTCGTTTACCAGAATTGGGTCGCCTACTTTTAACGCGTCGAGTTTCGGAGTTAACTCTCCCTCTGGTACGACCACGATAAAAAACTGTAGCTGATTGCCATGAGGAGAAGCGACCGAGTACGGACGGTTGATGATGCCGTCTTCGTCGCCTTCCCGGCCCTCCTTATAAACGCCCAGTTGCAGGAACTGTCCTGCTTCAAAGTTTTGAACATCTGGGGATTCGATGGTGATCGTGAAAAGTCCATCGGTCCAGATTTTCTTGTCAGTGATCTTGGCTTGGCACCATGTCGGCATAGTGTGCTCGTTTGGACGGGTGAAACTTTGAAATCGATAATCGATATCATCGAATGATTTCATCAGTAAATCAATAGTCCGTCAAAGACAATCACGCTTGAAGTGAGCGCTTTTTTTTCCAGACTTTAAGGATATCTTCATGATCAAAAGCCAGTTCGATTTCACAATCTAAACTTTTTAGACTTTTCCATTGCCAGTCTGCTGCATCGTCAGCGGCAACCGGTGTCTGGGCGGCGTCAACAGTTACATCAAATGCTGTGGAAATGACGCGCGACCTAGGATCACGATCAACCGCTGAGAACGTCCCGATCTGGCATATCGCCACTGCGTCGAGGCAAGTTTCTTCCTTCAGTTCTCTGGCAGCGGCCTGCTCGAGAGTTTCATCCATCTCTATAAAACCACCGGGCAATGCCCAACTTCCTTGGAATGGCTCATGTTTACGCTGAATCAACAGTATATGTTCATCGCCATCGATAATGCGGCTGACGACTACATCAACGCTGGCGGCGGGGCGCGGGTATTCGTATTCGAACATGCGGCAAGTTACCTAGGGTAGGTTTGATTGGTGTAAAAGCAGCGATCGAGGATACGTTTTTGAAAACCCACGACCTCGATTTTGATATTCTGTCTGCTTTGCAGGCCTTCTGGAAGGATAGTCGAGCCGATTGACATCACGCTTCGCTCGCGGAATCGAAATTCGCTAAAGGTGATATATAGGCACTTTATTCGCGCGGAGCATCTAGAGGGCATTTCAAATCCCAAATTCGCGAGTTGGTCGTAGTGGGATTCGCCAGAATTCTCCGTGCTTGAAAGAGAGTCGGGACTTCTGGCGAAGTCCACTACAGGTTTTGAAATACCCTCTAGACAGGCGCCAAAATTTCAGCTGTCATGGGGCCTAGAAACTCGTATCCACAAAACATATTCGCTCCGCACAATATCCTATGAAGACTTTTCTCGCCACTATCTCTCTTTGCCTCGTTTTATTACCAACGATCTGTCATGCTGTAGAAATCAGTTCGCCGGATCGCCGCATCTTGCTCCTAACGCATTTTGAAAACGGACAAATCGCTTACTCGGTAGAGTTTGACGGCAAACCAATCATTGGCAAATCGCGTGTGGGAGTGGAACTCAAGGGCGGCGCGTTTTCAAAAGCGTTGACAGTGTCCGGATCGAAAACTCGTTCCCACGATGAAACATGGAAACCCGTTTGGGGACAGTTTAGGGCCTATCGAGACCATTACAACGAAATCACGCTAGACCTCGCAGAGTCTGCTGAGCCCAACCGTACGATGCAAGTGATTTTCCGCGTCTACAATGACGGCATCGGATTTCGCTATGTCTTTCCGAAACAAAATGGGTTAAAGGAAGCGCACTTTGGACGAGAGTTTTCCTCCGTATCGATCGTTTCAAAAGATCCTGTCGCGTGGTTTCCGAGGTCATCAACAGGTCTGTCCAGCAACGTCCATTTTGATGAGCTCAAGAAAGCCTGCCGCACGCCTTTCACCGTCCAGCTTTCAGATGACTGCTTTGTTTCTCTGCACGAAGCGGCCGTTGTAAACTCCTCGGATGCGATGCTTTCGCTCCAAGGCGACAAACGCACGCTTGCCTATTCCTCCAAAAGTAAGCAGGACGCGGGCCCAGTCAGTGCTTGGCGAACCATTCAGATTGCTTCTTCACCTGCCGGCTTGATCGAGTCTTCGCTGCTGCTCAATTTGAATGAGCCGAGCAAACTTGTGGACACGAGCTGGATCAAGCCAGGCGTAAGTCTGTGGGACGAATGGCACTTAGTTATGATGAAGTGAGATAGCGAAAAAGGCCTCAC
>CAZDBE010000341.1:4762-5962 GCA_964503675.1 uncultured Pirellulaceae bacterium | reverse complement strand
AAGAAATGGTGTTTATTAACCCTGTCGTCTCTTCCCCCAAGGGTTCCGCCGAGGCAAATGAAGGCTGTTTAAGCTTGGCAGGCGTTGAGGCAATGGTTAGTCGTCCGGATCAAATACACGTTTCGGCCTATAATCTGGCGGGAGAACCGATCGATCAGACCTTTAAGGGCTTTCTAGCGCGAGTAATTCAGCACGAATACGACCATGTAAAGGGGGTCATGTTTATTGATCGGATTTCTGAATCAGAAAAGCGGTTGATAGAGGGCGAAATTGAGGAGTTTGAATTGGAATTCGAAGCCGCTCGTGCCTCCGGCAGCATCGGATCTGATGAGGACATCAAAAAATACATCGAAGACATTGAAAAACGCTACTGCCAATAGTAGCTTCTGATTGTCCGTTTCAATGGTCAATATTTCGTAGCCGATCTCGTAAGAGATTGGAAGACTTGATCGTAGACCATCCAAAGTCTTGCGACTTCGACTACCAGAACTCTCATAGAAAGTGCCCTCAAAGGCAGTCATAAATGCGAATTGTACTGTTCGGAACCGGCCCATTTGCGGTTCCTTCATTTGAAGCCCTGATCGATTCAGCTCACGAGGTCGTCGCGCTAGTGACGCGTCCCATCGCCAATTCGGGCAAACGACGCAAGACGGTCGAAAACCCTACCCGCGATCTGGGCATCGCTCATGATCTGGCCATTCTTGACCCGCCTAATGTCAATGAACAAGACGTCGTCGATCAATTGGTGGCACTCAATGCCGATCTGTTCGTCGTTTGTGACTATGGTCAAATCCTCTCACGCGACGCTCTCGGGGCAGCAAAGCTTGGTGGGATCAATTTGCATGGTTCTCTGTTACCAAAATACCGTGGAGCAGCACCGATTCACTGGGCCATCTACAACGGCGATGCAGAAACTGGCGTCACGATTATTCATATGACCCCCCGGCTTGATGGTGGCCCCTGCCTAACCCACGCTTCAACGCCGATCGGCCCAACGGAGACCACCGAATCGATCGAACCGCGTTTGGCACAAATGGGCGTGCAATGTGTAATGGATTCGATTGCGATGCTCCAGCAGTGGGACGGCCAAAGCCCGATTGGTGAAATTCAAGATCAGAAACTGGCCACCAAAGCCCCTCGGCTCAAACGAACCGATGGAAACATTGATTTCAAAAGAAGCGCCGCCGATATCGTCAACCA
>CAZDBE010000341.1:0-4662 GCA_964503675.1 uncultured Pirellulaceae bacterium | reverse complement strand
ACTCTAAGAGCTTAGTTAATCAACGTCTTCCGCTCTGCTAACTTTTGTCGGCGAATCACGTTGGTGGGGATGAAGCTTCCCTCGGCGTCGAACACACGGGCGTCAAGTTCCGCGTCTTCAGGATGCGACGGCCCCGTAAATTTGTCGGCGACCAAACTCTCTTCCTTCGAGGTAGACAGCGCACCGCGCGAACGGCTTTGCACAAATGCGAGCCAAAACCGGTCTGGCCCTATCCCCAAGGTTGAAGATGCCGGATCCTCCTGAAACGCCGTCGGCGGTAGGGGCGAAAGATGAAGCGTGAACAACATAAATGATATAAAAACGCATGCAATCCAGACCGATAGCACCGACTGACCAATGAGCTCGGTTGTCTTTTCGAACTTCAGCTTCTTACTGGAAATCATGTCCGTCAACGAACGCAACACAATGAAGCTAACCACAAAAGTCAACCAAACAGAAACGAAACTCGCTACGTTCCTCCAGTTCGGCATGTTGTCGTTGAACTGGACGGTGACGTTCTCATAGAACCCAGATGCGATCAAACCCGCCAACAGCAAATTGATCAGCGTCAGTAGATTATTCCAGATCCCGAACCACCAAGTACTGGCGATCACAGCAACGAAAACCAACAGGAAAAGTAAAGTAACCATGGCAGGATAAATTTGGTGTTTGAGTAATTTCGAATTTGAACTTGGTCGGCGTTGGACTGACTACTTCGACGTTGGTTTTACTTTGCCGAGAGAACACGCTGAAGTTCTTCAACGGACGTCGCTCCTTTGGCAACCAGAATCGCACCTTCTTGTCGCATCGACACATGGCGATTGGCGGCGGCAATCTTGTTCAAGGTTTTTGAATCAGCCTTCTTTGTAATCGCCTTTTTCAACTCATCGGTCACGGTAAGCAATTCGAAAATCCCCGTCAGCCCCTTGTAACCAATTCCGCTGCAGTGGTCGCACGGTTGAATCTCCTCTTCGTCCTCATCAAGCATCCCCTCACGATAGATAAAGGGCCTGTACAGCGTGCCAACTCGACCGACCGGCAAACCAAGCTTCTGTAGTAACTTCGGATGCGGCGGATACTCGACGCGGCACTTCGGGCACAGTCGCCGAAGCGTTCTCATGCAAATAACATAGTTTAGCAATTTGGCAAACTTACCCAGATCTGGTTTTAACTTCGCTACTCGTCTGATAGCGTCGATGCAGTTGCGTCCCTGGGCTCTCACATAGACTGGTATGTCGTGCTGATTGGAAATATCGCAGATCTCGTCGACCGCTTTCCCATCAGGCAAATTGTTGAACGCTAGGACGTTGGGCTCACGCAACATCAGCGTAGGAAGAGGAGTCATCGCCGTTTCCCCTTTTCCCGCATCAAAAGTGACCGATCCAAAATTGATCACTTCCTCTTCAACCAACGCCTCTTCTTCAATGACATAAAAGTCTCGTGTCAGACGATCGCACGCGTTGAGTACGCCGCGCCATGCCGAGGTATACCCTTCTCCCGACTTGCCAGAAATCAGCAACATTCCCTTATTGTCAAATCGCAGCAGCTCCTTCAGTTGCTGCTGCATGCTCTCTCGCATCCCCAGCTCGTCGACCTTGTCGATGACGTCTTTCTTCCAAGTCAGATAGATGACCACACGCTCACCGGTGGCAACACCTTGAGAAACCAGTCTTACTTTCTGCTTGGCTTTCTGAAACTCTGTGCTGAAATTGCCTGTTTGCCGCTGTCGCCGCTCCCGATAGTCCATACCAGCGAGTTGCTTGAGAGCGGCCAACATGTAGTCGCCCGTCTCACGATCCATCGGGTTGCCTGCGTGCCAGATACCATCAATCTGATAGCGCACGGTCACTTGGTTGGCCGTGTAATCCAACACCGTGACTTCCGATCGTTTGATGATGGCGTCAGCGATCAATACTGAAGATGTGAAGTAACCCGGAGACGGTTTGACCATCTCCAGATTCTCCTCGCGTTCTTCGTCGTCTTTCCCCTCGGGGACAAACGTGACGGGCGGCCGATCATAATCTTCATCAAACGACATAGATACTCTTACTTCTTGTTGAGCACATTCTGGACTTCCTGAATAGAAGTCACACCCATCAGCACCAACTGATAGGCACTGGACTGCATTGATTTCTTGGCCTTGGAATCCTTGGCGGCCGCATCAATCGCTGCAACCTTCGGCGTCTTTTTGAGCGCCTCACGAACCGCATCGTTGACTTTGATCATTTCAAAAACTGCGATCCGCCCGATATAGCCAATTCCGCCACACACGTTGCACGGCGGGAACTCAATCGGATTCCCCTTCTCATCGACGCGCTGCTCCGGCGGTGGCAACTGCCACTGCCTAGAAATCGTTTTGATCTTGGTTGGATCGCCACCAAGCTTCTGTATCATCTTGGGCGCCACAGCGATATCTTCCTTGCAGCTATCGCAGAGGCGGCGTACCAATCGTTGACAGGTAATGAATTTGATCGTCTCGCGAAAGTCGCCGCGATCACCGGTCAAGGCATAGGTTCTCAACAACGCCTCCGCCGCCGAAGAAGCTTGGGCTCGTATCCACACCGACCGTTGTTGTGTCTTAGCTTCTAAAGTCAATAAGTCCATGAATTCGGGGGAAGGGACTCGCGGAACGGCGACCGCATCGGGTTGAGCGACAAGCGTCTTTTTCAAAAACGCGGCCGCTGATTCATCGTCCTCAAATTCTTTGGCCGCAACATTCTCGATTGAGCTTTCCGTTTCAGAATCGTCCATCACCACAACGCAGTCGCGCGTCAATCGATCTGCCGTCACTAGCATTCCTTGCCATGTCGACGTTAGCCCGTGTTTGGGCGGCGCTGAAACAATACAAATACCGGGACTGTTGAGTCCAGCAACAAATTTTTTGGCCATTGAGGGGAACATGCCCAAGTTCGGCAAGTTCAGAATCTCTTTTGACTGAACGTAGGTGACCCGCACGCGTTCGCCTGTCTTGACGCCTTTAGATACAACATGAAGGTTCGCTTTGCCCATCTCAGACTTCAGCGAAAAATCACCCGACTGTTTCTTCCGTCGTTCTTCGGCATTGAGTCCAGCGACATTCTTCAGACTGACCAATAACGCATCACCTTTGACACGATCCATGTTTGGAAGTGCGTGCCATGTTCCGTCAACAAACAGTCGAGGTGCCGCTTGTGTTTGGGTATAGTCGATCTGGATATAGTCGGCACGCTTGAGCATTCCCTGATGCAACAATTCTTTAAAATCGACGAAACCAGATGATTGACGCGCCCTGATCAGGGCCGCTTTTCGATCACCGTCACTTGCACCGGCAGCATTGATACTCATCGCCACCCCCTGATCTTGCGCCAGTTGTTCCGAGCTTTCGTTCTCGTACTGCTTTCGATTCACCTTTCTCCGCAGGGCCTGGCTTTCCTTCAGTTTGCCCCTCCGCACAATACGATACGAAATGAATGGCACCAACGTAGCGAGTAACATCAACGGATACCCAATCCAAAAAATGGGGATTGATATCGCGGCAAAAAAGCCAGCAAGCAGAGCCAAGACGCTGACGAGATTCCAAATTCCCGCATTGAGCTCGGCTTCTTTTTCGATCTTCACTGCGTCTTGGTTCACCCAGTCGGCGTTCCTCACCCACACGAGGAACGTCAAGACGATCAGCAGCAATTTCCACCAAGAAAAATAGGCTCCGCCAGTTTTGGCCGCGACAAACAGCATCGTGGTCGCGTCGGCAATCAGGCTACTTTGAAAACTGCCTCCAACCGAAGCGGTAAAACATGGCGCCGCGGCGTTCATTTCACCAGCACTGGCGGAATCAGCGCAGACCATCAGTCCAATGATCGCAACCGCCAACAATAGGAACCGGACAATGTGTTTTGACGTCAGGAAAAACAATCGTCGGCTCATTAAATGATTCCAGGCTGTGATACGTTGATGCCTTTGAGCTTCATCTTCAGCTCTTCCTTGTTCGGCGCGACTTGGAAAGCCGTTGGGCGATCGATCAGGTTATCGTCGATCAGACCTTTGAGGCTTGCTGTAAAGTCCTGCATGCCTTCCTGTTCACCAATACGAATGGCGTCGGAGAGCTTGTGATCGCCCTCTTCGAGGATCAATTTTCGGATCGTTGGATTGAACGTCATGATCTCGCACGTCGGCACACGACCAACGCCCGGCTTAATCGATTTGAGCAGTTTCTGAGCCACGATGGCTTTCATGTTCATCGCGATCGCATTGCGAATCGCACCATGCAGCTCTTCGGGGAACAGATCCAAAATACGACCGATGGTCGATGGCGCGTTAGACGCGTGGATTGTTCCAAACACAAGGTGACCTGTTTCAGCGGCGTGAATGGCCGTCATGAACGTTTCTTCGTCACGAAGCTCACCAACGAGAATAATATCGGGATCTTCACGAACGGCGTGTTTCATTCCTACGCCAAAGTCGACCACATCGATGCCGACCTCACGCTGGTTGATCAAGCACTTTTCATCGGTGAAGACAAATTCAATCGGGTCTTCAAGCGTCAAAATATGTTTGGCATAGTTTCGGTTGATGTAGTTCAACATCGACGCAATCGTGGTACTCTTTCCCGAACCCGTTACACCCGCCAGCAAAATCATTCCCTGATCAAAATGTCACAGTGTTTCCACTGTCGGCGGTAGGTAC
>CAZDBE010000340.1:0-6023 GCA_964503675.1 uncultured Pirellulaceae bacterium | reverse complement strand
CGCGCACTTTCGATTGGAACAGGGGTTACCGTTCCCACTGCCGATGATTTTAATCTGAATTTGGCTAATGGCATTACCGCCCTGACGATTGAAAATCGTTCTGTCAGATTGACGCCCTACATTGGCGGCCTGTTACGTCCTAGCAACGAAACGTTCCTGCAGGGATTTGCCTCGGTTGATGTGAGTGCCAGCGGCAATCGCGTTTTCTTCGATCAAGATGCATTCAACGGTGCGTTCAATGATCCGGGAGTTCCTGTTGTGTCTTCATTGGAGAACATTGGAACGCTTCAGTCTTCGACTCTCATGAAGATCGATGTGGCAGCCGGTCGATGGCTGAGAAGAAATCAGCGTAACCGAAAGGTCACCGATCTTGCGGCAGTTCTCGAAGGCCATTTGGTGACTTCGCTGGCTGATCCTGATGTTGTTGGCTCTGATCCAAGTGCTATTGGTGCTGGCCAAATTGGTTCTGGTCAAATCGCCATCGGTGAAGGAGACCAATCTACTGTCTTCAACATCACAGCGGGAACCCATATGTACTTCGGAGGAAAGAACGTATTGACATTGGGTTACGGCGTGCCAGTGACCGAAGATCGGTTTTTTGATGGCGAACTTCGCGCGACTTGGAACCGATACTTCTAGTTCTGGAAATAACGCTTGGAACTCTAACAAACAGCCGTGCCGGGATCTTCTGGTGCGGCTTTTCGTTTTGGTAGAAGGCAAGCGGCAATGAGACTTCTGCCATTTGGCGCTCTACTTTTCAGCGGTCTCTAGCTCCAATACGATTCGAAAACCGTACTCGGCATCGGAGTGGGACGGCGCGAGTTGGAACCTTTTGGCACTGCGGCAGTTTTGCGCTGGCATCGTGAAACCGCCGCCTCGCATGACGCGTTTTTTTCCTGAATCGGGTCCCTGAGGATCCTTGACAATAGATTTTGATTCCAGATAGTAATTTCTGTCCATCCAGTCGCTGCACCATTCGCAGACGTTACCATGCATGTCGTAAAGCCCAAATCCATTAGGTGGTTTCAGGCCAACTTCTTGAGGGGTTTTGTCAACGGTTCGTTCTTTTTCATTGTCATGAAACCAAGCGTGTTGGCTCAAGAGTGATTCGTTGTTGCCAAAGCTGTATTTACCCCTACGCTCCTCGTTGGCGCGACACGCATACTCCCATTCCGCTTCGGTGGGTAAGCGGTAAACGCGTTTCTCTATTTCGCTAAGTCTGCGGCAAAATTCGTTCGCCTCCTCCCAGTTGATGTAAGTGGCGGGATTGCGAGGGTTGGATTTGCACAACGGGAGGATTTTGTCACCCTCTTTCCACGGCTTTGTTTTCATGATTGAAAACCACTGATCCTGAGTGACTTCTGTTGCGCCCATATAAAAGCTTTTGGAAATCTCAACTCTATGCCAAGCCTCATCGGATCTAGCTCCTTTAGCAGTTGGGTTGGATCCCATCATAAACTTACCACGGGGAATAAGGTTGAGTTTGGTGCCAAAGGTGTTGGTGAAAACCGGCTCTGGGCCATCGCCGTCAATTAGCACGATTCCATTGAGTTCGTCACGGGTGTGTAATGCTGGAGATTGGGCTTTACCAAGGTTGTTAAAGACATAAGTCTCGGTAGCGTTGATTGAGTAAGTTGCTAACTCTTGGAAGGTAATGTCACCATCGTTGAGAAGGTCCGCTTCTCCGGCGAGCGCCTTGTTGACATGGTAGAAAAAAGCACCGTGTTTCAACTTTGGAACCTCCCAAGACTGTTGAGACTCTGTGCAACTAAAAATGGCGACCGTTCCTCCTCCCGGAGGAAGTACAACGCGGTTTGAGACCGCCTCCAATTCAATTCTTCCAGCACTCTTAGAAATGTTCGACAGAGGATTGTCGCGGCACGCATCGACTAGAAGCACTTTGCCTGATGCGGGACAGTTTTCCAATGCGTCGAAAATTTTAGATATGGAGACAAGTGT
This sequence comes from uncultured Pirellulaceae bacterium, assembly GCA_964503675.1. Classification (GTDB taxonomy): domain Bacteria; phylum Planctomycetota; class Planctomycetia; order Pirellulales; family Pirellulaceae; genus Mariniblastus. The sequence continues at coordinate 4,064 of CAZDBE010000340.1, read as the reverse complement.
GTCTCTATCTTCAATTTCAGCATCTCTTGGACAGAAGTAGTGTTCATCCTTGCCTTTGAATTGAACTCCGTGTCCAGTAAAAGCAAAAATGACAGTGTCTTCAGGATCTCGTATTTTTAAGAAACCGTCGATTTCTTTTCGAATGTTTTTTCCTGTTGGTAGCCAGCGAAGGTTCACTTCTTTCGCTTGCGTGTCCGTCATCAAGATGACATTACCTTTTTTGTACCCTTTTTCCAGCAGCGTGGCGGCAAGTTCCGTCACATCATTTTCTGAATATGCAAGGTCCTTCAGTTCCGTATCGTTGTAGTCACCAACCCCAATTAGTAAGGCGTACCGTTCTGCCATCCCTTGGGATGCCATGCACAATCCAATAACGACTGCCACGAAGAGAACTATTTTGGAAGGCATGATTGATTTGCTATTTTGTAGGAGTGGCTATCGGTAGAAAGCGAAAGTTGTGCGTCGAGCTGACAGGTTTTTGAGGCCTTAGTGAGGGACCAGAACCGCGAGCACTGGCCAAAGCTTGGGTTGCGCCGCGGCTAATCACACTTAGACTTCTCGCAGGTACTTCTTGCTGTAAATAGGCGATCAATTCGTCTAAGTCGACAATATTGTCTTGGTCCTCGTCCGCCATCATGTCTAAGGCCTCTAATAGACAGTACGAGAATACGCCATGCTTCAATACTTTTGTGTCTTCGTAGGACAGCTGTCCCGCTTCGGAGGAGGAAATGACGACGGCTTGATTGGAAACCAACGGTCGCGTGCGTGCCTTGGCGCCTGCCAAAACATCTCCGGCAAAGCAGGTGTCAAGTATAAAGATCGTTCTACAGCCGCTGTTTGTAAGCCGAGCGATCTCACCCCAAGGAACGCCATATCTGTCGCAGCTGCTGTAAAGCTCAGCGGTAGATGTCAGAGATCGATTAGGAGGTACGAAGAAGTATTCTCCATCGCGTGATGCACCATGGCCTGCAATATAAACGATCAGCAGATCATCGGGCGTTGCAACGGATTTGATATCTTCGATGAATTCACTTACATCATCGTGAAACAAGTCTTTGCTGATCTCTTGGTTCCAAAGGGAAAACTCATTTTCAAACTGATAATGTTTGGCGGTCACTAGGGGTAAGCGTTCAAGAACGGTCTGAACATCTTTGACTGGAAATTGAAGGCTGAGATCCTCTCCAACGTAGCGATCCGCAGCAATACCCACAACAAACAGTTTTGGTAAGTCTAAGCTGGGGTCCGGATTAGTTGTTTCAAATAGCAAACGGTCGAAGAAACTCTGTTGTTTGCCTTTGTGTGACGCCGAAACAAACAGCTTGTTCAGCCCGTCCTCCGGCATTGGAATCGACCACTGACAGACCAGCTGAATTCCTTTTGGGGTTGTGGAAGTCTGCTGCCTTGGTTCGCCAAGGAAGGCACCATTGAGCATGCCACGAATTTCGTAGTCGTCGATTGTCGCAGGTTTGGGAATTGTCAATTGAACGGCCATCACCAGTTCCTTGCCGATTACCTCTTGACCATTATAGGGAGTCAAAATTCTGACCCCCGGTGCTTGGTCGGCAATCGCTTTATGAATCGGCCGTGGCGGTGGGACGGCTTTTTTGGGGGCCTTTGTATCCACGGTTGGCTTAGGTTTCACTGTAGAATTCAGCTTTGCCTCGGGTTTGATATCAACCATGGAATCAGGCTTGATCTTAGGACTTTCACTAGGCTTTACATTGAAACTGGCTTTGGGAATACTCGCCAGTTGCCCGGCCGCAACAGACGGCTTAAGTTTTCCTTTTTTCACTGACGCATCAGCAGCAGCGATCTTTGTTTTGTCAGGTTTGCCAACAACAGCAGCAACGGTGGGGTTGGGTATTGATTCCGGAATCTGTTCCGTTTCTGGCGAGGATGCCGCCGCAGCCAACGCGTCGTCAATATTGCCTTCTGAAAGCAAACGCTTGATCGCCTCTGGTTTCTCAAATTTGCTCCGGAATTGATCCGCCCGGAAAAATTTTAACCTTTCGCTCTTGTTGTAAGGAGTCAACTGCCATCCAAACAATTCGTCCCCTTGCGGAGAGCTGTTGTAGTAACCGAATGGAGTCCAAGCTGCCCATTGACCGTTTTGAGAGAAGAAACTTGTCAGCATTGGTTCCCATGCTGGCGTAATGTAGACATCCGCCTTTTCGTCGGAGTTCGGCGGTTTATAGGAAACTATTAATCCTTGCCAGAGCGGATTGTGTTTGATTGCACCAAGCATTGTTGTTGCAGTCGTAGCATTGAAGGGGGTTCCGTTTAGCTTACCTGCAATTCCGACGATTCTAGTTCCCGTTGGCAAGCCTCGTGCGTGAGCAATTCCAGACTTTAATGCCTTGTCCACTTTCAGCGTCCTGCCGTCCAGTCGGCTTATGACAGCGCCCCAACCGGCAATGCGAGGGAATTCACTTGAGCGTGCCAGTAGTCCCTCCAAACTCCAGAATTTGCATGTCTGATCTTTGGATGTCGAGACAAGATATCGCCTGTCAGCGGTCGTGGCCAATGATGTAACCGTACCCTCATGGTCTCGGAAGTACCTCAATAGCGATAGATATCCCCCACCATCTTTACGAAGATCGTAGACGAAAATGCCACTTTGGTTTGCGGTCCCGATAGCCAGAGCAACTGGTGGCTGGCCTTGTTGTGCAATCCAGCAATGACTACGAGCAGGGCCTTGGGATTTAACCTGCAGGTCAATGGATCCCTGTAGCACATTGCTTTTGAATACTTGAACGACATCTTTGTCTTTGCTGTAGCGAGCCGAAAAATCTCCAGAATCGCTTTCTCCTGTTCGCCAATCTTTCAACTCAATCGTTTTGTCTAGAACGCTAGCGTGGGCAGGGTCAAACGACATGCTGGTCCAATCCGATTCAATTTCAGTTGTCAATCCAACTTCAAACGAATTCGGGGCAGGGTTACACGCCACTTTCCAGTTCCGAATTCCCTCGCCAGCAACTCGGGCGGCGGGAGGTTGAGAAAACGGTTTAGCAATTCTCTTTTCCGTTCCCGATTCCACAAGTTTCACCAGTCTGATTTCATTATCTTCCCCCCCGCTAATCGCAGCTAGTTCTCCATTAGGGCTAACGTCCATTGCCCAAACCGGATGCGTTGTGGAGAAAGCGACTTTCTCCAACCGCTTACGAGTCGATGTGTCCCAATACTCAATCGAAGCCCCTGTGTGTGTTTGGCGGTCTGTCAGTGCAACAATGACATACTTTTCTTGAGCGACAGCCATTGCCGTAAGAGAGCTTTCCCCCGATTCGTCTATGCCGCGTAGGCTAATGTTCTTTTTGCCCTGTGGCCACATTAACACTTGGCCGTTGTTGTCTGCGACGGCTAGCGCCCCTGCCTTAAGACGGTCGATATCAACAACTGCATTGTAGCTAAAGCCAAGCGACTGCGATGTTTTGGCCGGCAGGTTGCGGACCGCCAATTTCACCTCATTGCCTCCGATTGCCTCGGTGGAAATTAGCTGCTGTTCTGATTGAAAATGGAGAGCTCTGAACTTCTGGATCTGGCTAGATGGAGGCTGCAAAATTGACTCTTGCCACTGGTCGACATCCCAAAGTCGAATCTCGCCATGCTCCGTAATTGCTGCCAGATGTTTTCCAGAGGGGGAAAACGCAAGATCTCTTACCAACGCTTTTTTGGCTGTCCTTGGAAAGAGCTTCTTTTTCAGTTCTCTCGACTTCAGATCGTAGACAAAGATGTCAGTTGCATCGGTCCATGCGGAAAATCCCGCTATGGCAAGTAGTCCTTGTTTGGAAATCTCAATGTCATAAATGTGGCCGCGGGCTCCACGAGAGATCCCCCAGCGAAACTTATGGCCCGCAACGAGTTTATACTTGCCGCCGCTTTCCAAGATTTCCCATGTACGTACAACTTTGTCTTTGCCTGCGGAGTAGAGTCGCTTGCCATCTTCAGAAAAGACAAGCTTGCGAACTTGAGAGGACGGAGCAACAGTGTCCAGTCGTAGCTGCAGCTTCGATTTTTGAGCGACGACCGATTGCGAAGCAAAAAGCAAAAGGCAATGCGCTAGAATG
>CAZDBE010000339.1:1940-6032 GCA_964503675.1 uncultured Pirellulaceae bacterium | reverse complement strand
TCCGAGAATGTGCAGGCGTTAATTTGAAAACGGCCATCGAAAAAGCCAATACGCTAATCGAAGCGCTAGGATGGATCCGGGAATTCCGTGACAAGACCACCGTGATCAAGCTCGGCGGCAGCATCCTCAACAACATCGATGCTCTGCGGTTTATCCTGTTGGATATTCATTTCATGGAGACCGTCGGCATGCGGCCGGTCGTGATCCACGGCGGCGGCAGCCGCATTAGCGCTGCGATGGAAGCAGCTGGAATCGAACCGCGTTTTGTCCAAGGGAGACGCTACACCGATGCGGCGACGTTGGAGATTGTTGAAAAAACGCTGGCGGTTGAAACCAATCATTTCATTGCCGACGAATATGAAAAAATTGGTGGCCGCGCGATGACGCTTAACTTCGATTCATCGCCCGTGCTCGAAGGCGAAGTCCTCCAGTTGAAGGACGACGATGGAAATCCAGTCGACCTAGGATTCGTCGGAGAGGTTACCAAAGTTGATCGCGTTGTGATTGACAATTTGTGCTATGCCGGGCAGACGCCGTTTATCCCATCGATGGCCGAAACGATTGACGGACAAAAACTAAACGTCAACGCCGACACTGCCGCCACCAAATTGGCTCAGGAATTAAGCGCCGAAAAACTGATCATCCTCAGTGATGTTCCAGGAGTTCTACAAGATCCTGAAGATCCAGAATCGCTGGTTTCGTCGCTGACCAAGGAAGAGGCGTTGGCAATGATCGCCGACGGCACTATCAGTGGCGGGATGATCCCGAAAGTTGAAGCTTGTCTGGCGACGATTGACCGCGGGGTGAGCAAAGTGCACATCATTGATGGCCGAGTCCGTCATGGGCTGTTGTTGGAGATTTACACCAGCAAAGGCATCGGTACGGTGATCAGCCGAGACTAGGTGGCGTTGGTCACTTCCCATTCGGGCCCGAACCTAATTGGATTCCAAGCCTCTGTGCTTGTTTCCGTATTAACTATTTCCGAAATCGCAATTTTTGAAAGAAGGCGTGCCATGCGACACGTATTATCAATTTTAGATCTGACAACCGAAGAGATCTCGCGCGTGCTGGCATTGGCGACCGAGTACAAGAGTGGTCTCAAATCGGGGAGTCGTCCTTCAGTACTGGCCAACAACACATTGGGTCTGCTGTTCGAGAAACCTTCGTTGCGGACGCGCGTCAGTTTCGAAACGCTGACCACTCAGCTTGGCGGCAACAGTTTGTTCCTAGGCGAAGACGTTGGATGGGGGAAACGCGAACCTGTCCAAGACTTTATGCCGATCCTGACCAGTTACCTTGATCTACTGGTCATCCGTGCCAAGAGTCACGCTGCCGTCGCCGAGGCATGCGAGTACTCGCGATGCCCGATCATCAACGGGCTGACCGATGTGTCTCATCCGTGCCAAGCGTTGGCCGACATGCTGACGATTCAAGAGCACACCGCAGATATTAAAAAGACGAAAGTGGCGTTTCTGGGGGATGGCAACAATGTTTCGTATTCGCTGGCAGTGATTTGTTGCAAACTGGGAATTGAGTTTACACTCGGTGCGCCAGGTAACTACCAATTCGACGCGGCGTTCATCGATGACCTGAACAACCACGCCGGCAAAGAACTGATCCGCCAAGTCGAAGATCCGGTTGCGTCGGTTAGAGACGCTGAATTTGTGTTCACCGATGTGTGGACCAGTATGGGACAGGAAGCCGAATCGAAACAACGCATTGCCGATTTGAAGGACTATCAAGTCAACAAGGACCTGATGGGCAAAGCGGCATCAAACGCAAAGTTCATGCATTGTCTACCAGCACGTCGCGGCGAAGAAGTAACTGTCGACGTGATTGAGAGCGGTTCAAGTCTGATCATCGAAGAGGCCGAAAATCGACTGCACGCTCAAAAGGGATTGGTCGTTTGGCTGACGCAGGAAGCTAACGCCTAGTGCAAGCGGGACGCTTGCATTGCGTTTAGGGCTTAGCCGATCTTATCCTTGCCTACCCATTGCCGCAGCACTTCGGGGATCACAACTGAACCATCGGCTTGTTGATGATTCTCTAAAATCGAAATCAGGGCTCGCGACAAAGCGAACGCGGTTCCGTTAAGCGTATGAACGAAATGCGTTCCCTTTTCGCCGGTCTTTTTGTAGCGAATATTTAGCCGCCGCGCCTGATAGTCGGTGCAGTTCGACGTGCTGGTGACCTCACCCCACTCGCCCGCATCACCGCGACCAGGCATCCACGCTTCCAGATCAAACTTCCGGTAGGCTGGCCCGCCAAGATCACCGGTGGCCGTATCGACAACGCGATAAGGCACGCCGATCGCGTCGAATAAATCACATTCGATCTCACGAAGCTGCTCGTGAACTTCATCGCTTTGATCTGGCAGCGTGAACGCGAACATTTCGATTTTCGTGAACTGATGAACGCGGTACAAACCACGCGACGCGCGACCGGCCGCTCCAGCTTCGGTGCGGTAACAGTGGCTGATACCGCACAACTTCAATGGAAGGTCTTCATCCGAAAGTACCTTGCCGCTGTAAAGTCCGCCGAGCGTAATTTCGGCTGTGCCGATCAGTGAAAGGTCGGTTTCCTCGATGCTATAGATTTGGGTCTCAGGGCCACGCGGGTTGAATCCGATTCCCTCTAACACGCTATCACGTGCAAGATCGGGAGTGATCGTCGGCGTGAAACCTCGTTTGACCAACTCCGTCACGGCGAATTGTTGCAGTGCTAGATCAAGCAGTACTAGGTCGCCCTTGAGAAAATAGAAACCTCCGCCGGTCGTGCGAGCACCGCCTTCGAAATCGATCCAATCGTGTTTAAGTCCAAGCTCCAAGTGATCCTGCACTTCGAAGTCGAATTTACGAGGTTCATGCTTGCCACGGTTAATTTCTAGATTAGCTTTGTCATCGACACCAATCGGTGCGTTGGTGTGAGCCATGTTGGGGATCAGAATTTCGATCTCATGGACGGCAGCTTCCATCTGGTCGAGCTCAGCCTGTGCCTCATTTTTTTGGCCGCGTAACGTCTTCGCGGCTTCCTTTAGTGTTTCACGCTCGGCGTCGTCTTGAGCTTTTCCGATCAGTTTGGATTTAGCATTGGCCTCGGTGTTGAGGTCTTGAACCAGTTGGGCTTTCACACGTCTGGCGGTCTCCAACTCGACAAGTTTGTCGACGTCAACGCTCAGATTCCGGTTGGTACAGTTTTGCTTGACAGCGTCGGCGTTTTCGACAACGAATTTTCGGTCCAACATGATTTATGAAGATGCTTGAGTAAAAAGGTATGAAACAGGTGATGTTTGGGCCAACAATGACATGATCAAGAGCTGTGCGCGTGAACAATCTAGTCGATTTTCGCTCTAAAGATAATAACGGGTTATCGGAGAGCCATAAGCAGTACTTAAGCACAACATCGATGCCAGCTGAGAACCTATGCCGAAACCTCGGCTTAGGTAGCCTATTTCCGTCTGACATACCGTTTTGACTAGGGTTCTGTCGAAAAACACATCTTTTTTCTCAGACTGCTGCTGACTAAAATAAGGGCTCGAGTCCCTTGGACATTCCACGCACCGTTTTGGCCCGTTTCTATGTTTGCTGGCGAAAACCATAACTTCTGATTCTCATGTCTGACCAAGATTCTATCGCAATTGCCGAACCGGTAGTGAAGAGCAAAGCTTCCACCGATAAGCAACAAAAAAACAAAAAGCAACCGCGCTACAACGTACTTCTGTGGGATGACGACGACCACTCGTACGAATACGTGGTGCTGATGATGAAGCAGTTGTTTGCCCATCCATTGGAGAAGGGCTTCGAGATCGCCAAAGTGGTTGACGCTGCTGGGAAAGCGATCTGTCTGACGACGACCAAGGAACACGCTGAGCTCAAGCGTGACCAGATCCATGCGTTTGGCAAAGACGATTTGATCTCGCGCTGCAAAGGGTCAATGAGTGCTTCGATCGAGCCCGCACCGGGGACTTAAAGACGTCTCTGCCGCCGCCGTGGCAGGAGTCGCTAGACTTCAGACAGCCAATCGATTAAGGCAAACTCGGCATTTTGGGCATCCAACTTCTGTCTGTTTTCCGCTACCCTTTTGCATAAATAA
>CAZDBE010000339.1:0-1840 GCA_964503675.1 uncultured Pirellulaceae bacterium | reverse complement strand
GGCATTTTGGGCATCCAACTTCTGTCTGTTTTCCGCTACCCTTTTGCATAAATAAGCGGACGCACATTGCTTCCGTGAATCACCACCGGGACTGCTCGATTGTCTGCCAAACTCAAAACTTACACCCTTGGCTGTAAAGTCAACCAATACGAAACACAACTGGTGCGCGAAGGGTTGGTTGGAATCGGATACTCTGATGCTAACAACGAAGCTGCTCCGGCTGATCTGTGCGTGATCAACACTTGCACGATCACTGGCGAAGGCGATGCCAAAAGTCGGCAGGTCATCCGCAAGATGAACCGCGAGAATCCTGACGCACGCATCGTCGTTATGGGATGCTATGCCACGCGCGAACCAGAACAAGTCGCCGCCCTCCCGGGCGTCAGTGAAGTGGTCACCGATAAACGAGAGCTGCCAGACTTGCTAGGGCGATTTGGCGTCCGAGATATTCCTAACGGCATCTCGGGGCTCGACGGCAGACACCGAGCCTACGTCAAAGTCCAAGACGGCTGCTTGCTCAAATGCAGCTACTGTATCATCCCTACCGTGCGGCCCGACATGTTCAGTCGCCCGCAGGACGAGGTCATCGAAGAGGTACGGCGGCTGATCGATAACGGATACCGAGAAGTCATCCTGACGGGGATTCACCTTGGCCATTACGGCGTCGACTTCAATCAAGGCAAACCGAAAACCGATTGGGTGCGGTTGTCGTCGTTGGTTCGAAAAATCTGCAAGCTTGACGGATCGTTTCGCGTGCGACTGTCCAGCATCGAAGCCACTGAGGTAACTCGCGAGCTGATCGAGGTCATGCAGGACCACGCCGATCAGGTCTGCCCCCACTTGCACGTGTGCGTGCAAAGCGGCAGCGACCGGATCCTACGCGCGATGAAGCGCCGCTGGACGCGCAAACATATCATCGATCGTTGCCAGCATGTAAAGGAGCAACTTCATCTTCCGGCGTTCTCGACGGATTTGATCGTTGGGTTCCCGGGCGAAACGGAAGCCGATTTTGAAGATTCATTGGACGCTTGCCGGAAGATTGGGTTCTCCAAGATTCATATGTTCCCCTTCAGCGCCAGAAAGACAACACCGGCGGCAGAGATGGACAATCAGATTCCTAAAGCGGTGAAAACACAGCGCGGCCAAGTCGTGCGGCAGTTGGAGTCCGAGTTACGGGATGAGTACTACCAATCTTTGGTCGGGGAGAAGTTGCAGCTGCTGGTGGAGGACGTCGATTCGGACGGGACAGCCCGCGGAACTTCCTGTCGGTACGGGACCGTTAAAGTGATGAATTCGACGTTGGCCGATAATGATCTGGCCGGCGTCAAAATCGTCGGCACGCAACCGGGCCATTTGATCGGGCAACAAGCGTAATGTTGTCTTACCTAAACGGCCAAAAGATCCCTGCCGCTGAAGCCCGCGTTTCGGCGTTTGATCTCGGCTTCACGATGGGTGTTTCGGTTACCGAACAAATCCGAACTTACGGTCGACAAACGCCGCTGGTCGAGCGGCATCTAGATCGGCTGTTTGGTGGTTTGGAGATCATTGATTTGCGTCTGCCATTCTCGCGCGAAGCGCTGATGGGCCAAGTGGCCGATCTGATCGACGAAAATGGACGGCAGTTGGCTGGCGGCGATGAATTGGGCATTGGCATTTGCATTACGCCCGGTTTAATGTCGGCGTTCGGTCAAACAAACGATGGGCCTACATCGCTGGTTTACACTTATGAACTCAAAAGTGCTGACCGCGCCGCTGCGATCGAGCGTGGGATTCGGTTAACGTCCGTTTCGACTACTGAAATACCGGCGTCGAGCGTTCCTAAGGCTCTCAAGTGCCGTAG
>CAZDBE010000338.1:0-6044 GCA_964503675.1 uncultured Pirellulaceae bacterium | reverse complement strand
CTGGCCGCTTTTAACCCGCAACTTCGTGGCCGCTTTTAACCCGCAAACTGACACCCGACCGAAGGGTAATCAACCTCCGAAACTCGTAAAGCCATGATGTAAATCTCATTCAAACAGTTGCTACATACATGGTTCGAATCCTACTGGCACCATATAGTCACGTAGTTTTTTCAGTCACCACTGGTGCCGCGCTGGGGATCGCGATGCACGCTGGCGGGCCGATTCTTCAACACGGTGTTGTGATTGCTTGGGCTGTTGGAGTCTCAATGCATATGAGTTGGAACATTACCTGTATGAATTCTCAGGTTGCCTCGTTATGCATGGCTACGCTAGGACATTGGTCGATCTTGCTTTTCATGTTTTTAGCTGTGTCCAGGCAGACTGTGAACAATTGAAAGACCAGAAGTCGAGCATCAGATTTGATTGGATTTGCTTGAAAGTTCTATTGATAGCAAACCCCACTTCAATCGAATGAACAAATTTGTTCATTGTCTGCCACCAACAATTGTGGAACTATTTGTTGAGTTTTACAGGTTCCTTCTTCGGTTGACTGGATTTGGCTTCAATTTCAGTCTTGCTAGAATTATCGAACACTCCCTTTACCTCGACCGCAAAACGGTTGCAGTCCTCGTCGTCTTTAAATTCATCCATCGCTTCAAGGAATTTGGCTCGATACTCATTGGCTTTTTCCAACTTTCCAAGTTCGAAATGGCTCATTGCCAGAATTGCGAAGTCTCCTGCGTAGACATTATCCGTCGACAGTTCAAGCGAACGCAGAGCTGCAGCAACTGCTTTCTCAAAGTTGCCCATTCTGTATTCTGCTGTGGCCAGAGTGTTAAAAAATTCGTGCTTGGGGAACCGCACGACGACTTGACGAATGAGCTTCATTTGTAAGTTCGAAAGTCTCCTAGAAGAAATTTGATCTGGGTCAACGGTGTCTCTCTTTACTGATTCCCAAACCTCGTTGTTTGCTTTCCATGCATCAGCTTCAGTTGAGAGTTTTGAAAGAAGCTCAAAAGGTTCAAGCAGCTCGATTGTGTTGTAGCCGCGTAGTTTGGCTGCTACATGCTCACCGTCTGGCGACCATCTGAATTCATCATACTGACCTGTCAATTCACGACTAAAGCCAGTTGCAACCTCAACAATCTTTGAACGAGAGAAGTTTACTGGTAGGCCAAAAACATTCTGAGTTGCAATCTGGTTATACCCGATTGCGATAAGAAATTTGCTGTCTGGAGCCCATTCAAACTCAAAACCTTCAGAGAAGTTGGAATGCCACCCGCCCTTGAGGTGATCCGATACCGATTCTTTCGATTCCAAATTCTGAATGACGTATTCCGTCCAACTTTCATAGAAAGCAACCCACTTTCCATCAGGGGACACAGTTGGGTTAAAGCCCTTCGTCTTGAATGGTGAATCAAGAAACTGTTTGGATTCCAAATCAAACTTCCTTACCTCAAACACAGTTTCTTCATTGGCGATTTGACTCAAATAGAGATGATTACCACTGGTTGACCAAATCGGCAATAAGTTCCATTTCAGGACATCATCAGTTCCGAATATTGGTGGCGGTAATTTATGAACTTCTTGAAGTTCCGAATCGAGAATTTCAACCGATCCGTCTTGTTGCTGGATTCCCCAATAGCCCTTGGATGAAATTGAAAATCTTGACAGCGCTCGTGACTTCAACTTTCTTCTTGAGCCTGTGAGAACATTAACAGCATCCAAGCCATCTTCACCATTGGCAACAATCAACTCATTGCCATCAGCCGACCATGAGCAAGTGCGACCACGGATAAATCTTGGTTTCAGGACGTATTGTTTTCCATTTACTGTTCGGGTTTCTTTTGAAATTCCCTTAGAATCGGCCAATGTGACAAACCGATCTTTCATCAGATTCAAATAGCGTTGCACTCTGGGGTCATTCTTCAATCTTGACTCATTTGACATTGCCAACGAATCGCGAAAAGCACCATGCGCCCTTTTTGAATCTCCCAACTCAAGGTGGCAACAGGCAATGATTGGAAGGGCAATTACTGGCCCTTCGTTAGTTGACGGCTTACGCCCCGCAAAATATTTGTCGCTTAGGTCACCCGGAAAGGTTTCGCTTCCCTGGTTTTCTTTGAGGATTTCTGCAACCTCCATCGCACGCTCATAATTGCCAGCGAGGTATTCTCCCAACGCAAGAGCCGCGTAAACTTTTTTGGTCGGTCTTTCGGATTCAAATCGGCGAAGTAGATTTAAGTTACTCGCATCAAACAATCTTCCTTGTCGCACATCCGCTTGCATTTTCTCCCAAATAAATGCCAAAATCTGATCGATTTGATCATCACGATACCTTGAGTTTTTGGGCATTTCCAATTTACTGGAATCGATAATACAGATCTTCTTTGAATCCAAGTTGTCGACTGAGATCAACTTTCCATTTAGTGACCATCTTGGATTTGCGAGACTTCCATTGCACAAACGTTTGCTTGCTCCAGTCTCGGTGTTGAATGCGACCAAACTTCTTGAACCCTTCAAACTGTCGACAAACAGAATGAACTTACCGTCAGGGGACCAGCAGATATCGTTTAGGTTCGAACGAACATCTTGTTCCATGATGTTGAAGATACGATACGGAACATAGTGAATCGGGTTTTGCTTGTTGTCGAAAACGATAAGCCCAGTGGCACTTTTCGCCGTTGGAACCGGGGATAAATAGTCGCTGGATGCCTTATAAAATTGAACATTGTCAACAAATCCACTACCAATAAGCATCGCATAACCTTCTCCGTTTGCGGAATATGTTCTCCGAAAGCCGAACGGGTCTTTCGTATCTGTTTTCAGGCTGCTTTCAATTTCTAAGGATTCGAGCTCGTATTTGAATACCTCGTTGCCATCCAATACAGTCAGTTTGGATCCATCCGGATTCCAGAACCATGACGCGGATTCGCTGATATCTTGGATCTTCTTTTCTTCAGCTTGCTCCAAGCCAGTGATCCAAACGGCCTTCTCACGAAAGAATGCAATTGAATCTTTTGCACCCCATTTTGGGCGATGCATCCCTGTCAAAGATCGCTCAACCACACCATCGGAGACATTGATGACGTCATATCGGTTGGGAGTATCCGTCTTAACCAGGAGCCTTAAACTGTCTGGCGACCAAACAGAATCGGCACCATTAACCGTTTTCAAAGACACTGATTTAAGCGACGGTGCATAAGCAAATTCGAAATGATGTACAAATTCCCTGATGATTGACCAATCAGGCGCTTCTTGTACTGAGGTATAAAACTTTGAGACTCCGGGGAGGTTGTTACTTGGCTCCGCACTTTCATCAATACGCTCCAAGGCCTTTCGACCTTCGAGGAAAACGCGTGCTACGGCTTTGGGTTTTGCAGGCAACGAATGCATGGCTCGATTCATCACGTCCAAATTCATTGTCTCTAATTGAGTCTTCCATTTGGATACAGATTCTTTGTCCAGTCGATTTCGTTCAACCATAATCGCAAGGTGAAAGAAGTTGCTGATAGGCCCTTTGTTCTGATAGACGTTTTTGCGATGCCACTCATCACAATAAGTGCGAAACACGCGTGGATCCCATTTTGGGGTATCAGTTGCAACGTCAACCAATTCAATGCTCCTACCCACAATGCCCAAGAAGCTCTTCCAGTCCTTTAGCCTCTCAGGTTCAAAATTTAGGTCTGCGAAAGAAACTTCTTTTCCATCCTCTACTCGGACACAGACAGTTCTGGACTTTGATGCATCAACATTCAAGCATCTGATTTCCAAGTGTTTTTGATCGTGACTCAAACGGAGGCTCTCAATGCACTCCTCTGCTGAACAGAATTCGCATTCAACTTCTTTCCGATTAGATACGGCATCGAATATCGTTAAGCTTCGGAGTGAATTATCGATCACGCATATTTTCCCATCTAGCGTAATGCTCTTGGGAACTGGATTGTTCGCTGGAGTAAATTGCTCTTTAGCCACCCCGTTTTTATTTACTTCCAGTTGAAAGGTTTTGAATCCTTTACCTCTTTCTGGCTCACCCAGACGCGGCAATGTCGCGACAAACAGATACATGTCGTCTTTGCCAAAAGCCATCTTCGTAACGCCCATGTCAAATTCATATGGACCATAACTGGCTTCCAGATTGCCTTCTCGATCTCGAATCTCTACCATCCCATTTGCAAGGTAAGTCGCAAAGAAATCGCCCGTCTTACTGGAACTCACTTGGTCCACTCTTGAATCGGCCACCAGGCAGGTTGGCATCGCGAAGTCGGTGCTGCTGATCGATGATCTTCCATTAGAACTTCCAAGAAGAAACTCCTTCTCATTAGCGCGCACGTAGCGAAGGTCGCTTTCAGAATTCAATAACTCTCTGCCAGTTCTTGCGTCGTACAATGACTTGCCCGAAGTGACCCTTGAACCATCTGCGGAGAAAGAAGAAATTTGTTCAACCGGAATCTCGGAAATCTTTTTCCCGTTTTCCAAATTCAATAGCAGGCACCTGTCTTGTTGATTCAACGCGGCAAACCGACCGTCCGGTGAAATCTGAAAGGTATATGAAGTTGACCCTAAAATCGACTCATCAATTGAGACCAATGTGGTCTTTCCCGTTTCTATTTCAACGGCTTTCAGGGTTCTGTCGTAAAGGATAAACAATGTTTTGCCGTCAGGGCTGAACTGCACACGAAGCAGATAGAATGATTTTTCGCTTAGCTGCTTCTTCCACTCGGCACGATTTGAGATGATTTGCCCTGTTTCGATATCGACAAGTTGCAAAAAGCTGCTTTTATCATTCTTGGTGATTAAGTATTTGCAGTTTGGGCTAACTTCGCTGATTTGGCAATCATTGAGTCGATGGAGTATTTTCCCAGTATTCCTGTCCCAAATTACGACCTTGTTGGATGAGTTAGAGCGGTGTGATTCGTACCCAATTATTTTGGAGCCATCAGAGCTTGCAGCGATACCACCACGAATTTGAATCGGACCATTTTCATCTTCTACGAAATCCAACGTTGTTGTGGGGCCGGGACTGCCAGAGAATAAAGGGGAAACGACAAACGAAAACTTATTGGGATCTTGGCTGTCGCGATGCTTGGTATAACAGAGCGGAGTTGCTGCTTCCTCGTACCATTGAATGGGTGGCAAGAAGTCACCGTGGTTCACTTTAATTTCATCCTTTGGGGGAACGTCAGCAAACAGGTCCCAAATCCTGATTGTCCCGTCGAAACTACACGATGCCAATCGCATTGAATCTTTGTCGAAAGTGATTCGCTGAACACGATTGGTATGTCCTTTGAAAACTTTGATGCGTTCTTTGGACATGATATTCCAAACTTCGATATTGTAATCCTGACGAATCGCTACCATTGTTTGGTCTGGCGAAAACTTTGCCGACGAAATGTCTAGCGGAAGCTTGATTGACTTCAGTGCCTCCTTAGCAGGGAAATCAATAATTTCGATGGAACGCCCTCTCGCTGATAGCAACGGAATGTTCTTTGTTGTCAGCCCCAGATTTGATCCAACGCCATGGTCAAATCCCAAAAATCCTTGATAAGTTTCGTCAAGTTTTCCCGTTTCGAAATCATAAAGACTTCCTTGGTCAAAACTTAACAATCTGTCACAGGGAGAAAATTCAACGCCTACCGAACGAGCGTCCAAAACCTCGACCACATTGCTAGTTTCGAAATCGATTAGTACTATTTTCGAGTGAAAATCTGTAGGGCTCCTAAAAGAAATCGCAAGATGCTTTGCATCACTGTCAAACGTCAACTCTTCGATTTCATGGTCTTTCCAGTCGAACTCATCCAGCCCAATGTCGATTTCACGAATCGGACGCCTGCCTTCCAAAGACCACAAATCCAGTCTCCCACCCGTTCCCGCAACCAAAACATAAGGCTCAACGGGATGGTTGGCGAAAGGGCCTTTCGAATCTATGTAGAAAACAGGTTGAAAGGAAATTGCATCCCGAATTGTGATTTCGCTTCTGCCCTTTGAGACAAAGAAGCGTCCGTCGACAGAGAACTCAATTTTGTCAGCGAGTTCATGCTGAA
>CAZDBE010000337.1:0-6054 GCA_964503675.1 uncultured Pirellulaceae bacterium | reverse complement strand
TTTTGATGTCGCTTTGAATGCCGAATTGGCCGTAGGCACCGCCTTCAACAAGCGCATTGTTCACATCGATGTCGGTTCCTGAATAACCGTTGCTGATAAGGTCCCGAATGTCTTCAAAGGGCGGATTGACGCCCGCGCCCTCGGTGTAGAGCGTTCCCTGGCCGTAAGAGACAGCACCGCCTAGATTCAACGCGCACAAAATCCAGCTCAGCAGAAGTAGCAACTTGATACTTTGAAGATTCATGACATTATCTCTTTGACATTTCAACCAAACGGTGGGTAGGTCTAGCAGGCGTGTTAGCAAAAAAATCGCGGGTAAGACGATTTGCTAAAATCGTCTTGCCGCGATGATTGGTCACTTCATTGAAAGAGCTCGCTACAATACTGAGTTTGGACTTTGAAAAAAGTCCCATACCCAGCAGGCAAGATCTTTTCGTGTAGCAGTCTACTGCGATTGCAAAATCAGGATGAACGCTGGGATATCTGAGAAGTCGACAATTGTGCTGCAATCACAATCTGCTTCGGCTTGGAAAACACCTGATTGCAAAACACTAATGAATGCTGGGATATCATCGAAGTCGACATCGCCGTCCACGTCGACGTCTCCCTTTAACACAGGCGTTCCCGCCACTGCAGCACTGACAGCCACATTATCCAACAATGCGTGATGGCCACCGGCTCCGGCAGTTCCACCGCTAAGTTCGAGTAAGAAAATTGCAGTTCCGTTCGCGTCTAGTGTAGAATCTGTCAAGCCGTTCAAATTGACATCGACATTGAAAAAGTCGATCTGTCCACCAGAACCCGGACCGATCATGCCCGTGGCAAGGGCAGTCACATCTGAAATAGATCCTCCCGCGAGCGTAGACAAAGTCCAAGTACGAGAAGAGTTGGGCCGAAACGTTCCAAGGTCAAAGTGGAAATAACCCAAATCCGTATCGACTCCAGATGTGTCTGTGAATGTGAAAGTGTAAGTGTGGCTTGCACCGTTTGTCAGACGCGCACCAGTATTGGGGTTTGCTGAACTGGTGTCAGCAGCAGAGGTTGCGTTGGTTCCAAAAGTTCCATCAGTACTAGCGGCCTGCGCGGCGATACTACCGTTGGTCGAATCGTAAGTTGCCGTAGCGGTGTTCTCGAATGTTGCAGGAAAGTCAGGGAGGCCACCGCCGCTTGCCCAATTTTCAAAGGCTGCGAGAATCGGTCCTTGCTGTACCGGAACGCTGCTGAGTGCAACGTTGTCCAAATATCCGTGATGGTCTGCAGAACCGGGGATCCCGCCTGTGAGCGCGAGGGTGAAAATCGCCGTTCCATTTGCGTCGAGAGTTGAATCAGCCAAGCCAGTCAAATCAACATCGATGTCAGTGAAAGTGGGTACCTCAGGTACGCCAGCATCGATCGTGCCAGTCGCGAATCCCGCCGACGAAGTAATAGAACCGCCTGCATCAACAGACAGAGTCCAAGTACGTGCAGAGTCAGGTCGTCGTGTTCCCAAGTCGAAGTGGAAAGCATCCAAATCTATATCGGATCCAGATGTGTTTGTGAATGTAAAAGTGTATGTGTGGTTTTGACCGTTGATCAGACGTGAACCGTCGTTGTTACTCTCTGTCGTGGCATCAGCAGTAGCAAGTGTACTGCTTCCGAAAGTTCCGTCAGTACTTGGTGCTTCACTACTGATACTTCCGTTATCCGAGGTGTAGGTTCCCGTCCCCGTACCGGTGAATGATGCTTCACCCGGACCGAGTGCAAGGTTGGCACCGCTGGACCAAGTTTCAAAGCCCGCGACAATTTGAGCCTGCTGGGCATCAGCGGCTTGCGGCACTGTCAGCGCGGCAAACAGAGTCGCTAAAATTAACTTTTTCATGATGATTACTTTCTGTAGTGGAAAATGATGCAGGGGGAGTGCGATGCAGCCATCGCATTCGGCTAATGTGACATGCGGCAACTATTGCATAAGGCAGCTGGGATCACGGCACTATCATGTCTCGGTTTCCATGATAACGAAATCAAAGTCGAAAGCTGCATCAAACCATTGCCGTTTCGCGACACCCTTGGGACGAAGATTTCAAATATGAGTTCCCACCAACGAATGGACGGGGAAAATTTATCCGGCAAAAAGCACTCTATCGCTCATCTGATAGGGATCTGTGATTTCGGCCATCAAATCTGCTTCCTGAAGATTGAGTTTTGGACTAGCCGTTTGCGACATTCTTCGTCGCTCAATTGTCGAAATCGGGGCGAATTCAGCCTCCTAAAACCGTAAATACTGGCTCCTTGGTTTCCACTTCAGCTGTCGCATCTTTCAAACAGTCAGTCGTTTGGGTTTTGCCAAACTCAACTAAACCAACCCTACTGCTGTTTTCATAGGAAGAATCCTGCAAGGCAGCGACAATTGCTCTTTGACGGAGAGGTACTGGAAATCGTCATTACAATTTTCAACGTCGATCATTAGATGAGAACAAAAAAAATCGCGGCTGAGACGGTTACCAAAAAACCGTCTCGCCGCGATGATCGATTGCTTCTCGAAAGGATCCAGCCGAAACTAAATCCAGCCATTTACTTTCGACGACGAACGAGCATGCCCAAGCCTGCCAACCCGAAGATTGCCAATGAAGATGGCTCCGGAATTGTGGAAGCCTCCACGATAGATCCGCTGACAGCGATGTTGTCCACATATTGGTGATGACCACTAGCTCCTGTCCCACCTGCCATATCCAGACGGAAAGTTACGGTTTGGCCTGCTGCCAATACGTTGCCGCCAGTAACCGCTGTCAAGTCAATGTCATAGTCATACCAATCAGTAGTGCCACCTGCGATATTGTCGGCACTACCAGATTGGACAGTCTGAGCCGTAAGATCACCTGATTGAACCGAAACGGTCCATTCATGAGCAGCATTGGGTCGGAACGTGCCTGTGTCGAAGTGGAAAAATTCCAATTCGTAATCATCGGCAGTGCCGTTGGTGACTGAAAAGTCGTAAGCGCCATTGACTCCATTGTTCAAGGACAGTCCCCTGTTGAATGCGACAGTAGTTTCAGCGCCTGCCAGTGTGCCGAAAGTTCCATCGTCATGCGCTCCTGATGCGCTACGGCCCCACCCAGTGGTTACTGTAGTAGAGTCACCAGAGAAACCTGGTGCAGCCGTGGATGCGGCATTGGTTGCACCGGGGCCTGTGTTTGGATTGGCCCCAGTCCAATTCTCGTAGCCGATGATCAAATCCGCTTGCGCCGACTGCGGCATCGCAAACGCTGCAAACAGTGCCAGTAAAATGAGTTTCTTCATGATGCTATCTTTCTACTTTCTTTTTTTCTTGGGTCGGATGTTGGTCGATGCGAAGCATGTATCAATACGAAACGCTCCGTTGGTCGCTTTGACCGTGTGAGTTATCAATTTCGCTGTAACCACCAAACTCGCGTTTCGTGACCTCAAGGATAACACACCAATAATCCAATAACCGCGCAATTAGCTGCCGTTTTGCGACACCAGCCTCAAAAGCTGCTCATTATTTGAAAATCTATATAGACTTGGCTCTCCGTCAGCTCCAAAAGGCACGTCCCCGCTTTAGTTGATACCGAGCGATACTCGCACGTTGAGCTTGTGAATCGGATTCATTCTCATTTAGGTGCAACGGATTGCCGACAAACAGTAGTGGCGATTAACATCAATACCGCCTCGATTCAAATTCGATCGAAATGCTTGAAAGGCACTGCGAACTGGATTACCGTTTTGCGACACTTTAGTCGACGCATTCTCGATCATTGCGGAAGCTAAATTTACCAGAATCCGCCTCTAACGGATCACTGTTTCCCGCTTTGGTTTGCCGAAGATGCAGGATCAAAAATGTAGATAATGTAGGGGGCGAAGTTCTCAAGCAACGCTCGCTATTTGAATCAACTTTTCAGTATCACCAAGCTATAGAGTTCGCCTTCAGGCATTCGAGCTCCGTGCAATTAATTTCCAGCCAGTGAATCGTTGCGCACAAACACCCATCTTCCGACTCTTATTTGATCAAAAGCAACGCCTTTTTGTTCTCTCGGCCTTTTAAGAAATGCTTGCCCCTTTGCGTCAAATGAAACTCGGACGCTAGACGCGGCTTTTCCTCGACACTACTTTTAATCTCGTAAAGTTTGAGGAACGTCGGAGCGTACCAGCGCGTTCATTGTTGACGCAAGAGGTTCGTTACGCCGGCGCAAACCGTGTGCTGCAAATCAATCGAGGCATTTGAGATGAAATTTTTTGCGTTTGCCATTTACGTGCTTCTTGTTGTATTTGCATCTACTGCCAACGTAGTTGCGCAAGACAAAAACGTCCTAATCGTTGTCGTGGATGATCTTCGTCCGGAACTAGGATGCTACGGCGCGGACTACATCAAGAGTCCTAGTATCGACGCTTTGGCCGCTCAAGGCGTTTGTTTCGATCGCGCGTATTGTCAGCAAGCTCTCTGTGGCCCGTCACGCATTAGTATGATGTCCGGCATGTATCCCGACACGTCAGGGATTTTTGACCTGTGGACGCCGCTGACCAAGGCTGTACCAAACGCAATGAGCATGCCACGTTACTTTAAGCAGCGCGGCTACGCGACTTTGTCTTTTGGAAAAGTGTACCACCATAACCGCGATGACAAGAACAACTGGAGTCATCTGGAACCCAAGGACACCGTTAAATATGCCGACGAGGCAACGCTTGATGCGATCAAACAACGCACTGAAGAAGGAAAACGAAACGGCGTTGCCATTGACCAACTGCGTGTACTTGGCAAAGGGCCCGCCATCGAAGTGGCAGACGTTGACGATGATGCCTACGCAGACGGACGAACCGCCAAACAGGCTATCGCTGCGTTACGTCGCAACAATGACAAACCCTTTTTCATGTGCGTTGGATTCGCAAAACCGCATCTTCCTTTCGCCGCGCCAAAGCGCTATTGGGACCTCTATCAGCGTGACCAGTTCAACGTGCCCCAGCGCGCACTGCCTGCCGATGCACCGGCCCTAGCGTTTACGAAATGGGGTGAGTTACGAAACTACCTTGGCATGCCCAAAAAAGGACATCTGAACGATGCTCAAACACGAGAGTTGAAACATGGCTACGCTGCATGCGTTAGCTATTCTGATGCACAAGTTGGCAAAGTGATGGCTGAATTAGATCGGCTTGGCCTTCGTGAAAAAACCATTGTCGTCCTGTGGGGAGACCATGGATACAAGCTGGGTGATTATGGTGCGTGGTGCAAACACACCAACCTGGAATTGGATACGCATGTTCCGTTGATCGTTTCAGCCCCAGATTTCACTCATGGCAAACACTCAGATGCCTTGGTCGAAATCGTCGACATCTTCCCAACTTTGGCCAAGCTAACCGGCGGCAACATCCCAGATTCCTGCGACGGCAAAAGCCTTGATGCAGTTCTGGCAGATCCGTCAAAGAAGTTTCGTTCGCACGCGTTAAGCATGTACCCGCGCGGTACGAACATGGGTTACAGCCTGCGCACAGATCGCTGGCGATACACAGAATGGTTTAATACCAAGACAAAAGAAATCGCCTTCACAGAACTCTATGATCATCAGACGTCGCCAACGGCAACTCGAAATTTAGCCAACGACTCAGAACATAAATCGGTTGTGGACAGCTTGTCATCGCTGCTTAAGTCGAAAGAACGCTCCAAAATTCAGCCGATGCGCGATCAACGTTAGATTGACCTGCACTCCAATTTGGCTAAAACCAATTCCCACAAGAAGATAGAAAAGACCTTTGATGCGATTGACCCTCATTCGAAACTGGACACGTTCTTGGACAGTCATATTGTTAATGCTTGTTGCCGTTTCCGCCAACGGTGAAGACGCAATTGTGCCACCCTCTGACGGTCAGGATGTTTTGGCGTTTACTCCTGAAAGCGCGGTTAAGTTTCGCAAGAACAATATTGAAGCGACTGCCACGTGGGGCGCGGTCAAAGATATGTCGTTCAAAACGTCCTATCAAGTTGAGTCCGACGTGCGCTACAGCGATCCCAAGAACATGCGTGTCGTAGTCCCCATCGACAGTGCGTTCAAAAAAGGCGACGTGATG
>CAZDBE010000336.1:0-6058 GCA_964503675.1 uncultured Pirellulaceae bacterium | reverse complement strand
ACCGATACCTTGTTGTTGGCCACCGCCTCCCAGTCCTCCGCCGCCACCTCGACCGCCGCCACCGAGTCCACCGCCTCCGCCGCCGAAGCCGCCTTGACGCATGACAGGAACAGCAGAGAACGCGGCAGGCATACCGATTGCCAACGGCTTGTCAGAGTTGTTCTTGACGATGATATTTGCATCAGCAGAACTTTTGGTTTTGATGATGACTTCGACGTCGCCAGACTCCATGGCCGAGAACATTTCCACCGACTCAAAACCTTCCACTGGCGTGGTCGTTTTTGAAATCCGCGACAGCCGCTTTTTTTCAAGTCGCTGCTCTTTGGTCATCTTTGCAGGCTTGGATTCGCCCGAAGGAGAATCGCCAAATGCACCAGAGGTGAAAGCGACAACGGCAAACAGGGCCATCGAAAATCGAAATAGTTGGTTCATGGTTGTTGTTCTCAAGAGAAGAACTTGTGAGTTGTAAAGTTCCGACCCGTAAGAATAGTCGGGTAATAGCGTTTTTCCAACGATTTTTTGGCTTCAGGCATGTTACGGAGCAAGAAAACCAAAAAATGAAAGCGTTCTATTGGTTATGCGACAGCGTTCTATCGAATTCCCATAGCTCAAACGGCCACATGACCATTTGAATCAAACCGATCCGGGCTTCTGGACAGCTGGTCTTCGGCCTACGGAAACCAATGAGGCTCCAACCAAAGAATCTCTACAGAATCCCCATCGCTACCAAGGAATATCGGACGATCAACCCCGCTGCAACAACACTTACGATACTCATCAGCTTGATCAGAATATTCAGGCTCGGCCCACTGGTATCCTTAAACGGATCACCGACGGTGTCGCCAACAACCGCCGCTTTGTGAGCATCTGAGTTCTTGCCGCCCAGATTACCCGCTTCAATGAACTTTTTGGCATTATCCCACGAACCGCCAGAGTTTGACATGAAGATTGCCAAGCAGAAACCGCAGCACAAGGTCCCCAATAGCAAGCCCAGTACGCCGCCAACTCCCAAGACTAGCCCGACCGCAATTGGCGTTAGGATTCCCATCAACGACGGCAGAATCATTTCTTGTTGTGCCGCTTTGGTGCTGATCGCTACGGGCCTTGCGTAATCGGGTTTGGAGGTGCCGGCCATAATGCCTTTGTCTTCTCTGAACTGCCGGCGCACCTCTTCCACCATTCCAAACGCCGCCCGACCAACCGCTTTCATGGTCATCGCACAAAATACAAACGTCGCCATGCAGCCAAGAAACACGCCAATTAAAACGCGCGGATTGAGTACCGTGGCGTCGTACAGATCGGCAATGTCTAACATTGTGGCAGATTCGAGTGCAATTAACGGGTCGGACGTGGCGCTGAATACCCATTGTCCGTCCTGCTCGCTGAGCATCTCTGTAGGTAGCGCCGCCGATATTTCCGCCGATTCCCAAGCCGTTTCGACTGCTGGTTTTCGAATGATATCTGGCCGCACCAAAAATCCACTGACGTCGTGGCCGCTTTTGCGAACCAGAAACATATCGTTAAGTTTATAGAACGTGTCCTCGACCGCCACGACGCCCGCCCGATCAACGGATTGAGCCCAGTTGTCAAATCCCGTTTTGACTTGTTCCACATAAGCTGCCAGCAGTGCAAGCGCCGTTAACGCCGCCGACCCGATGGCAAAACCTTTCCCGGTCGCTGCGGTTGTATTGCCCAAACTATCTAAGGCATCGGTGCGATTGCGGACGATCTCTTCTAGTTCGGCCATCTGAGCATTGCCACCGGCGTTGTCAGCGATTGGTCCGTAGGCGTCAGTTGCTAGAGTGATTCCTAGCGTCGAAAGCATGCCGACGGCCGCGATGCCAACTCCGTAGAGTCCAAGCGTATAAAGTTCGGGGCGGTCAAAATCGAACCCCGTGGCAAATCCGAAGGCCAGCATCATCGATGTACAGACAACTACCACCGGCATCCAAGTGCTCTTCATTCCGTCCGCCACACCACCAATGATTACCGTGGCGGCCCCAGTTTCCGTTTGAGCCGCCAGCCTCTGGGTCGGGCTGTATTCGTCGCTGGTGACGAATTCGGTCCACTTACCAATTACAAAACCGGCGACCAGACCGACGGTAATACTGCCCGCGATTCCGATGTGCTCCGTTCCTAGCAACAACCAAGTGGCGATGGAGCTGAGGATCCAAGTTCCGATCATCGCGGAATCGATCCCGCGTCCGATCACTTTTAGGAGTGCTTTCTGGCTAGCGTCGTCGGTAGCTTTCACCAAAAACACGCATGCGATCGACATTGCGATTCCGATGGCCGCCACAATCATTGGCAAAAATAGTGCTCTAATTTGCATCGTCAGAACTTCGTCTGGCGATCCGCCCAATCCATTCATGGTGGCCATCGCGGCAACCCCCAGAGAGGCCGTCGCCAAAATCGAACCGCAGTAGGATTCATAAAGATCAGCGCCCATGCCGGCAACGTCGCCCACATTGTCGCCGACGTTATCGGCGATCGTCGCCGGATTGCGCGGGTCATCTTCAGGAATGCCTTGCTCAACTTTTCCAACGAGATCTGCTCCCACGTCAGCCGCCTTGGTAAAGATTCCTCCACCAACTCGAGCAAACAATGCTTGCGTGGAAGCACCCATCAGTGAACACAGCATCGTCACGGTAATGGTTTGAAGGTCCAAGTGGCAAACAAATCGGAGGACCGCGTACCAAATCGACATATCCAGCGTGCCTAGGCCGACGACCGTTAAACCCATCACGGCGCCACTTCGAAACGCGACTTGCAGACCATCGTTGAGCGAACGCATCGCACCGGAGGCGGTTCGACTGCTGGCGGCAGTCGCCGTTGTCATCCCGATATATCCCGCGACCGCAGACCAAATGCCACCAGTGAGAAACGCAAACGGAACCCAGTACTGTTGGATGCCGGCCCACCGCGCGACCAGCAGCAATCCGAAGACAACTACAAAGAAAATGGAGACGACAAGGTATTGCTGTTTTAGATAGGCGCGAGCACCGGTGGTCACGTAGTCGGCGATTTCAACCATCCGGGGCGTGCCGGGATCAGCCTGCTTCATTTCGCGGAAGAACTTGAAAGCGAAAAACAGTGCTAACAAAGACGCGGCCAGTAGCAATGCCCAGAAGATGTACTCTTCCGTTTGCACTGGAGCATTGCCCCAGCCATCGGATACAGAACTATCCGAGACAAATGCCGTCTCGTTTGCAGGTGGCTGCGCGGCCAACACCGATGTTGGTGACCATGCCCAACTGGTGACGAATACGGCGGTTACAAATGTGAAGATCCGCGAGAATGTGATAGTTAAGCCGTCCAGTGACATCGGTTTCACCCTTAAGGTGGGATAATGGAGTTCAGTTAGCTGTTAGTGCCGTATTAAAGCCAGTTTCCCAGTGCGATAAAACCCCAGGCTGGCTAAAAAATTTGAATTTTCTCTTTTAGCAAATCTTGGCCCACAGGCTTCTCTCTAGCCCCAACTTCATGTCGGAAATGCACAGTAGCCGTCAGTCCCAAAACGATTCATGTCGCAAATTGCATAATGCCAGAATCGCAGCGAGTTGTTTCTGTGCTGGCCTTAGTGTTGGTTCATCGCGTCGCGTGTTGGAGCAGCTGTCTAATTTTTGACGAAATCAATGGACCATGATCAAATACAAACGCGTCATGCTTCTCGTCGTTTGACGCATCTGTATCGGCAATGACGGCTAACTGGAAATCACGTAGAATGAATTGCGGACTCAGCCTAGCAGGTTTGGGTTCACTGTTTTTCAATTGGCATGTCGTTGATGAAGCGATTATTAAGAATAGGGTTTACGATGTCTGTAGCTGGGCCTGTTGGCGTAAAAGTTCTCCGGTTGATAATTCTGCTGGTTTGCCTTGGATGGGGAGCATCGGACTTTGGACTGATTCAAGCTTTGGCTCAGGAAACGGCGGTTGCAGACCCGGCACCGGTTCAGGATCCCCCCGCTGAGAGTGGGCAGGACGATGGTGATGGGAAAGCCGAAGAGACGCCCGGATTGGACGACCTAGACAAGGCGTTCGATCTGAAGATTAATTCTAAGTCGACACGCGACCTAGACAAAGTTGCGCGTCTGTGTGAGCAGGCGATTGAGAAAGGGCTCAATCAGGCCGGTGAAGAGCAAGCCAAGGTATTGGCCAAAACTGCATACTACGAACATGCGAAGCAATTGAGCTCGCGCATTCTGCCGGGCCCCAGAGGGAAACCCGACCCAAGATGGAAGCCATTGCGACGAGAGGCACTCAGGCGCCTCGTTAAAGCAGTGGAAATTGATCCTGAAATGGCATCGGCCTATGTCTTGACCGCTAAACTGCAACGCTTGCCGCTTGGCGATAGGGAAAAAGGGAAAGCGGCGATTGACCAAGCATTGTCACTGATCCAAGGCGACGACGAACTTATGTCGGAAGCTTTGATCGAAAAAGTCAGGCTTTCGGATGATATCCTCGCTGAATCGGTTATGGAGGACGTCGACGAGGCGATCCGACTGAACCCTGAAAACCGTGAGGCCAGAGGCTTGCGTAGTCAACTTTTGATGCGGTCGGGGAAAATAGAAAAAGCGTTCGAAGATCTAGACGCGGTCTTGGAATCAGCTGGCAGTTACGACGCTTACGCTTCTCAAGCGGATCAGCTGATGAACAATCCGAAGTTTGCTGAATCTGACGTCATGCAAAATGCGGCGCTGAGGTATTTAGATAAAGCAATGGAACTGAAGCCTGCGCCAGCGTTGTTGTTAGCTAAAGCGATTGTGCTGCAGGCCATGGACAAACCTAAGGAAGCGTTGGCCGCTATCGACGAGAATTTGGAAGCGGATCCTGATAACTTTAAAGCCCTCATGATGCGGTCGGCAATTAATGCGGACCAAAAAAGAATCAAGGAGGCCATTAAGGATCTCGATCAGGCTATCGCAATTGAGCCTGGTGCGCCTGCGATTTTCTTACGAAGGATGGGGCTGCACCAAATGGACGACAATCTCGATGCGGCCATCGAGGATTGCAAACGTCTAAACGACCTCAAAAAAGGAAACTTTGAATACCAAATGATGCTGGCCCAGTTGTATTTGGGCAACGACCAAGCTTCTAAATCAGTCGAAGTCATCGACAAAGCATTGGAACAATATAGCGAAGGTGTTTGGGATGACCTATCGCCGGCTGCCGGTTACGAGGTCACCCAACGTCGACTCAGGGCGCTGCGGATGCGCGGCGACTGTCATTTGCATATAGGTGATCATCGAAACGCAGTCGACGATTACGAACTGGGCGTCGATTTGACAGATGACATTGCGGAATTTAAACGTTCCCTTCCTCGCCCGGAACCGCCGAAATTACCCGACGGTATTCCTGAGCCTTTGCGAATGGAGAGTATGAAAAGGTGGGATGCGTTCACTGAGGAATTGGACAAAGAGTACATTGGCGATTCAGGTTTGCTAAACAATCTCGCATGGGTGCTGGCGACATCGACCTTCGAAGAAGTTCGAGACGGCGAGCGCGCAATTGAGCTGGCTACTACTGCGGCGGAGCTAACAGATTTCAAAAAGGCATTCATCATTAGCACTTTGGCTTCTGGTTACGCTGAAGTGGGTGAATTTGAGAAAGCCAAAGAGTGGAGCAGAAAAGCCATCGAAGTGAATCGCGCTGACCTAGAGGCCATCAAGAACGATGAAACAATTGAAGACGAAGAGGACCGGGAAGCGCTGATGAAGATAGAGAATGATCAGTTGGAGAGCCTGAAGAAGGAATTGGCCAGCTACGAGATGGAAAAACCTTGGAGAGAAAGACAGACCTCCGAGAAAGAAGCGGCTGCTGCGGAAGAAGCTACCGAGGAAGTGGAAGACAAAGACGAAGTGGACCAAGACGACTCGGAGGAGGATTCATCCGAGAAGCAAGAGCCAAAGCCGGAAATGCCAGATGCAGAAACTAACGAAGAGAAGTCTGACGAGGATGACGGCACTGAGAAAACTGACGAAAGTACAAAGTGATCGCCTGATCCTAGTTTTATAGAAAGCCACATCATGGAAATCCAATCAGCGAGTCAGCTCACGCA
>CAZDBE010000335.1:0-6139 GCA_964503675.1 uncultured Pirellulaceae bacterium | reverse complement strand
CGGCTTGCCGAGAAACATTTCCGCCGCGATTGTAGCGCCCGCGGCTTCCGCCAACACCAATCGCGGCAACAGTCAGTTGGTCGTCGTAGCGACTTTTAGCAGACGCTTCGCTGGTCCAAATGTAAGGAATGGACGAAACTGCTACCGATGCAACAGCCGACTTCTTCAAGAAACTTCTACGAGACGATGTCATAACTATTCCTGTTGTTGCTTGGTATCAAATACTTGCGGGACGATCGGGAAGCGTCAACGCCTTCAGGTCGATTTGGCGTGGCGCAGTTTTCCTTTGCGGGGACCAAATAAGCATGGTAGCGGATGGCGAACTGACGCGAGCGTCATTTTGATTGTCGTTTTGCGTCAGCCCATTCAAATTCGAAACTTTCGTGGCGACACGTAAATTTGCCGTTCAAATCATTGCGTCGGTCTCTCAAAACTCTGTCTCCTAGGGGAAATCGTTTTCTCCTGTGTAGCAAAATACGGCTTCAAATTTTCGCAAATCTTTAAATTGCGGCACTAATTCACTGGCGGCGTTGGTACATGACGTAAAAGAGCAGTTGGTTTCGCTTTCGCAGTCGCGCTGAGATGTTAGCGTTTTAGAAACGCTGTTCATTTGAGTTGATGTTTGTTGTGCTTTAGGCTGTACCCGGTTAACCGGGATGTGGCGCAAGAAGACAGCGCCGGCAACCCAACTTTCACCGAAGCGGTGAAAGACTGAGGGAGTCACAACAGAGAGAAAGTTTGGCACAGAAGTGAATCCGATCATAAGACTTCTTACTCTATTGGCTTGCTTCGTTGGCGTTACGAGTTCGACAGCTCAGGATCCTCTGAGAATGGTCGGCGAGCGCTCCGAGCAGCCCGGACAAGTGCTGCCGAACATTCTTTTGATTGTCGCAGACGACATGGGCTACTCAGACGTTGGCTGCTTCGGAGGCGAAATCGATACGCCTGCGATAGATAAGCTTGCCGCCCAAGGAGCCCGATTCACAGACTTTTTTGTTAATCCGATGTGCGTCGTTACTAGGACCAGTTTGCTGACCGGCCACGAACATTCGCAATCCAACGGCTACAAACATTCGCTTCCGCTTCCACGCTTGCTGACAAAAGCTGGCTATCACACATCAATCTCTGGCAAATGGCATCAGCCTAACAATCCACTCGATGCGGGATTCGATTCCTTCTATGGATTCTTGAAAGGTGAGATCAACGGTTGGAAGGGCACGTATGCGGACAACAAAACGCTCGCGATTCAAACCGACAGGCAGAGCCCTAAACAGGTGCCTAAAGACTGGTACTGTTCCGATGCTTTTGCCGATCATGCGATCAGGCAAATCGATCAGGCGATCGAAAGTGGCAAACCGTTCTTCTCCTACGTCCCATTCAATGCACCTCACGGCCCGTTGCATGCTCCGCGCGAAAACGTTGAAAAATATTATGGTCGTTTCGATGCGGGGTGGGATCGACTGCGCGAAAAGCGGATGGAGCGTATGCTCGAACTCGGTTTGATTGACGATCGTTTCGCGTCCAACACGCCCGAAGCCGAGGTTTGCCGATGGGACGAACTGCCGAAATCGGTGCAGCAATTAGAGAGTCGCCGATTCTGTGCCTACGCGGGCATGGTCGATCGAATGGACGAAAACATAGGGCGATTGATCGACCATTTGGAAGAGAAGAAAGTACTCGACGACACGATCGTCATTTTCTTTTCAGATAACGGCGGCAACTACAGTCACGGGGCCATTGAGAATTACGCAAACGAGAAGCCTTGGTCTCCCGATGGTCCGCGGCCCGCCTGCGCGACCGGTTGGGGGCGGCTAATGAATACGCCCTTCAGCTGGTACAAGACGTCTTCATTTCGTGGCGGAGTGTCTTCGCCGCTAATTATTCGTTGGCCGGCAAATGCATCGTTAGTTGCTGGTTCCATCCTTCATCAGCGGCTGCACGTGTCGGATCTTTACCCGACGTTGCTGAAGATCGCTGGAGCCGAGTATCCGCAGACTGATGGAGCGCGAAAGCTGAAACCGCTGTACGGAAGTTCAATCCTCCCATTGCTTGAGAAACCGGACTTGCCCGACTATGAAATCCGGCGCGATATTTTTTGGGGGTTCAACGAAACAACCAAAGGATTCTTGAGTGGGGATTGGAAAATTTCTTCGATAAATGATAGTCCTTGGCGCCTCTACAACCTCAAGTCCGATCCCTCCGAGTCTATTGATCTCGCCAGTAAGTATCCGGAGAGGATCAAGGAGCTCAATGATCGCTGGTATAAATTTGCGGACGACGAAACGGACATGGCCCCATCTTGGAAACGACCGCTAACATCGGATCCGCAAGGTTGGGGCTTGCATCGATTGCGTATGACGATGCCAGTGTCGTCAATTTCACCAGCGTGTTCAGCCTTGAACGTACCATTGAAAACCTCTCTTCAAATAGAGTTCAATGGAGTGATCGACTTTGCGAACACCCCGAACAAGACCATTCGCCTTTATTCGGCAAGCGCTCCCGAAAAGCCCGTTTGGCAATTGGATCCCGATGAATCAAATCGGGCTCAAGGCAGACGAAAACTCAGCTTTGAACTGCCAACACTCAAACCGGCGACAACTTACTATCTGCTTTCGGATACCGGTTGGATTAACGTTGGAGGCCGGCCTGCTGCCGGGTTGAATGATGGTGCTTTTTTCTATCGATTTCGCACAGCCGAATGACATCTTTCGGCTCGGCCGTCCCAAACAACATCGAACCTCTAAATCACAGAACTGACCAAGCCAATGAATCACCTCCGTTCAGTATTCGCAATCTGCCTTTTCCTGTCTGGCTTTCTTCTCACTGGCAATGCGGCTGCAGATGTGCAGTGCGAGCATTTGCGGTGCGAGTACCGGGAAAACCCGCTTGGCATCGATGAGCAGAAGCCGCGGCTGAGCTGGCAAGTCGCTTCGAAAACGCGCGGGCAGATGCAATCCGCCTATCGGATCATCGTCTCCTCTTCGCAGGAGCAGCTTGCCGAGAACTCGGGCGACGTTTGGGACTCCGGAAAGATCGATTCCGCCCAGACACTCCACATCGAATACGCTGGTGCGCCGTTGCGATCAGGGCAGACATGCTTTTGGAAAATTAAAGCTTGGGGAGCCGATGGTGAACAATCGGATTGGAGCCAACCTGCCACTTGGTCGATGGGGCTATTGAACGAATCAGACTGGACGGCAAACTACATTAGTTTTCGCGATCAGTCCCCAGTATTTAAAGACCGAGACGGACATTTCCTTCCGCCAGCGTCGAACTACAGGAAAGTCTTTGCGGCCGCGAAACCTGTCAAACGTGCAACGGTCTACGCGACGGCACTGGGAATCTTTGACCTAGAAGTTAACGGTCAACCCGTTAGCACTGAATATTTTTCTCCGGGCTGGACGGACTATCGGCAACGCGCCTACTACAAGACCTATGATGTGACTTCCATGGTGCAAGCCGGTGACAATGCGATCGGCGCGACCGTGGCAGATGGTTGGTACAGCGGCTACATCGGTTTCGGCCTGTTGGTAGGAATTGGAACTGAACAGATTGGTCGCTACACCTACGGCAAGACTCCCGCGCTGATGATGCAGATGGAGATTGAGTATCAAGACGGAACGACAGATCGGATTGTCACAGACAAATCTTGGAAGGTTTTCACTGATGGCCCCGTGCGCGAAGCTGATTTGCTGATGGGCGAGTTTTATGACGCGCGGAAGATGATAACTGGCTGGTCTCAAACCGGTTTTGATGATTCGACTTGGCAGAGTGCAATTCTCGCAAGTGAGAACGGCCCGCAACCTGCAAACTTCTATCAGTTTGAGAATCCCACGGGTGGCGGAGGCCCAAAGATTAAAGGCAAACCTGTCGATCTAGGTTTCCAGCGTCCAAAGCTTGAATCGTTCCCCGGGCCGCCGGTCGTTGTTACCGAAGAGATCAAACCGATCAGCATCACGAAGCGCGGCGAGGGAAACTACATCTTCGACCTCGGCCAGAACTTTGCTGGCAACGTTCGGATGCGAGTGGACGGTAATTCAGGCGATCAAATCACGATGCGCTATGCAGAGATGCTGCATCCAGATGGCAGCATGATGACGGAAAACTTACGGAAAGCGCGATCAACGGATTACTACGTCTGTCGCGGTGGCGGTGAAGAAGTCTACTCCCCCCGTTTTACTTTCCACGGATTTCAGTTTGTCGAAGTTAGCAATTTCCCCGGCAAACCGACACTCGATACGATCACGGGACTCGTGATCCATTCTGATACGCCTTTAACTAGCACATTCGAATGTTCCGATCCGATGGTCAATCAGTTGTTCAAGAATGTTGTCTGGACGCAGCGAGCAAATTTTCTTGATCTGCCAACGGATTGTCCACAACGCGACGAGCGTATGGGCTGGACAGGTGATGCTCAAGCTTACGTCGCAACGGCCGCTTACAACGCGGACGTCGGCGCGTTCTTCACGAAATGGAACCGAGAACTAATGGAGTCCCAGCGACCCAGCGGTGCGTTTCCGGGATACGCTCCGTTTCCGTTTCAGCACGGATGGGATTTTGGGTCCGCATGGTCGGACGCGGGGATTATCTGTCCTTGGACGATCTGGCAATCCTACGGCGATACCCGAATGATCGACCGATGCTGGGAGCCGATGACGAAGTTTATGGATTGGCGAAACGAGACCAGCGTTGGCGATTTGGGGATAACGCACGGTAACGCTTGGGGAGACTGGCTGGCTCAAGGAGAAGTAACACCGCTCGACTACGTGGACTCGATTTACTACGCGCTATCAACTCGCATGATGGCTGAAATGGCGTCCGCAACGAACCGCGACGAAGAGGCCGAGCAGTATTGGGCTCAACTGGCGCGAACCAAAGCAGCATTTATCAAACGCTATATTGCCACCGATGGGAGCATTAAAGTTCCCACTCAGACAGCCCATGCACTTGCCATCTACGCCGACCTTGTACCGAACGAACTGCGCGAAAAAACGGGACAGCACCTTGCGAATATGATCAGCGACAACGGGAACCACATGGCGACCGGATTTTTGGGAACTCGTCCGTTGTTGCCGGCTCTTTCGGCAACTGGTCAGAACGACCTTGCAGCATTTTTACTGCAAAGTCACGAGTTTCCTTCATGGGGGTACGAGATTGATCAGGGAGCAACCACGATTTGGGAGCGCTGGGACAGCTATACGAAACAAGATGGATTTGGACGCCACAACGCGGCCATGAACTCGTTCTCGCACTACGCTTTCGGTGCGGTTTGCGAATGGATGTTCCGCACTCTGGCTGGGATTGAATCAGACGGTCCCGGCTATCACAAAATCACGATCAAGCCGCATCCACCCGCCCCCGGCAGCAACGCGACGCACGCGCCTGTCGATTGGGTGAAATCCTCGTACGATTCTATTCGCGGCAGAATCAGAAGCGACTGGCGCATCAAAGATTCGAAATTTGAATTGAACGTTTCCATTCCTGCCAACACGACCGCAAGCGTTTACTTGCCGACCTCGGATGTCAGTAGCATCATGGAAAACGCACAGCCGATCGACAACAACCCGCACGTCAAGGTCGTCCGCAGCGACGCAACCCATACCGTGTTGGCAGTGGCATCTGGTGATTTCCAGTTCGTCGCAAAAAGTAATTGCTTGCCGGTAAAAGTTGCTCTAAAGACTTCGAAAGCAAAAGACAAATCGCTCAACCCTGAGAAAGTCGATCTGACCAACGCAACGAAAGTTGCCCATTGGGATTTCAATAATCCTGAAGACGCCGCCAAGTGGGCTGTTAGAAACAACGTTAAAATTGACATGCGTGATGAGACGGCAATTCTAGTTGCCACTGGAAACGACTCGCAGATCATCGCTGATGTTCCAGCGGCCCCCGCCGGTCAATTGGTGGTTGAATTGCGAGCCAAGCCCACCAAGGGCGCCGATAGCCAACTGTTTTGGGCCGAAGCCACCAACGGCTTCAGCGCTGCACAGCAGACAAAACGACAACTGCAGCCAACCGACCAGATCAACGCTTACTTATTCCGGATAAACGCATCTGATCCAATTAGGCAGCTTCGTTTCGATCCGTTTGCGCAATACGACGCGCATGCCAACAAAGGCGAAATGCAAATCGAGTCGATTTC
>CAZDBE010000334.1:0-6157 GCA_964503675.1 uncultured Pirellulaceae bacterium | reverse complement strand
AATGCGTTTGACTGCCTGTTGGTTGACCTCGACATGCCTGGCCTGAACGGAATCGACGTGATTGCCAAAGCCAAGGCAATCGCTCCCACGATCGAAGCGATCGTTTTGACTGGAAAAGGATCTACCGAAAGCGCGATCGCAGCCTTACGCTTAGGCGCGTTTGACTATCTTGTGAAACCATGTCGGCTGGTGGAACTCAAATCCCTATTGCAAAAGGTTGCTACGCGATTGGAGTTGAACAACCGAATTTACGCATTGGAGCGCCAGCTGCAATCGGAACAGGGTACTCCTCAGATGGTTGGCAACGACCGCAGCATGCAGCGTGTCAAAGCATTGTTGCAAAAAGTTGCCCCCACCAATTCAACCGTTCTAGTTCACGGAGAAACGGGAACAGGAAAAGAACTGGCGGCCAGAATGGTACATGATCTGAGCCTCCGTCACGAACAAAATTTTGTTGCCGTCAATTGCGGCGCACTACCTGAGAATCTTATTGAGAGCGAGTTGTTTGGCCATCGGCGCGGTGCGTTTACTGGTGCCGACGAACATCGCAAAGGCATGTTCGAAGTCGCCGATGGCGGAACACTTTTTCTGGATGAAGTCGCCGAACTTCCTAAAGCGACCCAAGCGTCGCTGCTGAGAGTATTGGAAAGTGGCGAGGTAAAACGTGTTGGCGACAGCGCACCCTTCAAAGTTGACGTTAGAATCGTTTGCGCGACACACCGAAACCTAGAAGAAATGGTGGCCAATGGTGACTTTCGTCAGGACCTGATGTACCGTATCAACACGTTCGTTGTTGATCTTCCAGTACTGCGGGACCGAACCGAAGAAATTCCAGAACTAGCGTTGCATCTACTGAAGCGACATCGCCCCGAGGTCAAAACCATTGCTCAAGCGTTTGACGGGTCGGCGATCAAGCTTCTACAGTCGCATCATTGGCCTGGAAATATTCGCGAATTGGCAAACGTTATCGAGCACGCGTGTATTCTGTGCGATTCGATGCCAATCACAGGCGCCTACCTCCCCGATACGTTGGGGAACCAACGACCGCACACGATTCCGATTCGCAGCGTTGGAAAGTCGCTTCGGGAGCTGGAAATGGAAACCATTTACGCCACTTTGGAACAATTTGGCGGAAACAAAACGGCCACTGCGGAACAATTGGGTATCAGCCTCAAGACGCTTTACAACAAACTCAACAGCGATATCGATCGCAAAGCGGCTTAAATTGCTTTCCGCAAGTTTGGGCCAAGTGAAATTGCCAGCAATGATGCTGGCAGGTCCGGCTAACAGCCAATCTTGAGTCGGACTTAAGATTCTTCTACTCTTCGGCGAAATCCACACGCCACCGGCCAACCGCTAACTTAACTGTCAGCGCTTTGCCGCTCTCAAGCATGATGCGAGAAAAACTATGGGACGGACCCCAATAAATAATCGGCTCGACACTTCACGTTGCTTCGCAATTCTGAAAATTTTCGGAATCATCATTTGTACGTTGGCCGTTTCGCCAGGCTGCTCGAAACTTAGCTCACAGCAAGGACTCGATCACCGCAAGTTTCCCTTCAGCAATCACAGTGCGCAGGCATCAATTGAAAGTCCACTCGAGCGCGCCAGTAAAAGCCGACAAATCCGTCGTGACCAACGCGCAAACCGCGTACCAAACAACCCCGTGCGCGAGTTAGAGCGCGACGTGCAAAGCGTGACAAGGCGTCCGCCAAAATTGAGCAAGATGCCAAAGATGACACTCTTCGCCGAACCCTCCGTCACCGACGCATCACAAGTTTCATTTGAGCAGGAACTCTCTCCCGCTTCCGACGACACTCCCATTTCAACGGACTCGACATTTGATCCGACCGCTGAACCTCCCGCACAAATTTTTGCACAACCCGTTCAAACAACCGCCGGCGACCAAGCACCAGCAACGCGTGTCGCCAGCAGACGAACGCTGACCCCGATGTTGTTCAATCCCAAAACACGCGAAGTAAATTCGGATTTTGAAGGCAGTCTACGCGACGACAAAATCTTGTCTAAGGTAGAGACACCCGCACCTGAAACATCTGATCCGGTCCAAACCCGAAAAACGGTCGAACCACTGCTTGTTGTTGACGAAAAAAGCGATCCTCCCCCCGCTTCAACACAGATTGCAGATGTTTCTCCATTCTCAGCGGACCCCGAAATGCTGCCACTGCAACGAACGACTGCAGACGAGCAGCTCGTGGCAGCAAAAGCTTCTGCAGCAGAAAGCAACACCTCTCCACCGACCTCGATTTCAACCGAACAGAACATGAGTACTCCGGTCGTTGATTCGGCCATGGGAAAGCGCTCGTTTGACTTGCAACCGCTGACGGCTCCCGGTGTCGTTGAATCAGACATCGAAATCAAAAGCGACGCGGAACATGACAACGCGGGATCCGGCATCAAGATTGACGCCAACCTCGCCGGCGACTTCGACGCCTTTCCAATCTCCCAAGCGACACAGGCAGAACCCCAAATAGAAACTGACGAACCGGTCGACGAACCCATGGCCGTCAGCGTTGCACCTTTGCCAACACTTCCTGAAGTTCAAACGTTGCCTGAACTCGATCCTCCAACCGACAGCCTATTGACTCAACCAATTGCAGAATTCGAAGACAATCAGGTTGCGGAGTCAGATTTTGAGCCACTGCCTGAGCAAGCCAAGAGTTGCCCAACCTGCGATCACGACAGCTGCTTGGGTTGCGAACTACCAGAAACTACCGTTTTTGCCGGACACATTCCAAATTTCGATCCGGGTCGAAACATCGTTCCCATGCCGATCGATATTGCTTCACTCGATAGCGCGGAACTAATCAAAAAGAACTTTTCTAACGCCACTTTCTCCCCGACTGACTTGCCCCTGCCTCAAGATATTGATGCGTCTTCGGACACGTCGAAGAATCAGTTCCTGGCTACAGCATTTGAAAATACAGTTGATAACGAACCGGCGATTCAAACGGACGTTCCTCCGGTCGGTGTCGAAGCATTGATGAAACTCAATGCGGTCACATGGCAATCCCGATTGGCCCAGACCATCGACCTAGTACAAGAACAATTGAATCAACAGAACATTGATACAGACACACGCACAAGTTTAGAAGTTAATCTAAGACTTTTGGATGTCCTTAGCCGCCAAATGGGCGATCTTGTGGAGAACCAGCAGCAGTTCTCCTCATCGGAGAATCAATACTGGCAAGACCAACTGGAAGCCATTACCTCCATGCTTAAAGTTGCTGATCCTGTAGACGGGCGAGCCAACGAACTACTGCGGCATCATACGGCTCACGAAACGCTGACTCATTTGCGCAACGCAGTGTCTCACTTGGAGTCGCTGGCCAACTTGCGAGTTGTGGCAGGTGAGTTTTGCACAGAAGTATCGGGTTACGGTCAATTCAATCCTTTCGCTTACAACGTTTTTCCCGTTGGACAAAAAGTCCTAGTCTATTGCGAAATCGAAAACTTCAACTCTACCCCACAAGATTCCGAGTCTGGCGTGTCATTCCTGACTCGTCTACGCGGAAGCTACGCCATCTATAATTCGTCTGGCCATGCAGTTCAACAAGCGGAGTTTCCCACGCTTGAAGACACTGCTAGAAAACGTCGACGTGATTTCTACATGCACTTGCCGATCACCATTGGCAACCTCGATGCCGGCAACTACGAACTGCATCTGTTAATTGAAGATCTAGGCGGAAACAAAACCGCTTCTCTGACGCCGCCACTGCTGTTCACTGTTGAGGATCAGCAAGCCCAACCTGTCGCCCGGCAAGCGCGACGATAAAAAACTGTCGTCTTTCGCCCAGTGCAATAACACTCAGACGCCAAATTTTGCTCTGCAGATTTGCGTGATTACGCCGGGCGAAATATGCCACTTTGGTGTAAATTGTGTGCCGAACTGCCAGCCACCGGCAGCACCAAGCGTCACTTAGCCATTGCTCCGCATTTCATGCAGCTTGCCAAACTCCTTGAAAAACGTTTCCCTGCGTTGGTGCGCAAGCGCGGACAAGTGGTCTTTGAATCAGCCGACATTATCCTCGGCGGCTTCGATGGCCAAAAAGTCAATATCTCGATCGACAGCGACAACGACTCTGAACTCTTGATGATTCGGCGGTTGCAGAACCGGCAGATTTACACAAATTGCGCGTGCCGAGAATTCGCTGCTAGTAAGTCTTGCCAACACTTGTGGGCCGCCGTTCTGACGATCGATCAAGAGCAGCGCCGGGACCTCGCAAAATTTGTGCTGGAGTCATTCGGGGTTGCGCCACCGCAGGACTGGAGAAATGTCATCCACAAAATCCAGAAAACTCAGGAAGCACAACAGTTTCGACATCCGCCCGAGCCGCTCAAGAAGAAATCGTCGTCGACTGAAATCCTGTACGTTGTCGAAACAGAAAAGCCTCACGCGCGCGGCCAAACAGGACTTAGCCTGTCAGTATTGCGGGGCAAACGCGATGCGATTGGAGCATGGAAAGAACTTGCTAAATTAAAGGTCACCCGCTCGGCCGTCGAGAACCTGGCTGATCCACTCGATCAAAAGACGCTCAAGTTTCTGCGTGGTGCCAGCGATTTTTTTGAGGAAGTCGCTACCAATCAGTTCGAACTCGAACGCAACTGGGACCACGAACTGATCGACAGCCTGATTCAATCGGGCCGCGTATGCTGGACTGAAGAATTGCGTTCCAAAAGCAGTCGACTGCGCCCCGTTTTGCGTGGAGGGTTCGCTATTGACTGTGAAGTAGGCGTAGAACTGACCGAGACCGATGGCCCCGGCTCTCCGGCCACTTTCGCGGCGTTTGTCAAACTGGGAAACGCCACAGGAGCTGATGAACAGCGTTTGGCAGGTGAAGATATCGTTGCTTTTTCTCGAGACGGGATCGTCCTGACCAAGGACGCACTTCATTTGGTCAAGAATCCTGATGCAGTCCCTGTTTGGCACGGGTGTCGAGAAAATCCTGACGCCGAGGTCGCTAATCAGGAACGCGAGAACTTTCTTGAAAAGCTATCAACGCTTGGAGGGATCGTGGATGTGCGGTTGCCGGAAAGTTGGGAGGTGACCGAGCAAACCTCCATCCTGCCCACCGGGGAACTGCGGCTTAAGAAGAACGATTATCAAAAGGACTTTTATGCCGAGGTTTTTATCACCTACGGCGATGTTAAATATCACTTCTCTGATCGACGCCTCAACACTTACGACCCTGAGACCAAGCGTTGGTTTCGCCGCAAAGCAGACGCTGAAAAACAGTTGATCGATGCGATTGAAAACCTGCCGATCGATTTTCAAAAGGGAGAAGCGCTCGTTTCGTGGGACCTAAAATTCCACCAAGACCTACTACTCGAAGCCATCGAGTTCCTTGCGGACAAGCGCTGGACAGTGCTGCTGGAAGGGCAGCCTATCCGAACGCCCTCGCAAATCTCGATCGCGGTGGAATCAGGGCAAGACTGGTTTGATGTTTCCACTGACATAAAATTTGAAGGACAGTCGATTCCCTTACCTGTTCTGCTGACGGCGATCAAAGAGAAACAGCATTTCATAAAATTAGCCGACGGCTCGCGCAGGCGGTTACCCGAGGAAGTCATCGCCCAATACGCTGGACTGGCAAGCATGGGCCGTGAGGCCAATGGCGTCCTCCGTTTTCAAAACACACAAGCTGCGATGCTCGACGCGATGCTCTCTTCGCAGAAGAATGTTTCCTTCGACAAGCGTTTCATAGAAACCCGTAAGCGACTTGATTCGTTCAAAGGGATCAAACCCAAGTCTCCGCCAAAAACGTTCAAAGGCAAGCTGCGCAAATATCAAAGAGAAGGGTTGGGATGGCTCCACTTTCTCCGCGAATATGGATTTGGCGGTTGCTTAGCCGACGACATGGGACTTGGGAAAACAGTCCAAGTGCTAGGGCTTTTGGAGGCACGCCGGACTCGCAAGGTTCCGGCAGGGCAATCGTTACTGGCTCCGGTCGTTCGCGATAAGGCGACCGGCGAACCAAACGAAGCAGACGCTCCGATGACGACCGTCACTGCGGCGGCGACCAAGTGCAAGCGACGTCCCTCCATCGTTGTAGTCCCTAAAAGCTTGATCTTCAACTGGATCGAGGAGGCAAAGAAATTTACACCCCGTCTAAAGTTCTTTAACTACACGGGGACCGAT
>CAZDBE010000333.1:0-6179 GCA_964503675.1 uncultured Pirellulaceae bacterium | reverse complement strand
GAGAGAGACCACCTGCAGGCTGGATTCTTAGGGCCGAGGAGTGAAGGTAGTTTAGCTGCTGCGCGAGCCGCCTTCGAGGCATTGATCTACAGGGAAAAAACAAATAACGACGGAAGTACGGAACCTTCCGGAGAGGTAGCGACGCAAATTCTTGCCACCGTTTTCTTTGCCGCAGGAGTAGACGATAATGGAGGTGCTGGAACTAACCTGACGCCATCTGATTGGGCTCTTATCGAACCACACTCAATTGACATTTCTTGTTCATTCCTTGCAGATGTATACAACTCCAAAGTTCCGGGACTTGACTTGACCTGCGACCACGGATTCGCAGATTTTATTGCGTTGTTTTAGTGTCAATATGCTGTTTCGAGCGTCTTGCGAATCGTTAGTGGACCCACTGATTATTGAACGGGTACAATTACCCTTGTCATTTAAGCCGTAGGTAGACCACGCAATCTTCCCAGTGTTGCGGTAGCCCAGTAGTGTCAAACGAGTGTCTTGGGGCACGGAGAACAGCTTATGCTTTTTCGCAACGAACACGGATCGCTTCAATTTAGCCTCGCCAGTGTTTTCTACGCCAGCTCAATACTGGTCATCGGATGCGTCTGGACAATGAAGACAATTCCATTTTCACTGCTTATTATTGTCGTATGCTTGTTCTCGAAACGGCAGACCGTTCCGTTGGTGTACCTTATTTTCGCCGCTTTTTTGACATGGAGTACGATTGAGTATAGGACCTCCAACTCTCAGATTCTTCGAGGAAAGGAAAACAGGTTGGAATTCGAGAACATCCGGAAAGTCTCAGAGGCGTGTGTCTATCATTCATTGTCGCAAACAAGTTCTCAAAAGAACAAATTTCGCAATAGCGAATCGCCCGAGCTGCGCCACAGCTGGCGAGTCTATATCTTGCCCTATCTTGGCTATCAATCACTATTCGACAAATATGATTTTAACGAGCCATGGAATGGAGCAAACAACTGTAAGTTGCAAGCTGAAATGCCCCGCGAATATGAGTGTGCGTTGCAACCCGAGACTGGTAAAACGCCGTTCAAAATGGTTTCCGAAAGAAGTGATCAAAACAACTTCTATTCAGAAACCTGTCACGATGGAGCCACACAGACCGTGGCAATGATTGAAGATCGTTACAATCAAATAAATTGGATGAGCCTTAATGACATCGACCGTGATGCAGCGACCAACCTGTTGAACCAAAATGATAGTAGATTCGTCACAGCTGACGAGTCATTGTTTTTTGACCGATATAGAGGAATTAAATTCAGTCTTGCTTCGTGCAAGATTATTGCACGGCCCCGTATTCTACCACATCCTGTACCACAGGCAATTTTCACGCGTGACGGTGGTGAGAATTGCACAGAAGTAATCTCAACGTTCGTCACCGCTTATTCTTAGCGTCAGTAAACTTGCTAAATTCTTCCTATATGCTATTCTTTTGCTTGGGGTAGTAATTAAATTACCTAGGGAGATTTCTTAGGACTTTAAAGCAGCTTTGTAATGCTTCCTCACGTGTTTTGCGACTGCTTGCAAATGTTTGTCGTTAACCTGTTGCCGGTAGTGAGATGGCATATCGCTTTTGGTGTGTCCCATGATGTGATCTACTGCAATCTGGCTGTCAGTCTCTGCGCCGATCGTTGCGAACGAATGACGTAGGCAATAGAAACCCAACGTCGGAAATTCATCAGGTATGCTCAACTTCCCAAAGGCTCGTGACAACGGGTTATAAGATTC
The DNA here is from genome assembly GCA_964503675.1 of uncultured Pirellulaceae bacterium. Taxonomy (GTDB): domain Bacteria; phylum Planctomycetota; class Planctomycetia; order Pirellulales; family Pirellulaceae; genus Mariniblastus. The sequence goes on along the minus strand of CAZDBE010000333.1, from coordinate 4,433 downwards.
GTCTCTATACCAAGGGTAGCCGTAACGAGTTAGGAACACGTAAGCTTTATTCTTCTCAAAGCGTTCTGTATTGGATGAACCTCGTTCAACACGTCTCGCTTGAGCTTCTTCCCGCTCGTAAGTCCAAACCTTGATAGCCGCCACAGTCTCAGGCCAAAGCCAACCACGACGCATTATTGCAGTCTTTGAGCGATCAGAATCATACCAACCTGTTTTGAAGTCTATCTCGTGGAAAAGTATTGATCCAACATCGGCATTGCCGAACCCGCAGTTGATACCTAACAAGATCATCGCCCGCATCTGTGGGCTATCACTCGCAGCGTTCAACACTGCCTTCAGGTGTTCTACCGAAAAAAGCTTTTTCGGTTTCTTGTTTTGGTGCTTCCGCACCTTCGAAGCGACAACCTGTGTAAACTTCAAACCAAACTTGACGGGTGTTTCTATCTTGTCGGCCTTGTACGCGTAATTCAAAACCACTTTGATATTCCGCATGTAGTTATTGATGGTAACGGGGGCGGCTGGCTTCCCGTTTTTAAGCTTACCGATAGACTTTCTCAGCCGATCAAAATCCCCTGTCGTTAGAGATTCAATCGTGCGGTCTGCCCCAAAGAAGTCTATCAGCCGGTTGCAGGCCCGCATGTAGTCGTTAAGCGTGCAAGTCCTTAGCTCTTCATCCGCTATAGCTTCAAGCTTGAAAACCTTTAAGTCGTCACTGAGGGTGCCCAGCGTGTAACCGTTGCCGTTGTCGGCATCGTAGAAGTCAGCCGGGTCTTGCCCGTTTAGCAAAGCTTCCTTATCGCGGTTCCAGATAGCTTCGGCAACTGAGGCAGAGCAATAACGCGGGCCTATATAGTGCGTTTTGTACTTACCGCCGCACTTTATCTTCTTTACCCAGTAGCCGGTTTGGTGGGCTGTGAGTGGGAAATTTTTTCGGGGTTTCTTAAGAGGCTTCGGGGGCTTTCCCATTGGATTTGATCCTGTGAAAATTGACGTGTTTGGAAAACATACGTCACAGAATCAACCAGTTTGGGTGTAACTTGGGTGTAACCCCTGTTTTTTGGATTTGGACAAAACACCGTTTGAGACGGCAAAAACCGAGTGGTCAGGGGCGGGCTCGAACCGCCGACACATGGATTTTCAATCCATTGCTCTACCAACTGAGCTACCCGACCTAAAAACTTAACCTTGAAAGAAGTCACTGTAATTGTCGACTTGGTTCTCGACGCTTGGGACTCGTTTCGGGAAGGCAGAATACTAACTGAACATCGTTTTGGTTGTCAATCGAACCTGAGGTATTTTTTGAATTCGAGTAAAAAGTTTCTTCTTTGAGCCGAATGTTCAGGTCGGTGTGGAACTGTGCTTTGTGGAGTTGACAAAACGCCCAAATTGATCTCACTTTCTGCGACGCAGCTTTAGAATGCTCTTCAGCCCCGAGAATAGATTTTCATCCGTGTTGTCGACTTCCGCGCGGACCTCATATAGACCACTGGCCGGGTCGATTTCTGGGTTAACAAAGGTGATGATTACTTCGACTTCGTCGGCGGTGCTTGTTGCTTCGTCTCGGCCCATATCACCCTTGAAGTCAATAACCAAACTGGCCGTTGTAGCAATCGCACTTGGTAAAATCTCACGTGAATCAGCAAATCCTGTGAACCGGAGTTTGTCTGTGTTCACGATTCTGGCGATCGGTTGGCCGCTGTTGACCCACTCGCCTTTCTCGATCGAGATTTCTGTAATGAGGCCTGAAATGGGGGCCGCGATGGTACGGTTTGACAGTTGTATTTCAGCGATCAGAACTTGCTCGGCCTTCAACTCCTCATTGAGCTGATTCGTCTTGTTTGTCCTTTCGGCTTGTTCTGTGGATAGTCTTGAGCGTTGCAACTCTAAGCGAAGTCTCTCAATTTCCGTTTTCGACAACGCCTTGTTGTATTGGCGGTTTGCCGCCATGGACCGTTCTAAAACCGCCTGATTTACTTCTGAGGACACGCGCGCGAATCTTAGATCAACGTCGTTTGCAGATTCCAGCCGGGCGATCGCCAGTTCCTTTTCCGCTGCGACCATCTGGGCTCTGGGAAGATCTTGGTCTAGTTTTGCAATTGTCTGCCCGATGTTAACCCGATCTCCAAGTTGGAGAATCGATTCTATCACGCCTGGCTCTTTGGCTGATAATCGAACGGCCGTCATCGTATAGAGGTTGCCGGGAACCAAGACCGCGTCAGACGATTTGTCATCAGCAACTGCCTTCAACTCAATTGGATCGACGTATTCATCGCTGACCGATGACTGTTGTTCAATATCACTTATGCTTTCCTTGAAATTTGGCTGCTGAGCCGCAGCGACTGATGGCGACTGTATGGATGCCGCGACTGCGAGGGCGACCAGTATTGGAAACACATTGGATTGAGTCATGATGATTTCAGCGATGAGAGGTTCGTGTAGTGCGTTCTGCATTGAATGCTATGCAGGCGGAGCAATGGTCCCCATCGTAGTTGGAGCGAAACAGAACGTGCCGTTGGCGCTCGGTTTGTCTCTCCTTCCGGCCGGTCAGCATCAGAAAAGTCGGACTGTGACGTTTAAAGGGCTCGAATTGAAAGAGAAGGGGGCGTTCCACCCGTAAGAAAGTCAACCGCAGGGGAAGGATTGGCGAGAAGAAAGTGAAGCCAAAAGTCCTAACGCATCGATTCAGCGTCAGAAAACGAAGGTTCGTCCTCGAACAGCCCTGCGAACAGGTTGCTTCGCGGGCTGTCTCGATTCATTGTTCGCCAATCACCGAAGCATGAGTTATACTTGGAGTCATCCCGGTTCACTCCTTTTTGGCGACCCAATTCAGATATGACTACCTCCGAATTCACTATCTCTTCGCCGCCGATCGATCAAGTTGGCATCGTACAGCGTGCCAGCCGTTTCCAAACACGCAGCATCAAGAAAAATGCCAAGATGCAAGGCTTGATGATGGTGCTCAATATGATCGACCTGACCACGCTCGAAGGCTCAGACACGCCTGGCAAAGTCAAACAGATGTGCTACAAAGCGCGGCACCTTCATGACTCAATCGAAGGGTTGCCCAATGTGGCCGCGGTGTGCGTGTACCCCAACTTTGTCGGGCTGGCGAAGAATGAGTTGAGTGATACGAAAATCAAAGTCGCCTCAGTAGCGACCGCATTCCCCAGCGGGAACACGTCGCTGGACATCAAACTGGATGACGTTCGGCTAGCGGTCGATCAGGGTGCTGACGAAATCGACATGGTTATCTCCAGAGGCAAGTACCACGCTGGCGAATATGGTTACGTCTATGACGAAATCGCGGCCGTGAAACACGCCTGCGGATTGGCTCGGCTAAAGGTGATTCTGGAAACGGGTGAGCTCGGAAGTTTCGATGATGTGAGGAGAGCCAGCGATATTGCGATTGCGGCAGGTGCGGATTTTATTAAGACATCCACCGGCAAGATCAAGCCCGCTGCTACGATGCCGGTTACTTTGGTGATGCTTGAAGCCATCCGCGATCACTGGTTCAAAACGGGTGAGATGGTTGGGATGAAACCGGCTGGCGGAATCTCCAACGCGAAACTTGCATTGCACTACCTGATCATGGTGAAGGAAACACTTGGCGAGATGTGGCTGGACAATCATTGGTTCCGTTTCGGAGCAAGCAGTCTAGCCAACGACGTGTTGATGCAGATCGCCAAACAGAAGACTGGTGCGTATCAATCAGCCGACTATTTTTCAGTGGATTAAGAGCCGAGCGGCGATAACAAGTTATCTTCGTCCACTGCTGCAGCCGGTCTTTTATGCCGCGTCCCTAATCTCGGCGACATCTACATCAGCCATTGATAGGCAAGCATTGCGGCCGTAGAGGCAAAACAGACTGCCGAAATTTCGACCAGCGACGCGTTCTCTTTTGCCTCGGGCAGTAGTTCAGCAAACACCATGTAGAACATTGCTCCGGCAGCCAGACCAAGTCCAACCGGCAGGATCGGTTCGAAGCTGAGGACGAACAGATAGGCGGGGACTGCCATCAGCGGTTGAGGCAGGCTCGAAAAAATACTCCACAACGCCGCTTTGAGCCTCGAGACGCCGCGCGGAATCATCACCAGCGCGATCGCGATGCCCTCAGGGATATTGAGAATGGCAATCGCTGTTGAAATAAAATTGCCAAAGCCTTCCCGTCCACCAAAAGAAACTCCCACACCGATACCTTCGGCAAACGAGTGAGCGGTCATGATGGCCATGACCATGATGATCTTCCGCAAACTGGCTTTACTCAGTGTAGCAATCTTGGGGTCTTCGTCGTCATCATCGTCCGGCAATAGCCAACCGGTGATCACCACCAGTACCGCACCCAGTAACAGCCCAACAACCGCGCGCGGCACACTCAACGTCCACGCTTCCCACGTCAAACCTATACTGGCGCCCAGCATCAGACCGGCCGCCAT
>CAZDBE010000332.1:0-6212 GCA_964503675.1 uncultured Pirellulaceae bacterium | reverse complement strand
CCGTAAGGTCACAGGATTTTAAATCCTGAGCGTCTGCCAATTCCGCCACTCGGGCATGAGTCGCTTGATGTCTTGTTTTGCCCTTGGCGGTGGCAAGTTTACGCCCGTCGGACGCAATCGGAACGAAAAATGCTCGCTCAACGATCGCAATACTATCGTACGCCAAGATCAAATCGTCAAGATCAAGCAGGCAGACTTATTTGGAAAGCGAGAAGCGTCGCGCCGGTCGAATTTTGGCACACGTTTTCTCTTGAAAAGTCCCACATCATTCAACCGGATGCCAGGCTTCGATCTTTGCTTTCAGCCGCGACACAACCTCAGGGCGCTCAGAAGAGAGCTCATTCGTTTCATGAGGATCCTCCGCAAGGTTGTACAGCCTTACCGGCGCCGTGTCCCAATTGTGCGTAACTTTATACTTTGACGTATCCTTACCGTGGCAACGAATGAGCAGTTTCCAGTCTCCCTCGACGCACCAGAGGTACTGAAGCGTTTCGTCGGGATCGCCAACAGTAATGTTGTGGCTGGCGTGGCAACTGCCAAAAACGGCCTTCCGCTGCTCCCTTGCCTTTTCATCCAGCAGATTGATACCCGGCAGGTTATCAGGCGACTTCAAACCCGCCGCGGCAGCGATCGTTGGAAACAGATCAATTGAATGCGCAAAGTTCGGATCGTTTTTCGGTTCAACCTTACCCGGCCAGCTCAGCATGATCGGCGTGCGGATGCCATTTTCATACGGAGAGGTTTTCGAGCGCAAGGCATACGGTTTCCAGTTCTTTTGATTGGGGTCATCCTGCCGAGTACTCGTTGCCGCCCAGCCATTGTCGCAAGCGTATACGATCAACGTGTTTTCAAGTGCCCCTGTTTGTTCCAGATGAGCCAACAGACTCCCGCAGGTTTCATCCATCCACTCGCACATGGCATAATATTTGGTCACGTCCATTGCCCGGCCTTCTTTCTTATATTTACTCAGCAGTCGGGCGGGCGGATTGTGCGGCGTATGCGGCATGAAAACTCCGTACCAGAGGAAGAAAGGCTTTTTCTGTTCGACGGCCATATCAATGAAATCGGTAACCGGATCCAGTCCTTCACGACCAATCGATAACGATTCCTTGCTGCCATGGCGTCCTTTTACTTTCATGCCGTGCGTAAAGCCACCGTCTTTCCAAGAGCCTTCCCACCATTTACCGGACTGATGTGCCAGATAGCCGTTGGAAGTCAACAACTCAATAAATCCCGGATGCTGATAAAACCTCTCTCTTAAAAGGCGGTCGAGTTCTTCCCGATTCCTGGCGTTGAGCCGGACGTCGTTACCCGTGATGCCATGATTAAACGGATGAAGCCCGGTCACCATGGACGCCAACGAAGGGCGGCAAACCGGCGCCGCCAGATAGCCTCGACGGAACAGCAGGCTCTCGGCGGCGAGTTTATCTAAGTGAGGCGTTCTAATTTCAGGATGCCCCATGAACCCATAATCGCTCCACGCTTGGTCGTCGCTCAGTAGGAAAACAATATTGGGTTTGGAGGTTTTGTCGGCAAACGACCGTTCAGCAACTCCCAACAGTAAACAGCCAACGGCAAATAGTATTACTGTAGTTTTCATTTCTTCATCGTTTCTACAAACGCAGCTGAGCCAAAAACGGAAGTATCTGGGATGGGACTTGCCCCCGCGCGACCTTAAAGGAACATGATTTACTTGGAACCGGCGAAGCGCCCCGACGGTCGAATTTCGGGCCCCTTTTTCTTTTGCAAAGCATCACCGAGCTCCGACCGCATCTTCTCAGCCAACCGCTCAAGGCGTTCTACGATTTCAGGATGGTCGGCGATCACATTGGTAGTTTCTCCTATGTCATTCTTTAGATCATAGAGCTCTTTGCCTGTCTTTTTACCAACGTACCTCACGCTCAAACCGTCTTGCCCCCCCGGCTTGCCATCTAGCGATCCGTAGCGGTGCGGATAATGCAGCTTCCATCGGGCGTCGCGCACCGCATGAAGCTCACCAGTGTAAAAATAATGATGGAACGCCTTGCGTGGCGAAGCCGATTGAGGGTCCTTGAGCACAGAAAGGATATCGATGCCGTCGATCTTCCGTTCAGGCAGATCGGCCCCAGTCATTGCTGCGATGGTGGGTAACAAGTCGATCGAGGAGATCAATTGGTCGCAGGTCGACCCAGCAGGGATCGTCTTAGGCCACTGCATGATCGTGGGGACTCGGCAACCGCCTTCGAACATCGTTTGCTTGCCCTCACGTAGCGGTCCAGCGCTTCCAGCGTGGTTACCGTAGTTCAGCCAAGGGCCGTTGTCGCTGGTGAAGACTACCAGTGTATTGTCCATGACGCCATTTCGCTCAAGCGCGTCGGTGATCTGCCCCACCGACCAATCAACCTCCATCACGACATCGCCGTAGAGCCCTTGGTCACTTTTACCTTTGAATTTTTCAGAAACATATAGCGGCACGTGGACCATCGAATGAGGCAAATACAGAAAGAAAGGTTTCTTGCTCTCAGAGTTGCGGTCAATAAAATCCAGAGCGTGTTCAGTGTACTGAGTGGTCAGTTGCGCCTGATCTTCTGGGGTAACGTCTTCGATGAGAACTTTTGTCCCTTCGATCAGCGGCAACGTTGTCCAACCAACGTGGCCGTCGGCGTGCTTCCCCTTCCACTTAACCGGATTGCGAGTCCACATGTCGTTGGAATACGGTAGCCCAAAGTACTCGTCAAACCCATGCTTGGTCGGCATGAATTGTTCTTGGTGCCCCAGATGCCATTTGCCGAAACAGGCTGTCGAGTAACCTCTCCCTTTGAGCATCTCAGCGATTGTTATCTCGTCGCTATTGATACCCTTTACTGAATTGGGCATCAGGGCGCCACAGATGTCGACGCGCAGATGATAACAACCAGTCAACAGAGCGGCTCGCGACGCAGAGCAAACCCCCGAGCTGACCTGAAAATCGGTACAACGCATCCCGCGATTAGCCATCGCATTCAAATTGGGCGTCTTAATCTTCCCGCCGAAGGGTTCGATATCAGCGTAGCCCATGTCGTCAATAAAGATGACGACGACATTGGGAGGCGCCTGCGTATCTGCAAACGTGGCCTGAATTGATGGCACAAACAAGACAGCCAACAAGATGACGCAACGGTGAACTAGCGAAGTACTTGTAGGTGTATAAGGAAAATTCATTGGGGTCGTTGGTCCAAAAAAACAATTTGTTAACGTCCTAAAAGTAGAGCAAGTAGAAATTTCACCGGATGAACAACGGCCATTTAGTAGTCTGACGCGCTGTTCTTGCCCAGCTCGACATCGAGCTCAATCATTTTATCCGCGCGTTGAATCTTCATGGACATTTTTTCGCCTGGATCATACTGAGCAATCTTCAAGCGTACCTCATGGAACGTTTTGACAGAATCGCCGTCGATAGACCGGATCACATCGCCAACCTGAATTCCTTCGCGTGCGGCCGAAGACCCCGGCGCGATATAAGCAATCTGACATCCTTGGGCGCCCGGCCTCCCGCCACCCACTGGTCCAACGCCCAAAAATGCCTTCGGTTGAAAATCGACGCGGATACGCCGAGTTGACTCCAACCGCTTAAAGGCATCAACATCGAATTCGCATCCTCGTAATTCCAACTGCTTCAGCTGTTTCATACGACCGACGCTTTCAAGGAATTCTTGGTTGATCGACATCGATGTAAGCTTCAACGAACTGATCTGCGGTAGTTTCTCCAACTCGGCCAATCCAGCAGTTGAAACTTGAGCATTCTTCATTGCAATCGCCCGCACACGCTTGAGCTTGGCCAGTGCTGAAATGGAATCAGCATCAACCTTTGCATCGACGAAGGCAACTGGAATCGTAGATACGCGCTTTAGCAAATTTAGGGCCGCGACCGATTCGACAGAAAGCTTACAGTTGGAAAGTTGCAACACGCCAAGCGAAGAAAATTGGCTAAGCGATTTGCAGAAATCTATGTCAAGGGAATAGTTCCTCAATGTTATAGCGCGGACATTCAGTGGAAACGCTGCGGTAGCCAAATCGGGAAGCACAACTGCGTTCAAATCAATCGAGATGATGGCGTCCGTATTCTTTACTATTGCCCAATGTTCATCGTTCATCACTACCTCGCCCAGCTCAAGCGCAACCGGGCCATTCAATTCGCCCAATCTCAAAAGGACGCTTTCATTGGCCATCCAGCCATCGGGAAACTGGACTGACAGAGGTTGAGGAGCGCTGTAGGTGTACTGCATGATCTTCGGTTTGCTTGAGCGGTCTGTCTGCGCGTGCTCAAGGATGAAGTTGCGGTTGTCATCTGCCGAGTTCGCTAGAATCTTTTCGACGAGTTCTCTTTGTTGGTCAATGTCCAGTTTCTGCTTCGCTACTGGCGAGCTGTTTGCGGCACTGTCGGGAGCAACTTGTTGTGCGTGCCGATTCACGATCGCCTGCCGCAGCTGGAGATGAGGTTGGGTGTTGTATTTAGAGACGACCTTTCCTCCCGCGGCAAGAATTGCTTGGACGGCATCGTCCTTACGCCGTTTTCGCCAATCGGCTTTTAGACTTTCGATACGTTGGACCATCTCCTTATTACCGTTGGAATATAGCGTCAGCAGTAAACTGGTCGCGCGCAGAAACGTTTGTTCGTCTCCAGATGAACTAACGCCTTCGAGAATCTTGCGAATTCGGTAGACAGTCTCGGGGGGCGCGGTGAAGTATCGTTTGGCGATCTCAGGCAACACAATGGCACCGCGCTTGGCCAGTTGGTTCGTTGCATTTTCACGAACTTGAAACTTATCGTTTTGCAAATCTTGAAACAGCTGCTGGTCACTGACGGAATCGATTGCCCCCTCGTCTGCCTTGACATCGGCCGGGCTATCTTCCGTCGTCTGGCAATAGGCCAGCGTCTGCGAGGTGCGCCCCACCAATAGCATTATGGAAGCGGTAGCCAACCAGCCAACGAGTCGTGAAAAACGGGTCCTGCCATACAAGCAGTGCAGGGGAGAGGGTGGGGAATTGGCCATATTTGCTGTCCTGGCGGATTCTGATAGCAGGTTTGTTTCTGTCTTTTGAGCCGACAGGAACGTTTGGATGAAAAAAATTAAAGAATTGAAGGCTTTTGCTAAATCCCGCCCGGCCTCAGTCCGATGAATGAAACATCGGGAAAACCGGAATATTCCCCGTCAGTTATACCATTGGCGGCCTCAGAATAAACGCATTTGTTGCCAATACCGGTTGATGTCCCCATTTTTAATTCCAGCGAGACAGAATGTCTTGGCACAGGTGATCCGTTATGAAAATCCACACAACACGATTCGCGAGTATTGAAATCGAACCGGATGATATCCTGTTCTTCCGCAATGGTCTGCTGGGTTTCGAAGATTGTCGCCATTGGGTTCTGTTGGCCGACGCCGACAATTCGGCTGTCGCTTGGTTGCAGAGCATGCAGCACTCGGATATCGCCCTCCCTGTCGTTTCTCCACGTCGATTCGTGGAAGACTATCAGGTTCGTCTTGAGCCCAAAGACGTAGAGTCTTTGCAGCTCAGCTCAGTTGAGCAAGCCTATGTTTTGGGCGTGGTCAGTCGTGACGAAGATACTTTGACACTGAACATGAGAGCGCCTCTGGTGATCAACCTTGACCGCCGAATCGGATGCCAGGTCGTGACGGTTGATCCACAGCCAATGCGATACGAGTTGACCACGTTGCCAACTCGACTGCGAAAGAGTGCTTAAGCGGGGCGTTGGCCGATCAAACAAATACCAGTCACACCATCTGTGGACCTAATACCCGAACGTTTCAAGACGCTCGGGTATTTTTGTGAGTGCTCTAGTTTCGCATTGCTCACGGGTTGTTGTGGTTATTTGCGGAATCTGACCCAACGTCCATGTCAGAAATCCACTGCAGAGAAAACGTAAAATCTGCGCAATCGTTGCGGCTTGAACGAGAAACGCCCGTTCTAAGGGGTGCCACTGTTCCAATCGGACACGCAGCGTTTTTTTTAAAAGGTAGGGCAACTACGAACCGATACGTACGAAGACTCTGTTGCTAGCGTTACAGCAGCGGGGATTGAATGCGGCAAAGGATTGCTCCGAATTCAAAATTTTGAAGCGGGGATGAAAGGCATTCGTTTGCAGCCTCGCCTTTTGACAGGCAGTCATTTTTACTTGAAGGAGCCAGCCATGCTGGTCTTGTCGCGACACCGAGACGAAAGCATCATGATCG
>CAZDBE010000331.1:0-6256 GCA_964503675.1 uncultured Pirellulaceae bacterium | reverse complement strand
CTCATAGAAATTCTGATCTAAAGGCTTGACGAAGCGTGACAGGATGTCAATATTCTCTACGCAACTTTGAACACACTATACATCGCATCCGAGAACAACATCATGGCTGATTCTTTCTCTGCTTACCGGCGTCATTCCATTTCAATTTTCTTGTTACCGCTGATCGCGTTGGCCAGTGCAATCTGGGTTGGAGACTGCCCCGCTCAGATGTATTACAATACGGCTCCAAGTTACTACCCGTATACCATCGCGCGGCCTCAGGACAGGACTTGGATTCGCAGTCTGCCAATGGAACAGCGTCCCAATCGACCGCTGCATTTTTATGGCAATATGGTGCGTCGCTCCTACAGCGTCCAGCGACCCAGCTATGGTTTGCAGACCCAAATCCAAACTGCTCCGGTTCGAGCTACGCCAACGGTAAATCTACAATTCGGACCTTAGGTCGTATTTCCAAGAGCACCGAAGCCAATCGCTTTGGACAGTAGACGATGTTTTGTTGGAAACGGTAAAGCTGCTCAGTAAGTGGTCGTTTTGTAGTTCATAGCTGACTTTTGTAATTAAGGATGAAACGTGGCTGCCATACAGTGAGCAACCTATTCAGGTACAACTGAATACCTGCCTTTGTTACGAACATAGACAGTGCACTCTTTTTCACAACTCAGACGATGGGAAGCCTTGCCCTGAGAGCCAAGATAGCTTCCGGCGGTTAGAGTTTGTTCGTCGCCGCCAGCTTGCAACTTGATTTGTCCTTTAATGACAATCATTTTGAAAGTTGAGCTGTCGCTTTCCAACGATCCAGAGAATCCCGCTGGGAGCTTGAGCATAGTGCCATTGATCTGATTTCCATCTGGGCTGCCCCACATGAAAGTCATCTGTGCATTCTTATCCGGGTCAGAAGCAGCTTCGCCTTTGATCCAAGTAGAATCCGCGGCGTCCAGCCAAACGATATTCGTGGAGTCAACGTTAACGGGCTTTTCCCCGTTGTCAAAAGCTTCGGTGGAAGGTTTGACGAGATAAGGTCCGGATTGAATTTCGACATAACCAATACCTGCTCCGCGCGAAGATGTGATGTGGACTTCACCAGCTGGCTGTGTCCAGTAAGAACCAGCCTCCATCCACATCGGCTCGGCTTCAGGATCGTCGTTGTGTAGCCCTCCCCCAATTACGATTCCACGGTAAGTAATATTGTGAATATGAGGCGGCGAAGAAAATCCGTCAACAAATTTTACAAGGAACCCAGATTCGCTGTCTTTGGTCTGATCGCCCCAAATAGTTCCTGCTTGTGGACTTGCGTCGCCACGGGCAGGGTTCAGTTTCCGCCATTTGATCTCCGAGGCAAGGCGAACCTCGGTCGTTGAGTTTGAACCATCAGTCTGGTTTGGCTGGCTGTCGTTCTGTGCGTGGGCAATCGTGGGAACAAACATTAGCGCGGTAAGCACGCATACGTATTGAATCCTTGTTCTTGTATTTGAGTGCATTTTTGGTCTTTCTTTGATTAGGAGGCTGAGCTGTGCTCTTCTGTCTGTAACCCAGTGCGGATCTTGGCTCTAAAATCCATCAAAGAAATATCAGTTTTTCAAAAACCGATGCTTTATTGCATCTCAGCGTGCAACCACGCCCGGGCGTATGCCCAGTATCTTTCGGCCGTTGCAGTCGAAATATCGAGTGTAGAAGCGGCCTCTTGTACTGTCATTCCCGCAAAGAATCGCAGTTTGACGAGCTCGGCTTTCACCGCATCCTGTTTTTCCAGCTTGCCGAGTGCTTCGTCCAATTCCAACAGCTTTTCCGGTTGGTCAGCGGCTGGATGGTTCCACGTATCCAGCTCGATTCGTTGCCGATCTCCGCCTCGTTTAAGCGCCCGAGCCGCTCGCGCGTGGTCGATCAAAATTCGACGCATTGCTTCGGCTGCAGCACCAAAAAAGTGACCCCGTGAATTCCAGCCGGACCGTTTTTCCTTCTCGTCACCAACGATCCGCAACCAAGCCTCATGAACCAAAGCCGTCGCCTGAAGTGTATGGTCTGGTCGCTCGTGATTCAGTTTTGCAGCGGCCAACTTTCGTAGCTCTTCATACACAAGAGGCAGCAATTCCGAAGCCGCTGCGGAATCACCGGAGTCAAGTCGATCAAGCATTTTTGTAATTTGATCCAACGTTTCAATCCGCTTGTTCGTTCTTGATACTTGAGACAATCCGTCGCTGACATTCCTTGATCCAATCGTCGATCTCCTTGGTGTGCTCCTGCTTCCTAATATTTTTAAAAGCGACCAAAGCCTCAATATAATTTTGTATTTCCATGTTAGCTCTACCGATTACCTTCCAAGCAGCTGGGACTTCCTGCCCCAACGACAAAGCCTTTTCCGCAGCCCCGATGGCGGCTTGCGGCTTGTCATCTTGCAACAACCACTCTGACAGGAGCACGTATAAACTTGCATCCTCAGGTGACAATTGAATTGCTCGATTGATCGCAGTCTGCGCCTGCGAGAGTTCTCCGTTGCGACCAAGTGCTTTTGACAAGCCTCTCCAAACGCCTGAAATCTTGGGGCGTATTGAGGTGCACCGCATAAAGTACCGACTCGCTTGATCATACTGCTCTAGTTCCATCAGGCGCATCGCATTCTCAAAATTCAACAACAAATCGCCGGAGTGCTTGGAGAGTGCATAGTCTCGAATCTCCTCGGCCCGATCGGGTTGCTGGACCAGTTGATAGGCTTCTGCTAGCCATGACAATTTTCGTGCACATGAAGTTGCCAAATCTTCTTCAGTAACAGAACTGTTGAGGAACGTTTTGTCGGGCGCGACCGTGCGAAAAATGGTTTTACGAATGGCGGATCTCATTGGATTTGGATCTGCCGAACACATCGCATCGGTCCATTGCTTCACTTCACGATCTGAAATCTCCTGCTCTCCGGCATCGTTGAGTTTGATTCGCACTGAAAGCCATAGCTCAAACGCATCTGTGATCTTGAGCGGCGTTCGATCCTTTGACAACTGAGTGGCAGTCTCGTCAGGAGACATTTTTGCAAGGTCGTAACCGCGCTTTCGCAGTATTTGACGAAACTCCTTCTCCATAAATTGCAAGCTGCCGATCGACTGATCAGTGGACTGGTTAATCAGCAATTCTTGCATCGAGAAAATAAACTCTTTGTCTTGCCTAGTGTTCTCGTACCGATCAAGAAACTGCTCTGCACGAGATAGCGACACACTGTTTGTCGAAAACTCATCAACTAATTCGCTAACTCGCGCGGCCATAAGCGCCGCAGCCGTCCACCGCTCGCTGGATGTCGAGGCTTCGACTGCGGCAGAAACTGCTTCATTGGCTTCGTCAATAGCGTTGTTAAGACGAACTTCATCCTTTTCCGTTGCAGCCAACTGATGCATGCGATGATTAATGAACCCGAATGCGACTGTCACGACAACTGCCGCCAATGCAGCAGCGAAAGCCAAACCATTTCGGTTGCGCGACGCAAATTTTTTGGCTCGGTAAGAAAATGATGGCGGCCCGGCAAGCACAGGTTGGTTGTTCAGCGCACGCTGAATATCTGCCGCAAGGGAGTTTGCCGAATCGTATCGACGAGTTCGATTCTTTTCGAGACCTTTCATGACGATCCAATCCAAGTCGTCATTAATCTCCTTGGTTAGACGAGAAGGAGCCACGTTTCTATGTTTGGCCAGAACGGTTAACTTCTCGCCCGATGAACTAAGGCGCAAGCTCGGTCTTTCTGCTTCGTCTTCGCAAATCATTCGTTGCATTTCCTTGATGCCCGCCGCCTGCATCGTCGCAGTTTTCAAAGGTGTTGTTCCTGTCAACAACTCGTACAAGAGAACTGCTAGAGAATACACGTCGCTTCGCGTATCGACATCGAGGCCTGTCATTCCGGCTTGCTCGGGACTCATGTACTGCGGCGTCCCGACCATCATGCCAAATTGAGTAAACATAGTTTTCTCTGTCAGTCGCTGATGAAGGGCTTTGGCGACACCAAAGTCGATAACTTTTGCGACTGGTTTATCGTCATGCAAAGTCACCATCACATTGTTCGGCTTGATGTCACGGTGAATGATTCCTTTCTGGTGAGCGTGCTGCACCGCGTTACAAACGGAGACGAACAATTCCAACCGCTCTCGTGTGGTTAGAGAATTAGCATCACAGAATTCAGTAATTGGCACACCCTGAACGAGTTCCATAACGAAGTAGGGTCGCTGGCCGTCGTGGCTTGCACCGCCATCAAACACGCTGGCAATATTTGGGTGGTCCATCATCGCAAGTGCTTGGCGTTCGCCCTCGAATCGCGCTACGACAGCTTTCGAGTCCATTCCGGGCTTGATGACTTTGATGGCGACCTTTCGCTGGATTGGCTGGCGTTGCTCTGCCAAAAACACGACACCAAATCCGCCTTCACCAATTTTTTCAAGTAGATGATAGGCCCCAATGTCTTGGCCTGCAGCCATGTCTAGGGTTTGGCGATTATGAATGTGCGTTTCAGCAAGATCAAGAATTCCGTTTTCCCCCTCGTGTGCAGCCAGCAACTTTTCCAACCGTTGTCGGAGCGCCGCATCGCCACCGCACTTCTGATCTAGGTAGCCTGCGCGTTGACTCACCGCCATTGCCACTGCATCGGTAAAGAGTATTTCTTCAGTAGGTGTCAGGTTATTCATTGGTATCTGCAGGATAGCATCGATCTAAACAGTTTCCTTGGGATACAGTGCGTTTCCAAGCGCACAAAACCATCAATGGTTCAGAAAAATTCAAACGATCTTACAGTTGAAGTAGAGCAGGCGAATCAGAAACTGCTGTAGCGACCGTTATTAATGGGGCACAGACCATCTGTTGGCCAATTTGTCTTAAATTGACGGCTTGCCAGAGAGTTTGCATTTGAAGCCGCAAAAGACGCTGATCCGAATCACTCTATTCCAAAGTATTCCAGCAAGAACGCTTTACGGTCACCCTCGTGTTTGGAGTACTGAACCATTGCCAGCAGCTTACGCTGGTCGCGTTTGAGTTTTTCAGCCAATCGTTGCTCGTTGAAAAGATCTTCGTGCAGAGGGCTTGTTACTTCTATTTGAAAGGGGCCCTGCGTCCAATCAACCACACCCCAGCGTTTCATCATCGCTAAGGTCGTCTCCAAACGCCGATCGTGCTTCTGTTTGAAATGTAGTTTCTCGCGCAACCATTCCATTCCAAACGCGTTGATCTTCTCCGTTTCGTTTTCCAAATAGTAAAAAACGCGTTTGTAGAAACTGGCGTCTGGGTTGCTCCATTGCAGGAACTCCATCTGCGTCGCCAGATCACGTTCGTCGTACATCAACAAACACTCCGACGGCAGCCCATCTCTACCAGCGCGTCCAATCTCTTGATAGTAAGACTCCATCGATCCCGGCAA
The DNA here is from genome assembly GCA_964503675.1 of uncultured Pirellulaceae bacterium. GTDB lineage: Bacteria > Planctomycetota > Planctomycetia > Pirellulales > Pirellulaceae > Mariniblastus. Next base: position 879 of record CAZDBE010000331.1, on the reverse strand, counting down.
ATCTGCATGTAACACGTAGCGAATGTCCTCTTTGTCGATTCCCATTCCGAACGCATTGGTCGCCAGCACCAGATGCCCCTCTTGCTGCATGAAGGAATCTTGAATCTGACGGCGCTGCCGCGTGTCGAGGTCGCCATGATATACCAAGTGTGGAATCTTACGTTGCCACAAGTGATCGCTGAATTCCATCAGTTTTCGAATTAGCGTGAAGTAAACGATGCCACTTCCTTTAACGCGCGAGCGCTGGTCGATGATCAGGTCGAGTTTCTCATCATCGTCCCAAACTTCCTTGACGGACAATGTCAAGTTTGGCCGATCAATGCCCTCATGAAAGATCGGCATCTCTTGTTCGGTCAGGCTCAATTGCGCGACGATGTCTTTCTGAACCTCGGGCGTCGCTGTGGCGGTCAACGCGATCGTGGTCGGCGAGCCCAACGACTGTCGAATCTCGCCAACACGCGTATAGTCTGGCCGAAAGTCATGCCCCCACTGGCTGATACAGTGCGCTTCGTCGATCGCCATCAGAATCACGTCACGTTTAGCCAACACCTCGCAAAAATCGGCTTTGCGAAATCGCTCTGGCGTGACGTACAGAATATCGAAATCGCCCTCGCCAATTCCGGCATATCGACTCAGCCGCTCGCTGCGCTGTAGCGAAGAATTGACAAACGTGGCCCAGACACCTTTGGCCAACAGTGCATCTACTTGATCCTTCATTAGAGCAATCAATGGCGACATCACCAGCGTCAGCGGTACCCGTTGTTCAGTGTCCGATTTTCTGGCAGCGCTGGCCGCATTTGCCGAGATGATCGCCGGGATTTGATAACAGAGGCTCTTCCCCATACCTGTCGGCATCAGCACCAACGAATGTTCTCCGGC
>CAZDBE010000330.1:0-6264 GCA_964503675.1 uncultured Pirellulaceae bacterium | reverse complement strand
CAACTCCGAGTTCAATCTCACGTCGATGCTCGGCGGAATCAGCTCAACGCTCAAGTTGCTTCCCGACTATCCGCCGATCGAATCGGTTGACGCGATTGCCATAAAGTCGTTGGTCCAGTCACCGGGGATTGAAGTTGGCACTGATGAAGGAAGCGTTCTGTCGAGAGGGGCCTCAGATCCGACAAGCATTGTCTGGGCCGCCAGATGGGAGCACGACAAGGGCCCCGAGTTATTGCTCGAACTGCTTAACGATTTGAGGGCCAATTCAATCGACTTTTCAATCTCGGTTGTTGGTCAGCAGTATCACAGACAACCGGAGGCGTTCGAGCAGATCCACGAGCTGTTCTCGGAGCAGATAGTTCACTGGGGATTCGTATCGAGGGCAGTCTACGACCAGATCCTCATCGATGCCGATATTTTCTTGTCCACCGCCAATCATGAGTTCTTCGGCCTGTCGTTCGTCGAAGCGGTTGCCAACGGTTGCTGCCCTGTCGTGCCCAACGGCATGGCTTATCCGGGTATCATGAAGCCCGTCGATGGATCAGAAAAGCTGTTGTATGAGACGCCGAAACAGGCCGCCAAAATTATCGAATCAATCTGGCGGGCGCCGGACGATTTTCGCCCGATAGCTGCTGGCTTAGCGAAACACTTTTCTAATACATATTCTTGGCCAGTCCGCGCATGTGAGATGGATGACCGAATTGAGGAATTGATTGTTTAACGATTAGCCAAAGGCGTCAGAGTTGTGTGGGTGCGCTGACGCCTACGGCCTGTCGTTAAACTAAGTGCTTGAGCGTCCGACGACGATTCAATCTCCATGCCGCTTGCGAAGTGACGGAGACAAACGCAGGATCAATTGAGCTCGCTCAAAGGTATCCAGCCAATCTTGTACCACCGCTGCGAAAACGGGATCGTCTCCTAAGCCCAGTCCAGTTGGACATCCGGCGCCGAATTGTTGTTGAGCCATCTGGCGGTAACGCGACAGAGTTCGATCGCCATCGCGCGAAACGGGCAGAAAGTCTTCGCTCATGATTACCGTTTGAGGAACGCGCGAACCACCGCAGATTTTCAATTCTTCAGCTAGTTCTGCATCCGCGTCGCGATCGACATAGCGAATTGTGATTTTGTCTGTCAAATTCTCGAAATGATCCAGAATTGGGATCTGGGAAACGCAATCGCCGCACCACGCACCAGCCATCACCAACACGTTCATCTTCCTGCCGAAACCGGACAATAGAGTCTGCTGGTTGTCGCTCAGTTTCACCAAACCATGAACGCTTTTCCATTTCATCTGGTCGGTGTCGGAACCATACTTTTCTAGAAATTGGCTGTAGGAAAATCCTGATTCAAATTTACTTTTAAAGTCCATCGTCTTCTTTCTATGTAATTAAAGCTCGTCGAGAGCATCTTTAAGCGCGTTCACTTTGGAAACTCGGTCCAACAAATGGCCCGTCTCCCGCCGCCAGTCGATCGCCAAGTGTTCGGCAATTTTATACGCCAACAATAAATCGGAAACGCCTCGAAACTGGTTCGTGACGCGCTGACCGTCTCTGTCTTCAACGTAGATCGTATTGCGATCGGTGTCGAACCCCGATTCGTACTGCTCCACCAATTCCTCAATCCAAGCTTGCGGAACCCCAGCCCTGACACACTCGTGCTCGGGCCAAATTTCGTCTCCGTGGCATTTGAGCAATAGCATTTGAGCGGCAACTGGATCCACGGGCTAATTCTCCTCTGGAAGTGGTTTACTATTGGAGACAGCCAACAACAGAAAAGTGCTGGCAGTTAGGGCTAACATCCCAATCAGTATTTAATCCTTGTTCGTTTACTGGCACAATACGTCAGTGGTCGCTCGGTCCGTTATTCGTTTGACAGTGCAGATGAAGCTAACCTTTCTTAAAAAAATTGGCAACTTGGCCCAATACCTTCTGATCCAAATCGTGATCAGTCTGTTCCAAGCGCTTCCGTTGGAAACGTGCGATCGAATCTGCAGGTCTCTCGCGTCTCTGATTAGTGATCGCATTGGATTTCGGCGGAAGATAATTCGAGAGAATATTCTGGGCGTGTTTCCGGATGCGAGCGACGAAAAAATTGCGACGATGAGCCGGGAGATGTGGTACCACTTGTTTTTGATGGGAGTCGAGATCGCGCAGGCGCCTCGCAAAATCCACGACACCAACTGGCGGAAACACGTCTACATTCGTGACGTGGTACAGATGACTAGCTATCTGATCGACTACCGACCGCTGGTCGCAGTGTCGGGACACTTCGGCAATTTCGAAATGGGTGGTTACGTTACTGGGCTGCTGGGAATGCCCAGCTACACCGTGGCTCGAGAAATGGACAATCCCTATCTGGACGACTTCATCAACAACTTCCGCGGCCACAACGGCCAGTTCATCCTCCCCAAAGACGGCAGCTCGACCGCCGTTCAAGAGGTCATGGAAAGCGGTGGGATTCTGACGATTTTGGGCGATCAACATGCTGGAACTAAAGGGTGTTGGATCGATTTTCTGGGGCGGCCGGCGGCCTGTCATAAGGCGATCGCCCTGTTCACGTTAAGCGGCAATGCTCCAATGATGGTTAGTTATTGCAAACACACCGGGAAGCCGCTTCAATTTGAAATTGGCTGTACAGGAGTTGCCGATCCATTAGAGTTGGATCCTGAACTGAAAAACGTCACCGCGCTAACTCAGTGGTACAACGACCGACTTGCTGAGGCGATCTTTGATGATCCCAATCAATTTTGGTGGGTTCATCGACGGTGGAAAGAAAAGCCAGTTCGCAAAACTAAAAAGCGACTGGCCGAGCAGGAACGTGAAAAGCTGGCAAAATCACAAGCCGAAGCAGCGTGACGGCACGAAACTAGCGACGCACTTTGTTCGAAGCTATGCGTTCGATTCAAATGCTGATTGGTCATCAAACTCAGTTGCGTCGTTTTGATTCATCTCGAGCTTTAGCTCTTCCCGGACAACGGGCATCTCTTTGGGCGCTTCGATTCCGATTCGGACTCCGCCGCCACTGATACGTACGATGGTCACGGAGATGTCGTCTCCGATCCAAATGCGTTCTCCTGCCTTTCGACTTAGGACTAACATTCACAATTCCTTTGGTTTAAAATTCTCTCCGTCGACCATTGCTAGTACGACGAGAAATCCATGACGGCCGTCTGTTGGAGTCCGTATATTGAATAAACCGAGCGGTTCGACGATCGGACCGCGACCATCAAAGTCTGATCGTCGAAATATGGTTAATTCAATTTACAATCAAGCAGCTGTAAAAAGATTTAAAGAGTAGGGGTTGACAGCCTCTTGAAGCAGTAAAGAGTAACGTTTCGCCGTACGTTTCACAAGGACCTGGCGCAGTTGTTAACAACTCTTGGTTGTCAATCCCGTCAAAGTGAGCTCTGAACGACCTAAATTAACAAAAGCGGGGGCATTTTCCCCTTCGCAGGGGGTGCTTGCTGCCCCCATCGCATATTCACAATTAGAAACCGAGACTCCCTTTGACCATTTCGATCGACCACAGCCATTTTCCAATCAAGCAAACCATAAATTTCTTGGCGCATTGCAGTGTCTCGCATTTGAATAAGCCTGCCGCCGATCGTGCCGCATATTTCCTTGACCGCCACGTTGCTGTTGGGCGTGGCATGTTGTTTGAATACACGGGCGAAGAAAATATTGCTCAGCGCTTTCATCGAAACTTCGGCCAGTTGATGCAAACGTCACCGGATAACATTTCGATTACAACCAACACTTCAGAGGCGATTTGCATGATCGCCAACGGCTATCCGTTTGAGCCGGGCGATCAGATCATCAGCTACGTCAACGAGTACCCGGCGAACCATTACCCGTGGGTTCTCCAAGCAAAGAATCGTGGAGTCGAATTGATTCTATTGTCCGATAGCGATGTCCCTCAGGCGGATCGACCCTACACTGGCGCGATTCCTAATTCGTTTGCACGTGGCTGGTCGCTTGAAGAACTTAAGTCCAAAATCACCGATCGCACTCGTATTATCGCACTAAGCCACGTGCAGTTCACCAGCGGTTACGCGGCTGATCTTGAGGAATTGGGATCGCTCTGCAAGGAGCACGGTATCGATCTAGTTATCGACGCCGCCCAGTCACTTGGTTGCTTGCCGGTGTATCCAGAGAAGTGGGGCGTGGCTGCTGTTGCGTCAGCCGGATGGAAATGGCTGCTGGGTCCGGTTGGCACTGGCGTGATGTATACCAGTCCTGAGTTTCGCGAGAAAATCGCGATCACAATGAGCGGTGCCGACCACATGGTGCAAGACACTCAGTATTTGGATCACACTTGGAATCCGCACACTACCGGGCAAAAATTTGAGTACTCGACGGTGTCATACGCCCTAGTGGATGGCCTATCTGTTGGCGTCGAGGAAGTGTTCCTCAAGCACACGCCTGAAGAAATTCGCGATCACAATTTTGCCCTGCAAGAATTGGCTCTCGAAAAACTAGACCACGACAAATACCAAGCCGTCGTGCATCAACCAAAATCACGATCGGGCATCTTAGCGCTGATCCCAAAGGTCTCCAACGCGAAAACGATTACCGCTGATCTTGAGAAACAGAACATAGTGATGACGCCTCGGGACGGCTACATTCGTTTCGCACCTCACCTTTGCACGACTGACGATGAGATCATTGCAGCGGTCGATGCCCTGAATAAAGTATGATCCGCGCGGTTGTCAGTTCGCTGGTTTTGATGTCGGTTGCAGTCGCGTTGATCTATCGCGCAGGCGTATCGTCGTCCGCGGCAAACTCGGGCTCCAATAGGTCACCAGCGAGCATTACCGTCTTGTGTGCCGCTGGGTTGGCACCAGTGATGGCCGATTTGACTCATGCTTTCGAAACCGCATCTTCTCCACGGTTCGACATCAAAGTGGACGTAAGTTACAAGGGATCAGCGCAATTGGTTGCCCTGCAAAGAGTCGCTCAATCGGGAGATTTACTGATCGCGGCTGACACTTTCTATCACCAAACGCTGGTCGACCAAGGGCTTTGTAGTCCCGCCGTTGCCATCGCCCATCAAACGCCGTGTTTGATCATTGCAGGCTCTGTGGCGGCTCCAAGGTCGCTGGAAGAAGCGTTGACGTCGGGCAAATTTCGCACATCCGTTCCCAAGCGCGATCACGCGGCAATTGGGCGATTGGTGGCGTCGATCGAAGGCGACCAGCGTTACGATAGGTTTGCTCGTGAGGCGACCGTCACACGCGAGACGGTCAGTCAGGTCGCCAGCGACGTGGATCAAGGGATCGCTGACATTGGTATTGCTTGGAACACAACTGCGTTGCAGTTTGAGAATGCGAAACCGTGGATCGTCGACGCATGGCAGCAACATCGTTCGAGCATCGGTGTTTCAGTTTTGTCTTCCGTGAAGAATGTCGAAGCCGCTCAAGCATTTGAGCGATTCATGACCGGCGATGTTGCCAAGTCGATTTTGGAGCAACATGGTTACGGCGTAGATGATTTTGAACTTGCCAAGGTGAAGCCATGATTCGCGGCGACCGAAATTTCATCAAAGTCTTGGCCGTCGTCGGAATCGCTTACGTTGGACTTCTCTTGGCAATGGTGTTCGCTAACGTCACATTGGTCGCCAGCGATTCGGCTTCCGCCTGGGGAACGATTGCTCGTCCTGAGATTCAACAAGCGATTCTGCTGTCGTTGGGGACCAGCCTATTGAGCGCCGTGTTGAGCGTTTGGATTGGGACGGGAATCGCATACCTCGTTAGCCGGGAACGGTTTCCCGGTCGGCGCGTGGTTGATTTTCTTATGGACCTGCCGATCTTTCTTCCGCCACTAGTAGTCGGAATCAGCCTCCTGATCCTATTTCGCCGGACACCTTTGGCCGCGCTGGATAGCGCATTTGGAATTGCTTTTTATGTGCCGGCAATCGTGTTGGCCCAAACTGTCGTCGGTGTGGCATTTGTCTACCGAACAATGAAGGCTACTTTTGACACGATTTCAACGCGCCAAGAACGGATCGCTCAATCGCTCGGATGCTCGCGCTTTAGTGCATTCTGCAAAATTACGTTGCCGCAATCACGGCAGGGATTGGTTACTTCCGCCGCGATTGCTTGGGCGCGTTCCTTTGGAGAATTTGGTCCGGTGCTGGTTTTTGCAGGCAGCGTCCGAGGCCGCACGGAAGTTATGCCTGTCTCGATTTATTTGGAGTTGAATTCAGGCAACCTCAGCGGCGCCGTGATGATCGCGTTGATGATGATCGCAATCGCCGCTGTCGTTT
>CAZDBE010000329.1:5784-6302 GCA_964503675.1 uncultured Pirellulaceae bacterium | reverse complement strand
TGCCGCTTTTCTTCCGTTGGCGTTACCGTTGCGGCGTTTTTTACCAGAACTGCCACCGCTTCTTTTTCCGCCGCCGCCCGAACCTGAACCACTATTGGAACTGCCACCGCGTGAACCACCATAACCGCCCCGGCCGCGCGAACCACCGCGACCGCCTGATTTCGGTTTAGGTTGAGCCGGCTGAACCTCGCCGTAAGGCAGTTCAAGATCAAACTGCATCTCAATCAATTTCTCGATTGCTCGCAGCTCTGATCGCTCTTCAGGCGTACAAAGCGAAATCGCGATACCATCTTTGCCTGCTCGGCCCGTTCGGCCAATGCGGTGTACATAACTTTCCTCTTCGACCGGCATGTCGTAATTCACAACATGAGAAACTCCGTCGATGTCGATCCCTCGGGCCGCTACATCTGTCGCAACCAAAACCGAAATTTTTCCTTTGCGAAACGCTTCCAACGCACGCTGACGCGCGTTCTGGCTTTTGTTGCCATGAATGGCCAACGCACCGATCTTCGCTTGTT
>CAZDBE010000329.1:0-5774 GCA_964503675.1 uncultured Pirellulaceae bacterium | reverse complement strand
TCCAATTTTCGCACGATCACATTAGCACCGCGTTTCGTGCGAGTGAACACGATCGTCTGATCGACGTCGGATCCCGATAGAATCTCTTTGAGAAACGTGAACTTGTTGCCTCGATCCAACATAATCATGCGTTGCTCGATACGCTCAACGCTGGGCGATTCCGGTGTAACGTTGACGGAAACGGGTTGATACAGCAATTGATTTGACAATTGACGGGCTTTGTCGGACATCGTCGCCGAAAAGAACAATGATTGTCTTTGCTCGGGAAGTTTCGCGATGATCTTACGCAGCGCCGGCAGGAAGCCCATGTCCATCATTCGATCGGCTTCGTCGAGGACAAATATCTGCACGCTGTCGATTTTGATGTGACCTTGCTCCATCAGGTCCATCAACCGCCCCGGTGTAGCAATCAACACATCGACGCCACGTTTAAGGGCCCTCACTTGTTTGTCTTGGTTAACGCCGCCATAGACAAGCGCTTGGCTGAATTTCATGTGCTTCCCGTAGGTCGCAAAACTGTCGCTAATCTGGATCGCCAGTTCGCGCGTTGGGGCAAGGATCAGCACCGTTGGGCTTTTGGGATACAGTTTTGGTGTTTCGTGCCCAATGTAGTCGAGGATCGGTAGCGCGAAGGCAGCTGTTTTACCTGTGCCGGTCTGGGCACAGCCCAAGATATCTTTACCGTCGACGGCCGGCGGGATCGTTTGTGCTTGGATGGGAGTTGGTGTTTCGTACTTCTGTTCGGCAAGTGCTTTTTTAAGTGGTGCGTACAGGTCTAATGATTCAAAGTTACTCAAAGAATTTCTCGTAGGTTAAATGATTGGCTCCAGCAGCGTGTTCGTTGCCGAGCGAGCGGGTAATGAGTCCATCAAAAGCACGCTAGTTGAAACAAGGCGTTATTTCTGAAATGTACAGACGTACAAGCAGACCCGTTTTCGCCGAGTTGGTCGCAGCCCAATGCTACGGGGAGGATAAAGCGCGCACGCTTGTTTCCAACATCAAGAAGGAATCGGTTTTTTCCTGCCACGACACTCAAAAGATTTATCGCAGGCGAGGTCAACACAACCGATTTCGAAAGCAGACGGCGAATCTACAACGTGCCGATTTAGAAACCAGACTCTCGTCCGGTAAATGAACTCTGGGGCCAAACAGGCCAACCTTCTTGGTAAGCGTTTCAACCCAAAATTGCAGTGCAGCTCTTGAACCTTCCTGCAGTGCAATTAATGGAAGTGTACACGCGAAACAAAAAATTACCAATTGCAAAAAGAAAGAAGCGTTAAAACCATGGATTTTGATTGATTTTATTGCCGAATCTCCCGTTCACCACCATAGGGACATGACACTAGTAGCAGGACTGTCGACAGTTCAGACGCCAGCTCTGCGCCGATACTGTTCCGCTACTCGCGTCTTTCCCAGTCATCGGTTCGGAACGGGCTCGCCGGCAATCCGGTCTCGTTGGTTAAATTGCACCCTTCTGGATTTTCTGCCCAAGCGTAGCGCACCGCAACTGGAGACTTAACCTTACTGCTGGACACGACAACATCCTGTCCTTCGATCTGCGCGTCAGCCCAGTAGAACGTTTGGTCCTCGCCACAGATCTCGAACCGTTTCAACTCTCCACCATCTTTGACCGCCAGCCCCTCCGCGAAATCAAACTGAATCTTGATTCTTTCTCCTTCAACCAACATCGACTTATACATCGGGCCTGAATACTTGACGTCTTTGCCATAGTCCTTCGCCAATGCGATCAACGCCAGTCGCTTGCCGACGTCCTGCTTGTTCCTTGGGTGAATATCACGAGCCTCGCCAATATCGATAATGACCGCCTGACCCGTCTTGGGCAAGGACAGCGTCATCGATTGTGCTTCGCGCAGTTCGGCCCATTGGCTGTCGTAGGGCTGCTCACGCGGCGCTTGGAAATTAGCCAACTGAACCCAGTAAAACGACATGTCATTACCCCACGCCCTTCGCCAATCATTCACCAACAGCGGCATCAACGTCCGGTACTGCCGTCCCCGACCACCATTGGATTCCCCCTGATACCAAATCGTTCCGCGCGCCGAGAATGGAATCAGCGGATTGATCATTGCATTATGTAGCACCATCGGCTGGTTCTGATTGGTGCCGACGCCTTTTGGACGCGGCCCCACCTTTTCCGTTGCCGGCTCAAGCGTAAACTTCCATTCGCCCGCCAGTGAGATAGGAGTCTCTCCTACTGGCCCAATGGACAATTTATCGGCGTCGCCAACGATACCACCACCAAGATTTCCATCGGTGACTTTTACGGCGATGGAAAGTTCGTTTGTGTTGACCAACGACGCGGGAACACGATAGAGCCGTTTTGCATCCCACCGTCCGTTCTCACCAACTTTGGTTCCATTGACCCAAGTGACATCCGCATCGTCGATGACACCTAAAGACAACTCTAATGCTTTCCCTTTCCACTGATCTGGAATCGTTACCTTGCGTCGATACCACGCGACACCATCGATATCCTTAAAGCCCTGCTGCTCCCAATATCCGGGTAACTTCTGCGTTCCCCAGCTTGAATCGTCAACCGCCACGCCTTGGTAGTTTTCGGCAGGTGTCTTTTGCATTTCACTGTAAGCTTTCGTCCACGCATCAATCTTTCTGGCAAGCGATTTGGCTTGCTCCGGATCCTTTGCGGCCACCTGCATCTTTTCAACCCTAGCCTTGAAATCCGGATGGGTCTTTAAAGAATCGCCACTTATCCAAGCTTCAATGATTGTCCCGCCCCAATTCGAGCTCACCAAACCCACAGGGACCTTCAAATCCTGATGAAGCCGACGAGCAAAAAAGTAGCCCACGGCCGTGTAGTCGCCGACCGTCTCCGGCGAACAGACTGACCAGCTTGAATGTTTCGCTGTCTCATTGGGCAAGAGACTGGTCGCACGATCGATTTTGATATGACGAATCATCGGATAGTCCGCCGCCGCGATCTCGGATTTGGCATCTTTTGAACGTCTTACCTGCCATTCCATATTGGATTGTCCACCGCAAATCCAGACTTCTCCTCCAACAACATCTGATAGTTCTATGACCTGTGACTTACCCGTGACCTTGACTGAAAAAGGGTCTCCCACCCCCGGAGCCGCCAGTTGTAATTTCCACTTCCCGTCAGCAGCCGCGGTGGTGGATGACGACTGCTGCTTGAGAGTGACGGTCACAGATTCACCCGGCTCCGCCCACCCCCAAATCTTCACCGGTTGATCGTGTTGCAAAACCATGTGATCGCCAAACGGCGCCCCCAACTCCAAGTCGGCAATCGACTCGCATGCTAGTAGAGCGAGCACTAACAGTGGAAGACAACAAGACGTTAAGCGGCGGAGCATAGGTCACCTAGCAAGGGGAAAAATTGGATAAACACAATAAGAGGAAACTGGCTGCAGCCGAAGACCTCGTCGCTGCAACTTGATCTAACCTAAACGAATATTAATCGAGCTGCAAACTATTGGCTCTTCATTGACAAACCAATTCGTTTGCCGTTTTCGTCAATACTTACCACCCGCACGCTGACGATGTCGTTGACCGAAACGATCTCCGCCGGGTCTGACACGTATTGATCAGCCAGTTGAGAAACGTGCACCAGCCCATCCTGATGAACGCCGATATCGACAAACGCCCCAAAGTTGGTGACGTTAGTGACCTGTCCTTGCAAACGCATCCCCTCACGCAAATCTGAAACTTCATTGACCGCATCGTCGAACTTGACGGCTTTGAACTGGCTACGTGGGTCGCGTCCTGGTTTGATCAATTCAGCCAAAATATCCTTGACGGTCGGCTCGCCAAACTTCGCGTCTACAAAATCAGACGCTTTCAACCTGGCAATCGCCTCCGAATTCCCAAGCAAGCGATCTACTTTCAAATCCAGTTTCCTTGCCATTTTCTTCACCAAGGCGTGGCTTTCCGGATGAACGGCAGAGTTATCGAGCGGTTCCTTTCCGTTGGCGACTCGCAGAAAACCAGCTGCCTGTTGAAAAACCTTGGCCCCCAACTTTGGAACGTCCAACAACTCCTTCTTAGAGCCGAACATGCCGTTGGCATCACGATGAGACACAATGCGTTCAGCCGTCTTGGGACCGATGCCGGAAACGTAACCCAGTAGATGGCGACTGGCCGTGTTGACTTCCACTCCCACGAGATTCACACACGATTCAACTTCTCGGTCCAACGATCGTTTCAGTTCTGTTTGATTCACATCGTGTTGATATTGTCCAACTCCAATCGATTTAGCGTCGATCTTCACCAGTTCTGCCAACGGATCCTGCAAACGATGTGCAATGCTGATCGCGCCGCGCACCGTGATGTCTAGATCGGGGTACTCGTCGATGGCAGCTTGGCTGGCCGAGTAGATCGACGCCCCCGATTCGCTGACGACGACTTTTGTAATGTCCAGTTTCTCTTTCTTGATCAACTTTCCGGCAAAAGCGTCCGTCTCACGCGAGGCGGTACCATTGCCAATCGCGATCATCTTAACGCCGTATTTCTTGATCAATCCAAGCAAGACTTTTGACGCGCCCGCGACGTCGTTCTTGGGAGCCGTTGGATAAATTACCGTGTTGTCAAGGAACTTCCCCGTTTCATCGACAACAGCCACCTTACATCCAGAGCGAAACCCCGGGTCCAAACCGATCGTGACTCGTTTGCCCGCCGGAGGAGCCAACAACAACTCGCGAATATTCTGGGCAAACACTTTGATCGCCTCTGCCTCTGCCGTCTCTTTCAGACCGGCCATCACCGACTGAGAGGCAGCCGGCAACAGGTGCGTTTTCCAAGCCGAATCCACCAATGACAACAGGTCGTGAAAGAACTCAAAATCGCGGTTGGTGACCAGCCGGCGCTTCAGTTGCCGGAGGAAATACTCGTCATCCACGGTGATACCGGGATTAAGAAACCCTTCCTCGGCACCTCGACGGATTGCCAAAAAACGATGGGAGGCAATACGTTTGATGGGCTCCGAAAAATCGTAGTAGTTCTCAAACTTCTTGCCGAGTTCCTTCTTCCCGCGTTTGACTTTAGAGGTAACTTTGCCGCTTCTGATTTCAGCGAACAGCCAAGTCCTCAGATCCGCATCCTCAGTCCAAGTTTCTGCCACTATGTGACCGGCGCCTTCGAAAGCCGAATCAATCGTTTCAATGCCCTTGTTAGCGTCGACAAACGGTGACAGGATCGCTTTTTTTGTTTTACCAATGCGTTCCTGTTTCAGCAGCAATTCCGCCAGCGGTCCCAACCCTGCCTCGCGCGCGATGGTTGCCTTAGTGCGGCGTTTTTTCTTGAAGGGAAGATACAAGTCTTCTAGGAGCGACTTATCATTGCAGGCGATGATCTGCTTCTTCAGTTCGGCGCTCAGAGCGCCCTGTTCCTCAATTGCGGCGAGGATCGATTTCTTGCGAGTGGCCAGCGCGCGAGCGCGGCCCAGCTCATCCTCGATCGCCCGCAATGCAATCTCGTCTAAACCTTGCGTGGCTTCTTTGCGATACCGCGCGATGAAGGGCAGGGTGTTGCCCTCCTCAAGCAATTCGATCGCCGACGAGACGGCGAAAGCAGAAAGATTGTTGGCGGTCGCGATACTTTTTGCGACCGCTTTGGGGTCAAAGAAATCCATTTTGCATTCGTGTTAGGACAGCGTGTTGCAAGCGTCCCGCTTGCTGAACATTCGACAAGCGCAACGCTTGCATTTCGGAGCAACTAACCCACATTCTGCAATCCGGCGGCGATGCCGTTGATCGATTGCAAAATACACTGGCGAATGT
>CAZDBE010000328.1:0-6325 GCA_964503675.1 uncultured Pirellulaceae bacterium | reverse complement strand
CTTCGCGGCGAGATGTCCAAAACAAGTTGCATCTTGTGTGATTATCGTTTTTTTTCTGACTTAGACGAACACAGACTGCAGAGTTAATAAAGGTAGACAATTCGAGGGGTGGTGCAAGCCCGCCTCAGTTGCGACTTGCCTCGTTAGCGAGAGTCCGATGTATTCAAAAGAAAAAGAGAGACACAATGAAATACAACTTTTTTAAATTATGTGCAGTGGCTTTCTTGGCAATTGCTGCGGCAGCGACAACGGGCCAAGCCAACGCCGACATCATTTTCTTTACAAACGACGACCCTAACACCGGTGGAGCTTCGACCGGCGGACTTTTGGACACAGGAACAAACATTGATACTGATTTGCCGTTTACGGTTGCCGTCGTTGAAAGCCCAAGTTTGTTCCTAACTGTGGATTCGGCATCCTCTTTCGATCCTGCAAATACTGTCGTCAACGCTTCTGGTGCGACCTTCGGTCTGAACTCACCGACACCTGCCGGCGGTTCTGAAAATGCGTCAAGGTTCGACGTCGATGCTGCAGAGTCATTGACTTTCTCGTTTAGTCAGGACGTTACCATTCTCAATGCCGACTTCAATAGTTTTACTGACCCTGAAACGTTCTCGTTTGGCGGCGTGACCATTACTGAGCCGGAACTTGATGCAAACAACATTTTCACGTTCGCCAGCGGTGGCTTGGTCGTGCCTGCTAACACGGGGATTTTCCTCGAGGCTGGTGGGCCAGCCGGGTCTAGCGTCGGTTTAATTTCGATCGAAATTGCGTCCGCTGTTCCCGAGCCAACATCGTTTGCCCTTCTAGGGTTTGGGGGCGTAATGATGATGGCCCGTCGCCGGCGAAGTTGTTGAGTCACCCACTGAGGCAACTCGCACAACTTTTATGCTCCCGCAGAAACACCTGCCGGGAGTGTTCTTTTGCATTCGGCCGCATACTGGCGTTCTTCAAATTGGTTTGAATTTACAAACTTACAAGCTGGGAGTCGCCAACCGCTTCACGACGTCTTCGTGGCCCTGTTTTTTGGCGAACGATAATGGAAGGGCCCACGCCCACTTTGGGTCAGCCGGTAGTGAAGGGTCTGCCCCGGCACTCAACAAGAATTCCACGACAGGCAACCGACCGTTCCACGCAGCAAGTCCGAGAGCGGTTGTTCCAGATTGATGATCGACGACATCGATGTCGATACCTGCCTCGACTAGGAATTCGGCAACGGCGGGAGTTTCGTGATGAGCAGAATGATGGAGGAACGTGCGCCCATTCCAATCACGAGCGTTGATGTCCGTTCCGTACTCTAGTAGCTTCAACAACATTTCTTTTGATTTTGGAACACGCCAGCCATTGGATGGATTCAGGTTTTGGATGTCGCCAGTTCCAAAACGTGACACGTATTTGTCAAGCAATAAAATCTTGTCTAACGCAAGGATTTGATTGAGGACGCTCGACCACATATCGCGATTAGGGAGGAACCGTTCGTCATCGAGCGCGGCGGCGACTTTATCTTCGGTGTCGACTTCCCATTCGCCAGGCATCGCGCCGTGTTTCTTTAGTAGGTCCATTGCCTCCTTCTCGCGTTCTCCACCCTGTTGCGCAATGGAAAGACAGTTTCCGCTTGAATCAACATACGCATCGGCGTGTGCCCCGTGTTCTATTAGCAACCTCATTATCTCGATGTCGTTGCGTGCAGAGGCTTCGAAGAGTGCCTTTCCCTTAGCGGCGCAGTGTTCAGGCAGGTTCGGATCGGCACCATGCTGAAGAAGTAAGCGCACCATGTCGGTTTGACCACGGATTGACGCATAGTACAGTGGACTGCGCCGCGCGTCGTTGAGTAGTCCTGCGAGTTGGGGTTTCTGGGCCAATTCTGATTTTACGAATTCCAAATCGTTTCGTGCTACCGCAACGGTAAACTCGTATTCCCCACCATTGTCTTGGAGAAATTGGATCACATCGCGATGTGAGGTTTCCGTATCAGGTTTATGCTTCCCGCGAAACCAATAGTCGCCTTCGAGCGCGACAAGCAAAGGTGATCTCATGTCGGCCCGTCTTGCATTGACATCCGCCCCTAGTTCCAGCAGCAGTTTGATGATTGGGATTCGACGCGAAAGTACAGCCCAATGGATTGCCCGATTCCCATGCTCGTCTCCAGTGTTGACGCGTTTCGGATTTGCTTCAATCAATCTCCTTACTTCGTTGGCGTCATTTGCGACGATAGTTTTCCAAAGTTGTTCGTATCCCGAATCGTAGTTGAATCGACGCTTCATCTCCGCGACGAGTAGAGTGTGAAGTTCTTCGAAGCCTCGGCTCTTGGCGATAGGCAAAAGCGTTTGCCAAGAACTGTAAGTGAAGTTGGAGAACGCAGGATTGATTCCTGCCTCCAAAAGCTCACGAACGACATCGATCTGATTCTCTCTAACAGCATAGTGCAACGGTGACTGGTACCAGACGAACTGATGCATCAATTCAGGTTTCGCACGAACAATCTTCTGAACTGTTTTGAGATCACCATTGGCGGCTGCACAGAAAAGCTCCCAAGCTTCCGCAGTACAATCCTGCGGGCGTGATTTGGGTCCAAGTTTTTGAGTGGGTGTCATTATCTATTGTTTTTTGAAATCTGCGTCGTTTCTGTCGATCGCGGGGCAGCATTAACCTCTTATAACCGGCAGTCTCATCCCGATTCTTCTTGCCTTGCGGTTTCGGCTGTGTCATTATAAGGCACGAGTTTTCCTTCCCGATACTTCAGCTTATCCCCGGTTCCCACCATGAAAAAAGTTCTGTTCTCAACTTTAGTCGCACTCGTCGGAATTTTGTCTTCGTTCGCGCAGGCTCAAGTCATTCCACTGACGGTTGATTCAAGTCAGTCTTCTGTGGATATTACGATCAGCGGTTCAACGAGTAGCTCCCAGTTATCGGGAACTGCAACATTAGATATTCAGTCGACCAGTCCTCCATCCGGAAACGCGCAGATCACTGACTTGGATTTAGTCCTGGATAATGGGCTGAGTTACAGCTTTTTTCTAGGAGCTTTTTCAGCTACGAGTTCGCCTGGCGATGTCACACTTTCATTGGTAACTCCGGGTGCACCGGGCACGATATCTGGCAACAGTTTTGACCAGCTAGGTAACTTGCTTGCCTTCAGTGGAGACCTCGATGTTTCCGATTTTTTCGGAGTTGCTGGAGGTAGTCAGACTGTTGATCTCTCAACAATAGATCTTAGCCTATTCGATTTTGACTCTGTCAGCGTAACCCAGTCGGGCAATGCTATTACAGTCAGCCAATCGTTGACATTTACCGAATCATTGGATCTAGGTGCGACTTCATTGCCGGTCGTCGTCCAAGGAACGTATGTTGCCTCCGGCGTGGTGCCTGTTACGGTGTTGAAGGGAGACGTTGACATGAGTGGAGTTGTCGACTTTGATGATATCCCCGCATTCATTGCGGTTCTCATTGCTGGAGAATTTCAAGCCGAAGCAGATGTTGATTGCAGCACCGCTGTTGACTTCTCGGATATCCCCGCGT
The DNA here is from genome assembly GCA_964503675.1 of uncultured Pirellulaceae bacterium. Taxonomy (GTDB): domain Bacteria; phylum Planctomycetota; class Planctomycetia; order Pirellulales; family Pirellulaceae; genus Mariniblastus. The sequence continues at coordinate 2,806 of CAZDBE010000328.1, read as the reverse complement.
TCGTCGCTGTCTTGCAAGGGCAATAAGTATTGCGTTGCTCGCTAAGGTGCTTCGCTAGTGACCTCATTTAATAACTACGAATAACAAAGAGCTCCCGTTCGTCGATCCGAACGGGAGCTCTTTTTTGATTAAGGCTGTGCTTGTCTGGACAGAAACATAGGCTAAATCCCTTCTGCCGCAATTTGATGACGAAGTCAAATCTCTTAACAATTGTCCTCGCCACATTATCCGAGCAATGGACATTAGGGCGTTTTCTGTGGTTGGCTGATGAAAATTTGCTTCTTAAAACTTATTTGATAAGCTTTGGTTCCACCGTTTAGTGCAGGAGATTGCGATGAAACGGTTGCGTTGTATTTCGGGGCATCGTGCGCGATATCAGAGCCGCCATTCAGATACTAATTGGGAGCTATTGTGATGAGATACTTTTTGAATTTGCTGCTGCCGTTACTTGGTTTCATGACACTATTTGTCAGTGATGCGAACGGGCAGTTGTTGTATACGACGCTCAACAGTTCGGGCCAAGCGTCCATTCGTCAAACCAACCTTGATGGCACAGGAAACTCGGCCTTCGCCATTGGAGGCTTGGCCGAAGCCTATGAATCGCAATATTCCAACGACGGTCAACTACTAGCGGTTACTGGCAAAACAGTTGCGCAATCGCAGCAGAATCAGATCAGCACTAACGTCTTCGCTTTTGACCCGGTTGCCAACCAGACGCGTCAGATAACCAACTTCACAGATGTCTTTGTTCCGTCTACCGGAAATCGACTATTCACCGACGCGGCCTTCAAATCTTTCTCGCCTGACGGCTCCGTCTTGGCAGTAGCTAGCCGCACACTGTTCATCACACCAACTGCGCCACAGGGAGATGCGGGACGTACGCTGTCGTTCTTTCGAGTGTCCGATGGCCAACAGTTGGGTTCACAGATAATGGATTTTAATTTCAATGGGACTAGCTCAGGAGGTGTGGGGGTCAGCTGGTCCCCGGTCGCCGACTTGATCGCGGTTCCAAGAAGCACTTCGTCAGGAAACCCTCTGCTCTCAGGACCAACTCCGATCTCTGGTTTCAACTCGTCGGGGCAATTTGTGAGTGACTTGACATCACCTACGGCAAGTGGGGTTGGTACGCAATTTGTTGAACACGATATGTATCCTTCGTTCTCACCAAATGGTGTGGCGTTGGCTTATTTTCGTTCAACCCGATTCGGCTTCGGCCCGACTCCATCAGCGTTGGATTTGAGAATCACCAGCCCGGCAGGTGACCGATCCATTCTTTCGTTCGCGCCCGGCCAACTACCGCTGGGGCTGAGTTGGTCACCGGACGGCTCGCAGTTATCCTTTGGCGTTGGCGACCAGCCATTGGCCTTGGGAGCCCTCCGAGGGTATGAGGCGGATGCGACGACTGCGTCAATCGGCGTTGTCAACGTCGACGGTTCCTCAGCGACGCCCTTTCTAACAGCTCCCACCGGGTTTCCCGAATATTTTCCGGGCGTTGTTAGATCGGGGGATGTCAACTTGGACGGTGCTGTAAATTTTGGAGACATCCCAGCGTTCATTATGGTGCTGCAGTCCGGAGTGTTTCAAGCCGAAGCGGATGTTGATCTCAGTGGAACGGTTGATTTCGATGATATCCCCGCATTCATCGCCGTCTTGCAAGGGCAATAGGCATTGCGTTGTTTGCCAAGATACTCTCCCGGTGACCTAACTGAATAACTACTAAGAATCTAAAGCTCTCGTGCGCTTATCCGGACGGGAGTTTTCTTGCGTTTTGTTCAGTTTGCTGGAAATGAGGCGACCGCTGCCTGATTCGACGGGACGCTGTGCACGTTGAACAAACGCCACCCTAATGCGACAATAGAGCATTGTTTTGGCGAAGATACGTAGCATCATTGAAAAGCAACCATGCGTGAGATTCACTCGATTCAAGAATTGATCTACTATCTCAAGTCGGGGAAGTCTCTGAAGGACACGGTCGTGCAAAGCGTTGATGTTACTCAGATCGCCGATTCAATCCTTGAAGCAACAATTGAAAACACTGTCTTTCTGGGATGCGTTCTTCCGGACGAAGTTTTGGCGTCGGTCGTCTCGCGTGGAGCCAGTGTTTTCCCAACGCTTACTGGGCTTCCGTTTAATCCGTACGCCCCATCGTTGTACTCGGCGGAAACCTTATTCGATGGATTTTCATCGGACGATCCGTGCAGCTATTGTCAAACGACAGACGCCGCCGTGTATCAGCACTGGATCGATACAGGCGGCCCCAATCCGTTAACGATTGCTGATGCGCTCGGCAGGCGACTTCATGACATGGCGATGACAGACGCGATTGGAGACTTTCTGGCATCACATGCTTCGCATGGAAAGATCGTTGGCATGATGGGCGGGCATTCAATGAAGCGCTCCGATGATGCGTATTTGATGGCGGCGAGGATCTCCAGAGAGCTGACTCGCCGCGGATACCTGATGGTCAGCGGCGGTGGCCCCGGGGCGATGGAGGCGACCCACGTTGGTGCATGGTTCGTGGAAAGGAGTGATAGCGAGCTTGAGGAGGCCGTACGCGAGCTGGCGACTGCACCAACCTACAAAGATAGAGAGTGGTTGGCTTGTGCGTTTCGCGTGCGCGAAAAATTCCCTCTTTCGCCCGACGGGGCTCATGTGAGTCTCGGGATTCCGACGTGGCTTTATGGTCACGAACCTCCGACACCTTTCGCGACTCACATTGCGAAGTATTTCGCCAACAGTGTTCGGGAAGATGGCTTGGTAACGATTGCCGCTTCCGGTTTGATTTTCGCGCCGGGAAGTGCAGGGA
>CAZDBE010000327.1:0-6329 GCA_964503675.1 uncultured Pirellulaceae bacterium | reverse complement strand
AATGGTGGTTGGAGGGTGCGTCGACAATTTGTAGGCGTATTCCTCCTCACCATTTGCAAATACCAGAGCTCACCGAAAACAATTCGGTGAGCTTTTTTTCGTGATACAAGCAGTCTTGCATATGCCACTTTTCGTAGGACAGGCGTCTGGCCTGTTGCGCACGCGGCAGGCGCGACGCTTACACTACTTCGATTTGGCTAACGCCGCTTCCAGCAGGCACTTTTCCACCGACACAATCGCGTCACGACGATAAACGTCCAGCAACTCACGTGACTTTGCCGCCAGAATTCGTCGCACCTCGCGCCGCTTACCCTTAAGGCGAGGAATCTTCATGTTGTCGTATCCGGTTGTCTGATGGCGAAGCCAAGCAATCACGGCGGACTCTGCTCGTTGTTCAACTGGAATGCGAGCGGCGCGAGCAACCGTGCCACTGCCAACAGGGGTGGCATGGGCAGCAATAGCGCTGGCAAGTCGCATGGCCAAATCTTTGTGGCGATCGTGAAAAGCCAAAAATTCAAAAACGGCTGCTGTGAAATCCTCGACGTATTGAACCTGTGTCTTGTCCCTTCGGCGTTTCGCGGAAGTCTGTTTCTTTTTGTATGCGTCAGTGGATCGCTCTGCTTCCAAGCCCTTTATCACACCGTCTATCGTATCTGTTGGAGCCCACACGCCAAGCGAAATGATTCGCCTTCCACGTTTGGCTTTCACCGTCCACGACGGCCCGGCCGCTTTGACGCGACGAGTCGCGCCGGCGTCTCCCGGTTTGAGCAGAGACCAAGTCAATGGAATGGTCAGTGTCGTTCCTGAGTCGGCGATAACGGTCCCGTCTATTTTTCCGGGAGCTACGACGCGCGTCTGATCAGGCATGGAAAGGGAAACGAATGAGAGTCTAGAAACATTTGTGGACGGGGAGAAAGAAGAGGTTGGTTAGCTACGAACCAACGATTCCAGCGGCGCGTTTGACCCACCGGTCGGGGTTGGTGCTGTGCCCAAGCTTTCCCTTGACTTTGCCATCGGTATCGATAACCAGCACCGTTGGGTATCCGGCGACATTATATCTGTTTGACAGCCCACGATTTTGGTCTTTCACTGCGGGTGACTGGTTTGTGTTCTTGGGGAAGTCAACCTCAAGCAGAACCACGTTCTCCGTCGCCCACCGAGTGAACTGGTCGGTCACCAATACTTTTTTCTTCAACGCGATGCACGGTCCACACCAGTCGCTGCCAGTGAATACCGCCATAATAGGCTTACCCGTTCGGAGCGACTCGCGGTGGGCCAGTTCCCATGATGTGAGCCACTGGCCAGATTGCTCAAGCTGCGCTTCGGGCCGCAAAGTAGATCCCAAATCCGCGCCCAATGACTTCCCCAACATCGGGGCTTTCATCAGGCTCGGCATTCCTCTGCTGCACCCCGCATCGATGACAATGCAAGTTGCGATGGCAGTAGAGAACCAAAATTTGAATTGGCTGAAGCGTGTCATGATGGATTCGCTCTTTTGTGTCAGTGTTAGATTCAACTGCCTAAATACGGCATTGGGACAAGTAGCGTAAAGAGTGATCTGTAAGTTCGATGGTTACTGTTGGTTACTTCACCAATTCAGTAGGCGTTACCATGGCGTTTCCATTTGCCCAACAATCTCGCGCGCGATTCGTTCTATGGCTTCCTGCTGCGCCGTAACAAGTGATTGCCCGCCTTCGGGGATGAAGTCCGCACTATGGTTGATCTTCAGGGATTGACGCTGCATCAACGGAGTACCTGCGCGGTCGGTCCAATCAACTTCCACTACCATGCCAACGTCGACAGCTCGGCCTTCGTCAGTAACCGTCTCCGTTAGAACAGACTTTCGATCCCTAATTACCCTCGCCGTAATCACACTGTCTGCCAATGCGGGTTCGGTAATGGTAAGCGGCGTTGTGTTTGAAATTTGCTTTACCACCGCTTCCGTCAAACGCTGGCCAAGGAACCGGCGGTTAGAATTCGAATCGGCGATCGCGACATGAACGGTGCGAATGTCACTGCGAAACAGGTATTGATTGCCAAGATGATAGGAGCGACATCCAGAGCTACTCATGACAGCACACAACATCACGCACAAACCAAGTAGGTTTGCTGAAGTGGTGGTCCGAGTTTTACTGGCGTTGTGTCGCAATGAAGTCTAGGTAGGTTGGATTCGGGGATAGCAAGTATCAACGCATAATAGTTTCGAGGTTGCCACCGGCAGGAATAATTGACTTTTCACTCTTGGCATCGGGAAACACTTTCTGGATCCACTCAGCTGGCGGCTTGGGAACCGGCGGAAGGCTGGCAACCGTTTCGATGCGCTGTCCAAGTTCATCGCTGAACACGCTGCCTCCGAAGTCCGCTTGCGCTTTCTCGTAGTAGATCTTTGCCGCTCGGTTCTCGCCGCGACGCTCATAGAATTGCCCGACCTCAACGTCGCGTTGAGCCAATTGATTGGTAATTAGCGATCCCTGTTGAGCCAAAATTTCTTGGTTCTGAGCAGCCTTGTTGGGGAACTGGGCCGCGATTTGTTTTCGCAGCTTTTCTGCTTTAACCAGCGGTGTCCCGTCATAGTCGGGGCCTTTATACGATCTCAACAACGATTCAAGTTCGAGCATTTGCGATTTAAACTGGTACTCGCTGCCCGGATAGTCCTTTCGTAAGTACGAAAATGTGTCGGCGGCTTCTTCGAATCGGTTGGTGTCCATGTAAGCAGTCGCCAAAGCAAATGTGGCATCGTCAGCCAGTTTTCCAGTTGGGTCGTCGATGCGAATCCGATGCAGAATCCTCCGTGCCTCTCCTGCCAGAGAAAACTTGGGACGCTTGGGGTCATTAAGTGAAAATGATGCGCCGTTCTTCTTCAGCTTCAGCCAGAAAAGCGCAATTGAATAACGTCTTTGCTCGGCGCGATCTAGATACCGCGAACCCGAGTAATCAGCGACCAGTCCTTCGAACGCGCGATTCGCTTGAACGTAGCGATCGGCAAAAAAGAACGACTCCCCTTCTAAGAACATCGCATCTTCGGCTAGGGAACTGTCAGGATGCTTGGACGAGGCTGCACGGAAATGGTTTCCGGCTTCAATGAAAATGGGACCGTGTTCGGTACCGTCCGGGTTGGCCGCGATCATCTGGCTGGCGCGTTCGAACAATTGCTTACCGGTGTCGAAGGACTGCTGCGCGGCAGCTTGGCCTTCTTTGCCGGATGCACCGCTAAATCGTGACTTGATCGTACTCGAGAGCTGAGACGGAGCCAGATCATCCCACAATAGTCGTCGGTGGCTGCGTGCTCCCATCGGATCAAGCGAATCTTCTTCACTGACTAGAGAGCTGGCAGTGCGTTTCTTTCCGGCGAACTTGTCCCCGATCTTATCAACGCCTTTTTGCAGCGTCGCACAACCTGAAAGCAGCGTGAAAGACAGCGATCCAAATAGAGATAGCGCGATCCACCTGTGGATACGCGGGCAACCAGTGGATGATTTATGATTTGACAACGGCATGCTTGACTTCCTTGTCTCGCAATGAAACTTGTTCTTTTTTATTTGCAAATCCAATCAGCAATGATTGAACCCCAGCCATAACTCTATAGGTTTCCCAAATACTTCTGCAGTCGTGGTGGATACCCAATCAAATGCAAAATGTACTTGCTGACCAAGCGTCTTATTTCCGGATAGGCCGGCTGGTTCGACGAATACTCTTTAGTTTTCATACTTTGTGTTTTTGTGTGATCGGTCAACTTCAGCAACAGTTCCAATCCTTCGGAACTGAGACTGATGATGTTTTGTTTTCCCGGACGACAATCCGGGCAAATCACACCACCTTCATTGAGCCCAAAATGGACTCGGTTCATCGTTTTTCTCTTCCGCCCGCAACTCACGCATTGGGTAAGCATGGGCAAGTGGCCCAGCAAATCCAACATACGAATCTCGAACTCAATCAAAGCGCCTCGAAGTGAAAAATCACTTTCTTGACCGTCAATACGCTCGATCGCAAGGCAGGCTGCATCAAACAGCAGTTCGTGCGGGTCGGCTTCGTCGGTCAGCAAGTTCAGCAGTTCGATTAGATATAAACCGGCATAGAACCGATCCAGATCCGTGGACGCGCTGCGAAACCGCCGCTCAAGTTTGGCCTCTGTCAAAATATCGAGAGATTGAGACGATTTGTGCAGGAACACTATTCGACAGATCGCAATTAGGTCAATAGCGCCTTCGTAGGGATTCTTTTTTCGGCGAGCGCCTTTCGCTATAGCCGATATCTTGCCCATCTTGCGGCTGAAGAGTGTGACGATGCAGCTAGTCTCACTAAACTCAACCACGCGCAGGACGATTGCGTCGGTTTTCTCGTGTTCCATGAGGTAAATGATAGCATGTTAGCGATCAGAATCGTATTCTTATCGACCAACCTACTGAACAATTCGCTGGTGCCCTAATTCGTCCTTCGACTCCTTGATTTTGCTTGCGGTCCATTTGTGCCGTGCTCCTTTTGACTCAAGGAACTGGATCACCTCAGATGGAATTGAATATACATTTGCCCAATCAAGTACGGTAAAGGGATTTTCACTATCCCCAAAACAATCAAAAGGCTGATTGATATCCGCCCCGAATTTGAGCAACAGATCGAGGATTTCTATCTGCCTTTCGGCTGGCTTATCACCGCCGATGGCCGCGACAATAGGCCGCCCGAGATTTGGGTCCGCACCATTTTCCAGCAGCCATAGGATTGCTCTCAGGTTGTTGCGTCCAACGGCACGGTCCAAAGCCGTCGAACCTCCTTGACATGTTGCATTAGAATCGCAGCCGGCAGCAAGCAATTGTTGGAAGATGGCCGTTTCACATTCAGCTTCGACTGCCAGCACGAACCAAGTCGTGTGTTTGTGCGGTTGCTCCGCAATGAAACAGGTCCCGTCCTGAAACAAGTCATCCATTCTTGCAATATTCTTGCGTGCTATGGCAACGGCCAACTGTGACATCTTCTGCCGGACACTCATTTCAGCAACTGGCAGAGCCGCCTCATCTTGGTACAGCTTGGTTTGCGCCTCTTGCTTTTGCTTTTTGAATTCCTCTGGATTGTGCTTCCTAAAGCACTTGGCGCACATGCCACCGAACGTTCGTGCAGTTTCTACGAGAACCCTGCGACGGCAGAAGAATCGTCTGCATTTGATTCGATCACTCATTTGATAGCCAATTAAGAATAACGGCAACGCTCACTGGACCGCGGCGAAAAACACTGTCCAAAAGCTGCGGCCAGCGGATTCGTGTGCAACGCATTGTTGTCAGGCGATTGGGGTGCCAGTCTCAGTTGCCGTTAGGGAGCTGTGCGTAGTACAATCGCCCGAAAGAATGCAAGCAAGTCTTTGTTGTCAAAGCTACCACTAATCTCTACCTTGTTCGTGATTGTAGAATTGATTGTTGGAGCGCTTACAACCTTGCCATTCAGGACAATTGCCAATTTCTTACGCAAGTTTTGAGAGGTTGTTGCTTTCATCGTCTTTCCACCGTCGTCGGTCAATTCTAGTCCAACACACGGTTTGCCTCTTTCGTCATTGTAGAATGACACTTTGTCGATGTGACCACCGTGAAGCTCAACAACATTGGAAACGAATACTGTTTTCTCGCTATTGGGCACAGGCATTTCTTTCCATCCGTCTGTCGCGGAATCATTGGCAAGACGGAATTCGAGTGATGGCGTCGATTGCTGTGTAACCTGCGCGCCTGCAGGTGAATACGAAAGCAGCATGACAGTTGTTGCAAAGAGTAGTAGTTTGTGCATCTCGGGGAACTCCATAAATAATTTAAGCCAGAAAACGCAACAGCTAATCAAGTCGCTGGTGAAGACGTATTCTCCAAATGACTCACAGCCCACGTCTTCGTGCGCACCGTACTATTATCACGCCATTTGCCGGCGCGAGTCAGATTTAAGCCACGCTTGCGATTGTCGGCGCAGGTGTTTGCGGCTGGTGATCATTATTCAACAGACTAATGCGTGAATCAAGTGAATTCTGAGCCAGCGCTTCGCGAGCGCAACAATCACCGAGAAGAAAGATCGTTGTTCACTTCTTGCGGAAGAGTTTGAGAAGCATCATGACAATCACATAGACGAAAAGGCAGCCCAGCCCAAGTATGACTATTTCAGGAATGTCGGATCCAACGAATGCGACCGGTAGAGATGTGATGTCCATTGAAATTGGCTCACGGTCAGAATATTTTGATTGGGTGTGATAACGGCAACGTCCACCGGGCCGCGGCAAACATCATTGTTTCCAAAAGCCGCGCAGCCGGCGGCTCCGTGTGCAATGATAGGTTTGAAACATAGCGTTTGCAGTCAACGAAAAA
>CAZDBE010000326.1:0-6355 GCA_964503675.1 uncultured Pirellulaceae bacterium | reverse complement strand
CCAAAGGGAACTTGATTTTGAATCAAGCGCGTCTGCCAATTCCGCCAAGCCGGCTTGTCACTGACGAGCATAAGTATAGCCAAACAGACCGCAAATTGACAAGTCCCGACTTTGTACTTTCTAGCACCGGCGGTATAGGTATCTGACAAATAAAGTCCAAACCGTATCGTGGACATTCCTATCGGCGCAGTCACTCAACGGACAGGAATGTCCGTTCTACAGAAGCCTCGTCACTCCCGCAAAGCTGAGAGCAATGGTCGCCGCTGGACTACGCCTGCCGCAATCGTGCTTGCCAGCAAGCCACATAGAATTACGATCGAGAAAATTAGAACCAGAGCCAACCACGGCACCGACGCGCCGCCAAAGAAATAGTGAGGTAACGTCGCGAATAGGGCCGAAAATACACCCACCCCAAGCCCTACCAACATTAGCCAAGCAGTCTCCCAGAATATCAGGCCGCTGATACGCGTAGAGTTGAATCCGATTGCTCGCATGACTCCCAGTTCACCCGTCCGTTCAATGACATTGCGAACTTGCAAAACCGCCATCCCAAAAGTCCCCAGTAACAATCCCAAACCACCCAAAGCCTGAAACGTGTTTAAGTACGTGTTTTGCACCGACATAAAATTCTCCAGCACCATTGCCGCCGGCCGTGCATCAAACCCGTAGTCACCCAATCCGCTCTCCATCACCGCCATCGTCTCCTGATCGCCATCGACCAGAAAGTACCGATAGCCAGCCACAGTGGGGAAGACGCGCTTAAAATCCGATTCCGCAATAATCAAACTGCCTTGCAGAACAGTATTGCTCAGAAAACCAACGACTTCAAAACTAACTTTCTCACCACTGTCGAATTCAACATCGTAGACCGTCCCCAAAGCAAAGATCTTCAAACTGTAGTTGGCCGTATTTTTGTCAATAATGACGGGAATCGGAGAGCGGTTTTCAGTGCTCGGTTTTCGGTTTTCGGCGAGAAGTGATCGCCACGGGTTGTCATTATCGGTCAAGCTGCCTGCCCATTCGAATCGCTGATCGCGCTGGTCGAATCGCTCTATAAACGAATCGGGCAAGCCGAAGACTTGCGGCTGCGTGGATTGGTAGAGATTGTTACAACTGGCGTCCTGACCGGGCTTGAGTCGAAGCGAATACGTTTTTACCGCGTCAGGAATCTCGGCGTCGCCTAAAAGTTCGGACCGTCCCTCATCGGTGTTTAGATCGGCGATGATCGGCTGGCTGCTGGTGGCAACGAAATCGAATCCACCAGTGCCCAGCTCGGTCGGCGAGAGTCGAAACGAACTGACGGCAACAATCAAAAAACTGGCAACGGCAATCAGTCCAACTGTTAGGGCGCTTCGTAAAGGACTGCGACGCGCGCTGAGCCTAGCGAACCGCCCCAGATCGAAACTCTGCCCAGCATCCACTGCCATACCAGTGTTTTCATTTTTTAACCATCGATACACGACCCACAGGCTGGCGACCAGCACGAGAAAGCCGGCTCCCATAAACGCGCCGGCTTGCGGTTCACCGGAAAGCCCTGTCGCGACAAATGCCAGTACCGTAGCAATGACAACCAAAACGCCGATCAACCAAGGCGCAAGTTTCGACAGTAATGAGCTTTTCCTTTTCACGAAGTTCCCGTCGCCAACTTCAAATTCTCCTTCCAACAGACGACGCACCGGCATCTTGTTCGCCGATCGAAGCGACCACCAAACCGTCAGCACGCAAACCAGCAGTCCACTGAACAAACCGATCAACAAACTTTTGGGCGTGATGAACAATTGTATAAACGGTGTCGAAATCGCTCCTACCCACCACGTTCGTAATCCATAAACCATTAACCCAGCGTATCCGATTCCCATCAGCACGCCCAAAACTGCTCCCCCCATGCAGACCAACGTCATCTCACGTAACCAAACTCCAGAGACGTCCTTCATTGGTAATCCGACCGCTTGCAAAACACCAATCTCCGAAGTTCGGTTTTGCATTGTCAATCGGAACAACAGTGTTACCAATATCAACGCCGAGGTAATCACAAACATGCTGAGTGCGAGAAACAAACCATCGAACGGCGTCGAACCGGAAGAGGCTTTCAATCCGTTTTTGCGAATGGGGATCAATCGCAGCCCAATCTCCGCCTGATCGGCAGCGCATTGATCCAACAACGTTTGAGAAAGGCTATCAGAATCGCCAATTGAAGTCGGAATCCGAAATGAAGTCACACTCCCAAAGCGGCTTTGCCACATTTGTCTTCCTCTCTCTGGAGAGACAAACGCTTTTGGTGTCGTTCGATAGTCATTCCAGTAGTCGTCATCCTGAGCGCGAAGTTTATCCGCTGTTTGAAATGGCAAATCCCAGTTCTCGATCGACTCGGCATCGGTGACACCGGGAACAGCAGGTGTCAAATCTGGATCATTGGCGACTGTCGGTCTTTGACTGAACGTTGCCGGCACCACGCCGCCTCGACGCGTAAGCTCGAACGGCGTCTCAGGCGCTGTCAAATCGGCGATCGCGGCCAGTGTGAATAGTGCCGTTTCTTCGATTTGATTTCCGTGAGTTGTTTCTGGATCGAAATAAGTCACTTCAATTTCGTCGCCAACCGCCGCTTCAATATCGTCAGCCGCCCAGCGGTTGAGCACAATTTCATCACTAGAAAGGCAATCGATACGTTTGCCATTTGCCGTTAGAGGGAAAGCAACTCCCAATTCAATTGCCGACACCATGGAAAAGGGCACGCCCGATGGCTGGCCACGTTTGCGGATGTCATTGGCCAAATAGGTCAACACAGGTTTGGCAGTTGCGAAGGATGCTTGGACGGAATCAGCCAGCGAATCGTTGATCACCAATCGATCAGAGGAAAGACTCCAATAATCAAAGACCGACTGCGTTTGGTCGCCGAATTTTTGAGTGACTCTTTTTAAGCTGATACCCAAGTCTTCCAACTCTGGGCGAATCAACTGCATAACATCGGCGGCTCCATCGCCAGTTTTAGATTCGGCAGCCGACTGAAGATTTGAAAATAGAATTGCATTGCACTGTTGGGGCGACGATTTGTGCTTCAGAGACTTACGACGCAGCCGCTCCTGCAAACGCGCGATCGACAAATACAAATTTGGTCCGGCGACTTGCGAGGGCTGCAAACTAAAACGGCCAAGCCCCGCATCGGGGATAATCTGACTGATTTTAAGATCCACGATACTCTCAATCAGATCGTTGCTAACGCCCAAAGCGCTTTCTGAAGGAAGTTGGACCGGTTTAGGGATCCGCAATGTGAGAGCAATCTTCGCCGAGCCAATGTCGTCCCACTGGCTTGCATCGATCTCAAGTTCACGAGCCAGCGTCTGGTTGATGATGACAGCGTCATCGGCAACTGTTGTTTCAGGACGGAACTCATTGGCATCAAATCCCCAAAACGATTCATTGATGCCCAATACATTGACGTTGGAAGCACGCGACACAGTCGCATAACCGGTGGCTATAGTCGGCTGGGTTTCGACAGTCCCGCCTGGAAACAGAATCAATCCGCTGGCGGTGACCTCTTGTCCATCTGTTTGAAACTGAGCCACCAACTCGTCGGCAAGTGCCTCTCGAAAAAATCCATCACTAACAAGTAACTCGTCGATCTTTCCTAGCCTGTCCAACGTCAAACCAGTCAAGCTCATGCGCATACTGTCGCCGATCAGTAAAGCACCGGTCAAAACTGCGGTGGCAATTGCAGCGCCTAAAGCGAGCGCAAGATTATTGCGCCAGAAGTGAAATAGGCTACGAATTACAATTTTCCAGAGGCTCATAGAACAGGTCCTTGGCTGGTTAGATGTCAAACTTGCCAAGTTTCAGCTGCACTCGTTTTTCGAACTGCTGGGCGAGAGAGTTGCTGTGCGTGACACAGATAAGGATTGAATTGTTCTGTTTTTGCATTTTCAACAGCAGTTCACCGATCGTATGAGCCGTTTCTTCGTCAAGGCTTCCAGTCGGTTCATCGGCCAGCAATAGGAGGGGGGCGTTGATCAGCGCTCGGGCGACGGCCACGCGCTGGCACTCGCCACCAGAGAGCAGGGCAGGGCGGTGGCCACTGCGGTCGGCAAGTCCTACGGCGTCCAACAGCTCCCGCGCGCGGCTAACCGATTGCGAACTAGCGGCACCTTTGGCTAAAACTGGCACCAACACGTTTTCCAACGCCGAAAGCTGTGGTAGGAGGTGATGCTGTTGAAAGATGAAGCCGATTTTCTCGTTGCGAAATGCGGGCAATTTCTCTTCGGGCAAATCGGTGACGACTTCGTCGAGTAAACTGATCGAACCCGAGTCTGGTTGATCGAGTGTACCGGCAATATGCAGAAACGTGCTCTTGCCGCTGCCCGACTCGCCTAGGATCGCCAGTTGGTCGCCACGGTTCATTTCCAGCGAGACGCCGTCGAGAATCTGCAGTTTTCCAGCAGCGGTGTCGAAGTGCTTGACGATCTCGGAGGCGACGAAGTCTGCCATAGGACAATACTATTGGGAGAAATAAAAATCAGGCTGCAGTTTAACAGAATTCACTACTAACCGTTTGAGTTTAGCAGAGCCACGCACCCCAATCCATAGAACGAGTACTCAACGTCGTGAGCGTCATCCCACGCGGCGGCTTGGAACCCCCCGGAGGGCAGCTTCATTGATTCTACGAACTTGCCGTACAAGTCGACGTCTAGTTCGTCAAACGAATCCAGATCGCACAACGTCAGGCCGGTGGTGAAAGAGCTGAGTAGGTCGGCGATCGGGATCCGTGTGTTGGCGCGGATGCCGCCCTCGTCGGTCTGCATCTCGCACAAATAGTCCAAAGTTAATTCTTTTGTTTCGTCGCTGAGAAAATCCGAAAACGGTCGCTCGGTTTGATCGGCAATGATTTTCAGGGTCGCGACCGCCGCCGCCGAAGGGTTGGAGCCGGCTCGTTTGCTGGCTCGGATCTCTCGCCAACCACCTTCTGAGTCACGTCGCGATTCCAAAAACGCGACGATGTTCTCGGGGCTTTCCACTGGGCGCTCGAGTAACTGCTTGACCAACACGACCAAAAACGTGTGGTAGGTGCTGCCGGCATGTCCTTCAGGGGCTTTTGCGTATCCACCATCTTCTCTACGGAGCGACTCTAAGAACGCCGTGACGTTATCGCGCCAGTCAGATGCCGATTCCGAAAAAACATCGATGCCGGAGCTAACCTTCAACAAATTGGCAGCGTAAAAAAGCGAAAAGAAGTCGACGATCGTTTGCTGCTGAGTTAACTGCTGGCGGAGAAAGCTGGCGACACGCTCGGCCGGATCACCATATAGCTGGCCAAGGATGGACAATGCCCGCAGGCCAAAGGCTGTGTAATACAGATCACTGCCGCCCATGCGACCGGCGAATCCTCCGTCGTCTCTTTGAGCCGACAGAAAGTAATCGGTGTGCTTTTGGCGATCTGATTCCGGCAGCCTACCCAGCCCTTCGGCCAATCGCACGGTCAGTTGTTGAAGATAGATGGACATTGGCGGCGATGAAAAGCCCGATTCTTGCGTTACGTTGCAAACGGAGAGATGGCTTTGACGAATGATGGCGGGGTGGCGATCGACTCAGGTTTTTTACCGTGGGAGTCGGCCGAGAAAAGACAGCAAACGGCAGTCATTTTTCCGTCGGCGATTTTGGTTTCGTCGCGATAGAAATCAAAGGCGTATGTCACGCTCTTAGTGCCGATCTTTTCGACCGTCACTCGAATGTCGATCAGTTCCTCAAACTTGATCGCCACGCGGTAGTTGCACTGAGCGTTGACGCGCGGCCAGCTGATTTGTTTGCCGTCGACTTCGCAAATCACGCCCATCCCAACCGAACGCAAAAAATCGTGCTCGGCTTGCTCCATGTAGGCAAAGAAATTAGAGAAGTGAACGATGCCCGCCATGTCGGTTTCGCGGAACTCGATCCTTCTGCGGAAAGTGTAAACTTGAGACATGACGTTCTACGCGTTTGAGAAACACGATCAAAAAGTTACTTTGAGGGCAAAAGAAAATGCAGCCACCGCGAAGGCACTGCATTTTCGATGTTCAGATTTTTTGGCCCGTAATCAGTCGCCAACGAAAGGCAGCAACGCCATGAAGCGTGCGCGCTTGATCGAGTCAGATACGGCGTGTTGACTGACGGCAGTACAGCCTGTCTTGCGGCGACCGACGATGCGGCTGTGACGGTTGACTAGCTTCTTCAGCAATTCAACGTCCTTGTAATCGACGTACATGGGACGAGGACGTTCGCCGTCAACGAACAAAGGATCTTTGCGGACGGTTTTTGTTTTGGCTTTTGCTTTGCGACGAGTAGGTCGTTTTTTGAAAGGTGGCACTGCGTTTAACTCTCTTACCAACAA
>CAZDBE010000325.1:0-6370 GCA_964503675.1 uncultured Pirellulaceae bacterium | reverse complement strand
TCACAATCTGGTCACCGACTTCCCAATCAAGTGAACCGTCTGACGCGGCCGAAGTCGTTCCGTCAAAGTTACGCTCGATGACATTCGAAACGATAATCTGGCTGGAGTTCACCTTGGCCGTCACCGCCAATTTGGTGAAGGGCAATTTTTCTTCACCAAAAAACTGCAACCTCCCGCCACCAGCGGCCATCAAAAACGAATCGTTATCGCTGATGGTCATGCTTCCCATTGCCGTTTCGACGTTGAACGTCTGGCTAGGATTCTCTCCCGTCAGCAAAATTGTAAATTCGGCTTGGTCATATCGATCAGCTGCCGTTCCTACTTGCAAGACTCCTCCGCTGTTGACGTGAATCCAATTGGACGTCAGCGAACGATCGACGCCTGCCGTTTCTTCGGCAATCAACGTCCCGTGGACGATCAGCTCCTTGACAACGTGGTTGGTCCCGTTGAGCAACACAGTTAGGTTCTGCGGAATGATCGCGCGGTCGTTGGGACCTGGGACGTTGCCTCCAACCCATGTCGACGCCGCCGTCCAATCCTGAACACCGGTTAACGATGCATTAGCAGTAATCGTTGCACCTTGGAGAGCTTCATCGCCAATCAAGTAGCTTGACAGAGGAAGGAAAGCAAAAACTAAAACAAGATTCCTTGACAGCCTCCGCATGAAAGTGGAGCTGTATTTTCGTGATCGACGGCTGTTACTTCGATTTGAAGATGGCAGAGATGGCATGTCAAATCCTAGAATGATGTGATCTAGATGGGTGGGTGAGGCCAAGAATTGTAAACAATTGTAGCACCCAAAGGCTCGTTAGGCAGTATCAAAGTCGGGGAAAAGCACATAGCGGCTACCGATGCCCAGCCATTTCGACCGTAAATTCTAGGTTAAAAGGTCATGAACGACCTTCGGGGTGTTTGCGGGCCCGATCAAACGCTGATTGAGGCCTTGGCTGAGATAGGTCAATCGATGTGGATTGAGTCCCATCGCGTGGAGGACAGTTGCCTGAAAATCTTTTACGCTGACCCCGTCCTCGGCGACTTTGTAGCCGAGTTCATCCGTCGCGCCATGCACATGCCCTGCTTTGAATCCGCCGCCGGCCATCCAGACACTAAAGCAATCCGGATGATGGTCCCGGCCAAGAAACTTCAACGTTCCGTTTCGCGCTTCGACCATCGGCGTTCGGCCAAACTCTCCGCCAAACACCACCAGCGTGTCATCGAGCATTCCCGTTCGTTTCAGATCGGCAAGCAAGGCGCCAATCGGTTTGTCGGCCTCTTTGCACTTCATCACAAACTGTGTGTGCATGTCGTCGTAAACGGCTGTCCCGTGAATGTCCCAGCCCCAATCAAACAACTGGATGAATCGAACTCCCTGTTCAGCCAATCTACGCGCGAGCAAACAGTTGTTCGCGAACGAAGCCTTACCGGGCTCGGCTCCGTACTCCTCCAACACGCTGGCCGGTTCCTTGCTGATGTCCATCACTTCGGGAACGGCGGTCTGCATCCGAAACGCCAATTCATATTGCTCGATGCGCGTCAGCGTTTCAGGATCTTGATACATCTCAAACTCGCGCCGATTGAGTTCGTTGAGCGCATCGAGACTCTCTCGGCGAACGTCTCGTGACATTCCTTTGGGATTATTGACATAAAGAATCGGGTCACCTTCGCTACGGCATTGAACGCCTTGGAAGACACCCGGCAAATAGCCACTGCCCCAAGCGTTCTTGCCGGCCGATGGCATTTTCCCTCCCGAGACCATCACCATGTAGCCGGGAAGGTTTTCGTTCTCACTTCCCAATCCATACGTCGCCCACGCTCCAAACGAAGCCCCTCCGACTTGAGGCGAACCCGTATGAAGCGCCAACTGTGCCGGCGCGTGATTGAACTGATCAGTGAACATGGATTTCACCAAACAAATATCGTCCGCATGGGAACCAATATGTGGAATTTTCTCGCCTAACTCCATTCCACACTTACCGTAATTCTTAAACGGAAACACCGGAGCCAATAATTTCGGTTTGCCTTTGATGAACGCAAACTTCTTGCCCGCAATCAACTCTTCAGGGCATTGTTGTAAGTCACGCTTGGCAAGTTCCGGCTTGAAATCAAACAATTCGTGCTGAGGCGGTGATCCGGCCATGTGCAAATAGATCACGCGTTTGGCAGGATTCTTTCGCAAGCCCGCATCACCGTCTGCTACATGCTCGGAGGCCACTTTGTCACCATCTGCTGCCAGCGCAGTACCGGCCAATTGTCCCAGCGCCACCGCTCCTAACCCCATTGAACAGTTGCCGAAAAAATGCCGACGAGTCTTCAGCCGCGCCATTTGAGCGCGATAGTGGTCGGTCAGCGAAGTTCGATTGTTTGCCATGGTGCTAGTTGTTTAAGAAATTGTCGAGGTTCAAAATAACGTTCGCGACAACCGTCATCGACGCATGTTCGGCAAGACGATTTTGTTGCGAGTCATCCATCTTCTTTACATCAAAATCCTTGTCGTCTTGGCCCGTCAGTTCGGCCGCCGCTTTGAGATCCTGTCGGTATTTTTCGACGCCGCTCAAATACAATTTTGAAAGGCGCTCCACCTGATGTTTTTCTGGCGGGACGTACAGCGCCTTTTGAAGGCCCAACTCAATTTGTTTTGCGACTTCGTCTTCTTCACCAGCATCCATCATTCTGCCAGCCAGCGCCCGCGCCGCTTCGATGAAGGTGATATCGTTCAGCGTCATGAACGATTGCAGCGGAGTGTTGGTCGTCTGCCGCCGCATGCTACACACATCGCGGCTGGCCATATCAAACGTTTCAAACAGCGGGTGTGGGGCACTACGTTTTAGAAATGTATAAATTGCGCGACGATAGCGATCTTCGCCAGTGCTCTCCTGCCAAGTGTGACCGCCGGTGAACGCATTGACCACGCGCTTGATTGGATTGGGCGGATAAACCGGTTCACCGTACAGCTTGCTCGACAGTAATCCCGATACAGCCAACGCTTGATCACGAACGACTTCCGCCGACAGTCGCACGCGCGGACCGCGTGACAACAAACGGTTACGAGGATCAACCTCTAGCGCTTTTTTCGACAGGGCAGGGGACTGCTGCCAAGTTGCCGACATGACAATCTTCTTCAGTAGCTTACGCGTATCCCAACCACCATCGCGAAACTCAACGGCCAGATGATCGAGCAATTCTCGGTGCGACGGTGGAGTTCCCTGTGTACCAAAATCCTCTTCGGTTTCAACGATCCCACTTCCCATGATTCGTGACCAGTATCGATTGACGGCAACACGCGCGGTCAGTGGGTTCTGGTCGGCAAACAGCCAGTTTGCCAGCCCAAGACGATTCATCGGAAACTCGCCATCCTCTGGTGCAAATGCCTTGGGGAACTGAGCCTCAACCTTTTCGCCGGGGCTGCGAAAATTCCCGCGCAGCATGATAAATGAATCGCGCCGATACTTTTTCATCCGCTCTTCAATAACGGGAACACGCACCGGAGCATCACGCTCGGCAATCGCCAAAGCTATCTCGCGCCGCACAGGATCAAGTTCCTTTTTCTCGTACTTGGCCGCTGCGCCTTCAACGTCGCAAATTGAAATACGCATGCAACCCAGATTCAAACGTTTCCACGGCGGTTCATGCAAAAGATAGACTTTGAATTTCGTCGCGGCTTCAGCCTTGAATGGTTCCTTCAGCTCGAACACAGCTTCGTGATGGGCCTTGTATCCTGTCAAAGGATGATTGACGGCCCAGCCGTGATTGCCACCACTTTCTACTTCGGCTTTGATTGCCGATCGGGGATGACGATTGACTTGATGGAAATCACTCGCCGCGTCTGCAAACGGTAAAATCGTCTCTCCATCGTCTTTGTCCTCATCGCTTTCTGATGAGTCCGCGCTTACTTCGGCCAAGCGTATCTGAGACAGAATAAATGCACCCTCAGGCGCCCGCCCGACATTGCCGTTATTCCGAACGTGAGGTATCGCTTCAAGACGAATTGCAGCCACCTTGGTTCCCGCCGGCACCTCGAACGTGAACGCGTATTCTTCCTCTCCCGGAAGGGGGCCCGTTGCCAAAATCGAGTCGTCATCGAGCAACTCAAATTCAGTACCGTTACGGCTTTTCATTTCATCCGGTCGCAAGGCTTGCCAGACAACTGGTTTGCCCTCGAGCTGTTTTTCTAGACCCGTAATTTTATCTTCCAGCACAGCCATCGTCGCCGGATTGCGAACGGGACGCACCTCTAGTTTCGGTCGATCGTCGCGGTTGTCGGCGTCGACGGTCTGATTGAAAAAATCCAACAGCTGATAGTATTCTCGATAACTGATCGGGTCATACTTATGAGAATGACATTCGGCACAACGCACTGTTAGCCCCATCCAAGCATTCAAAGTGGTGCTAAGCCGATCTTTGACCGCGATGACGCGAAATTCTTCGTCGTCAGTGCCGCCTTCGTTGTTGGCGAGTGTGTTTCGATGAAATGCTGTCGCCAGTTTTTGGTCTTCGGTCGCATCAGGCAGCAGATCGCCGGCCAGCATTTCGATCGACAGATCGCGGTACGATTTCCCACTTTGGATCGAACGAATCAACCAATCTCGCCACGGCCAAATGTCTCTTTTCTCGTCGCCCGAATACCCGCAAGTGTCTGCGTACCGCGCGATGTCCAACCAAACGCTGGTCCAGTGCTCCGCGTAGGCAGGCGTTTCAATAAATTGATCGACGAGCGATGCAAAATGCTCTTGTGTTGGCTGCCCGAGGTACGTTTCAATCCGCTCTTGGACGGGAGCACCATGAGCCGATGGTGGCAAACCGGTTAACCCCAGTGCAAGTCTCCTGACGAGGACCTTGGGCGACGCGGATGGGTTTTGCTTTAGTCCTGCCTCTTGAACTTGGGCCAAAACAAAGTTATCGATCGAGTTCTCAACACGCGCGCCGGATTGAATTTCGGGCAGAGTTGCAGTTTTGGGAGGCGCGAACGACCAGTGCACAGCATATTGACCGCCTTGATCGATCCACGTCCGCAGCAGCTTGATTTCGGCGGGCTTCAATGCTTCGGCATGATCGGCCGGTGGCATCCGCAAGTCTTCATCATCGGTGATAATTCGATCAATGAACTCACTGCCGTCGGCGTCTTTGGGAACGATGGCAAAATCGGTCGCACCTTCGAATGTATCGAGTCGCAAGTCTGCCTGGCGGTCTCCTTCGTCGGGACCATGGCAAGCGATACAGTGGCGCGAAAGAATCGGTCGGATTTGCAGATTAAAATCAACGGTATCGGCGGCTCGAGAGTTTCCGGCAGCAGCCAGCATCAGCAATGTGACAGATAGAATCCTAAACTGCATTGAGTTTGTCGGCAGTCTTGGAAAAACAAAATCCATTAGATGTCTCGGCTATCGAAATTCTCGTAACGTACTCAACTCTTGTTTAAGTGGAATCTTATTATAGTTAACAATATGGGCCAACACAGAAAAAGCACTTAGTTCCCGGCTCGAATCCCACGTTCCCGAATCAGCATTGATAATGTTGACGCTACCGCCGTTCACTTAGGCGACCTCTTCGGCTCCCACCAGCGTTGCAAGCGCGTGTGAATCTCACGCCAAGGCGCAGAGACGCAAAGAAAGAGCGGCAACCGATAGCTTTGCGCCTTTGCGTGAGGTAGTCCGTCCTGTCGGCCCGGCTATCGTGCGATCAAAAATACAGCCAACATGCAGACCCAGACGATGTCCAGAAAGTGCCAATAGAAAGCGCAGTTGTCGACTGCGAAATGGCGCTCGTGATCGTAGCGGTCTCGATAAGCTTGGTAGATGACAAAACCCAGAAACGCCATCCCACCGATCACATGCAGGGCGTGGATCAGCGCTAACGTAAACGACATACCGAAAATTTTCATCGAACCATCGGTAACGCTAGAGTGTTGATCAAACAACCAAGCCATCCCGACGCCTTGGATGATGGTAAACGCAAACGCCGCCACCCAAGCCAATCCTAGCAGTAACCGAAACTCAGACTGCCGCTCCCGATGAACCAGCCAACAGGCGCGGTGCAGACAGAAGCTGACAAGAATCAGCGCGACAGTACTCAACCAGAAAGATCCCGGGATCTGCAGCGGCTGGTAGATTTCAGGACCCTGATCAAGAAACGACCCTGGAATGGCATTGGGAATTGGGTTGAAAGCCTGATCACGCACCATCAGAAACGTAATCAAACTGGCAATGAAAAACATGCCAAGCGACACGAGGAACAGCAAGAAAACTAGCTTGCTTTGGTAGTGTTCCCTTCTGGCGGGCACCATTTTCAATGATTGTTTCAGCATGGCCTGAGTTCCAAGAATGGTAACGGTCAATTACCGCAATGTTTTTCCCCTAGACTCCGTCCCTGAACT
>CAZDBE010000324.1:0-6404 GCA_964503675.1 uncultured Pirellulaceae bacterium | reverse complement strand
CTTGTCTTTCGATTCAATGGGAAGCAACATTTTCGATGACCTGTCGGTGTCCGCGACGATTGCGGGCGATCAAACCAACACTGATCCACTGCTAGGTCCGCTGATGAACAACGGCGGACCGACACCGACGCACGCGTTGCTGGCTGGCAGTCCCGCGATTGATCAGGGCGATAATTCAATCGCCGATGATTTAGCAGGCAACCTGCTGACATCCGATCAGCGTGGTGTAGGTTTCGATCGTCTTCTCGGAATCCGAGTGGACGTCGGAGCGTTTGAGGCCGGAGAAATCATACGGGGCGATGTTAACGGAGACGGTGTGGTGAACTTCGCAGACATTCCGTCTTTCATCTCTGTCTTGCAATCAGGCGTGTATCTGGATGAGGCGGATGTCAATGGAGATGGTGTCGTGGACTTCGATGACATCCCTGCTTTCATTGTCGTATTGCAGTCGCAGTAAAACGTCGCTTTATCGAATGTCTATTTCGAATTGCCTGCAGGAGAGTTGGTGGTTTCTGGGAGGTAAAAGTGCTGAATAACTCTTTGCTCGGATAGGGGAGTGACTTCGTAAAGAACCAGTTCTCCAAGTTCTCGTCGGAACAGCTTCAAGCCGCTGGACCAGTCCGGATGATCTGGCCGCACATCGCGGTCGACGCGTTCGACGAAGACAAGAACCGGCTGGTCATCGACACGAGCCAGCATTGTCGTAGTCATAGGAGTCAAACCACTAAGATAAGACAGGCCAACCATCATGTGCTGGGCATCTGGCTTGAGCAGTAGCGCGATCCGTTGTCGTGACTCAAACGTCTGGGCAAATTCCTGTTCGTCGTCGCAAACCCACTTTGGACGAAATCCGCGGTCAACTGAATTCTGATATATTTCGGCCAACGCAAGTTGACCATAGCGAGATTCGCCGCGGTCGTGGTACACCCGGTACGCCTCTTTTCCAACGACGAACCAAACGACGCATGCCACGAGAATAGCAACGGCTGTTTGCCACGCTTTGCGAGGCTTTTTTTCTTTCCGTTCAGGAAGTTGATTCAATTCGTCGGTGGCGCCGTCGGCAGCACTAAGTGCGACGATATCGACCGGTGGTGCAGGAGCGACAAACATCCGTTCGAGAGATGCATCGATTTCGCGCTGCAATTCGTATTGGCCGCGAAGCTGATCGTTGCTTTCCAATTCCAGCTCGAAGGCTTCCTGTTCAGCAATCGGCATACGACCATCCAGATACGCCTCAAGACGCATATTGGATGGATCGGATTGTGATTGGTTCGAGTCAGACATTGTGGAATTACTTGATCAGGTTTCCTAGGTTAGCTTTTATTAAAATGAGGTCCAAGGCAATGACGAAGTCGGTCTTTTGAACGGTAAACGTGGCTCATCACAGTTCCTTCCGCGATTTCTAACATTTCCGCGATATCGGCGTAGCTAAGCTGATGCAATGTTCTAAGCAGCAGGCAGGCTCGGGCGATGTCGCGCAAGCTTTGCAGGGCTTTCATCACTTCGTCATCGAAAATCGTCTGGTCAGGAGGCAGGTTAATTTTTGCGTCAAGCGTTTCTTTCGTATTCCTCGACGGATTAACGACTTCTGAGGCCAAAGTGGTTGGGTCAACACTTTTAGTCTTTCGCCGTGTCCGTTTCCTAGATTGGTTGAGCGCGTGATATCTTACGATCTGTGACATCCACGCAATAAAGCTGGTCCCAATTTCAAATCGATCCAACTGCTTTAGTGCAACCACCCCAGCATCCTGCACAACATCCTCCGCCAAATGGCGATCACCAAGTAAGGAAGCCGCCAGCAGCCACAGTCGACTGTAGCATTGCTGAAACTCCACCGCGAATTGCGCAGCATCAAGAACCTCTCGCGAGGAGCTTAGCGGATCATCGGATGACGAAGGGGATGAACTCATTAAAGCTCAGTGTAACGGAATGTCGCGGGGAGTCTATTTCCTTGCATTGTCGCATGGAAAGTAGTCTGGCTTACGAAGCGATCAAAATTTCGATGAATGATGGGATATCTGAGAAATCAACCACCCCATTCTCATCGCAATCCGCTTCTGCTTGAAACTCTCCGCCAATCAGAACCGAAATGAATGCTGGGATGTCATCAAAGTCAACAGTCCCGTCCAAGTTGACATCTCCAAGCGATGCTCGCACTTGAGATAATGCGAGATTTGCGTCTAGCCGGCCAAACCCGCTGAGGTTGTCAAAACCAGCAGTTTCAATGTCGATCGTCGACGCGAAAAGCAGTTCGTAAAATTCATCAGGCTCGAGGCTAACACCAAGGTTCTGTGTTCGTTCCATCACCAGTGCTGCAATCGCGGCGACATGAGGAGCAGCAGCCGATGTGCCGAAGAAGTTTGGGAATCCGTTCGGCTCGATGTCCGCGCCCGGCCCGCTGGGGAAAAATGACGTGTCCGTGCCGTCGATTCCAGTAATCAACGGGGTTGCACGAAATTCGGGTTCCGCCAATGGATTACCAAGTTCATCGAACAGGAATAGTGTCGGACCTTTAGAGCTGAAACTTTCAACGTTGTCCAAGCCGGGGTCGGCATAGAACTGAGCGGCGACGGAGACGGCTCCTTTGGCGGCGTTGTGGCCGTGGATCGTGCCAGATTCGGTATCGCTGTCGTCATCAATGTTTTGCCCGACGACTTCGATGCTAAGGAGTTTCGCCGCGTCGCCAGCGACACGTTCAACCGCGATCCCAACCTCAAGAGGGAAATCAAATGGGTTCGTGATGCCACCAAACTCGAACGGATCCGCTCCGCCGAACTGATCTTGATTCTCCTCAATAACAGCATTGATTCCCTCCGCCTCGTTAATCGCGACGAACAAGAGAGATAGATCGGTCGTTGGAGTTCCACCCAGCGAAGCATAAGGATCGTTCCACCACAGTGTTACGCGAAATTCTTGCCCCGGATTAAGAACTCCAAGATTAAGAATCTGATCAGAGTCTCCAACGGTGTTGAAGTCATGAAGGTCGTTGAACCCTACCGCAGGGGCGGCGCTCTTTTGAATTGCTTCATATGCGTTGTTTCCGTTGTTCCCTGCACTTGAGAAATAAAGAATGCCGGCTGCGAAAGCGGCTTCAACGGCTTTCGCGGAAGCTCCATCCTGATACTTTGCACCAGACAGAATCCCCACGTCATCGACGATTATATCCGCACCAGCAATCCGCAACGCATCAATGGCATTGGCGATGGTGGTTGTCGGTGCGCTGCCAGCGGATCCCGGATTATTGAAGGCCGAGTGAAACATCAGTTCTGCGCCGGGTGCAATGTCATGGATCAGTTCGACCATCGCGCGTCCTTCATCGGTTCCGGAGTTGTCATCTTTGAGGACAGTAACCGGAGTGAGAAAGCCGTTTGGATTGCCGACCCCCGGAAGGTCGCCTGAAGCGATTCCTGCTGCCTCGCCGCCGAGAGTATTGTATGAGTCTGAGATGACACCGATCTTGATGCCAGATCCATTTACGCCGAAGTCCGTTCGAGCGGTGTCAGCGTTTGCTACCGAGTCAGCTTGGCTGGTAACGTTACCTACCCACGTGATCCTCTCGCTGGGAGCCGAGTAATAGGGATTGCTGATGGGGTCTCTTCCGTCAAAGCGGTCCGCCCCCGCCCAGTCTGTGGTATTAGAGTCCTGCCCGCACGCGAGCGAGCCGACGGCGAGAGTTACGAGGACCGTCAGCCTTGTAAAAACAATCAGAAGTGTCGCAGCTTGATCGAGTCTGTGATGAGTTGTTGTAGTTGCCAATGCTTCGCCCCGGAGAATAGTTGAATTTGAATTTTGATAGAATAGTGGGTTCCAAAACAAACAGTACGATGGAACCTTGCATCCACGATGGAACCTTGCACCCATTAGGTACGGTGGCCCGCCCGTTGGGAAGATGTCAGCAATCGTCGCAGACTTTGCAACAAAATGCGAAAAGGGGCACTTTTTTCTCTCACAAATGAAATCGATTTCTTTCAAGAAAGCTGCAATGAGTGGAGGGATCTGCGACATTTTCACCAGTTGCCCAAATAGCAGGACACAATACGTTAAGCCCGAACCTCAATAGGAAAATTGAAATGTCGTCTCGTACAATCCAATTCCGTCGCCATTTTTCTGTGGTTCTCATGTTGCTGCTGGTTTCCCCGGCGTATGGTCAGGTCTTCGATCCCGGCCCGTCCGATTCGGCTCTGTTTGACACGGTGATCGACCTCCCGCCCGAACCGAACATTGGCAGTAGCCAAAGCATCGGAGGCGACGGGCAGACTACGCAGGTCAACCTAGCCGACGATGGTTTTATCGGTTCGGTGTTCGACGTCCGGGCGGGTGCCGAGCTCAACATGACTGGCGGACGGATCAATACTTCGATGAATGTGCGAGCCGGTGGTGAATTCAATATCAGCGGGGGCCTAGTGGGGTTCACGGGCCAAGCGTTCGATGGCAGTTTCGTGACCATGACTGGTGGCCTGATCGATCAGAATTTTGAGGTGCGAGCCGGGGCCATCATGGAGTTGCGAGGCGGGGCCGTCAGCCGTCGGTTCAGCGCACGGGCAGGAAGCAATCTCGAGGTGTTCGGGCAGGACTTTCGGTTGAATGGCGACCTGATCGCCATGCCTGACCTCGCGGAGATCTCGCTAGAACCGGATGACGTATTAACTGGCGTGCTGGAAGACGGCTCGGCGTTCATTTTCAGTCAGCAAGCCGGCGACGTAATCCTCGATGTGCAGTTCAACCAATCATCGCTGCCGGGCCCGGCCGACACGACGCCGATTGTTGTCGATACGGCCAATCCCGTTCGCCCTTCAGGCGTGCGGCCGGGGCAAACGTTTACGCTCCGCGATGGTGGCGAGTTGCCCATCAACTTCGAGACCGTGGACGCTACCGTGAACATCGAAGGCGGCTTGATCGGCAATCACTCAGGATTCGCTACCAGCACGGTCAACATCAGCGGTGGTCAGGTCGATGCGTTCTCCAATGCGTACGCGGGCACCACCGTAAATCTCACCGGTGGGGAGTGGGGCTCCTTCAGCGACGCCCATTCGGGGAGCATTATCAACGTGATTGGCGGCACCCTAGATTCTTTTTTCGAGGCACAAGCCGGCAGCACGATCAATCTTAACCTCGGCGTGGTCGAACGAAGCTTCACTGCACTAGCCGGCAGCACCGTGGACGTCGCCGGCGGGGCGATTGGGTTTGACTTCGATATTCAGGACGGCAGCGACGCTGAGCTGATCGGCGGCGAATTCCGCTTGAACGGCGAAGCGTTCACCGGCCCGACCCTTACGCTTGGCGACGACGTGTTCACGGCAACGTTGGCGGACGGATCGTCGAACATCTTCGACGGCAGCCGCGGCGATGACATCTCGGGCTTGAAGCTGATGGAGGTTGCGCTGCCGGCGCTTGATACGACGCCGCAGGTGATCAACACAGCGGACCACGGTCGCCCCTCAGGATTGCGGGCAGGTCAGACGCTGACAGTGCTCGAAGGCGGCGTTCTCGGAAAATTCTTCGAGATGGTGGATGGCAGCACGCTAACCATCGACGGGGGCATCTTGGGCGAGGACGCCGCGGTGGTCAGCGGGACAATCAACCTTAATAGCGGTGAAATTAAGCGAGCACTCCTCGCCGGCGATGGAACTGTGGTGAACATCAGTGGTGGCTCGACTGGCAATCAATGGGATGCCTAGAGCGGCAGCGAGTTTAATATCAGCGGCGGCGACATCGGCAGCGAATTCGCTGCCGAGACCGGCAGCGTGGTCAACATCAGTGGTGGAACCTTCGACGAAGAGTTCATCGCCGACGGTGGCACAATCAATATCACCGGTGGCGACTTCGGTCCCGAATTTGAAACCAATTCCGGCAGCGTAGTCAACATCAGTGGCGGAGTCTTCGGCGAGGAGGTCTCATTCGGGTCGGGCAGCGAGGTTAATCTCCTCGGGTCGGACTTCCGGCTCGATGGCTCTCCGGTGGAAGACATCCTCTCATCTGCGTCGGCCACCCAGATATCGTTTGGCCCGGAGAGCGTGCTATCGGGTTTCTTGGCCGATGGCTCTCCTTTCTCCTTCGAATTTCCTGGCGGTAGTGATCCACTCAGCGGCCCCTTTGTCTCGCTAAGGTTAAGTCAAGCGCCATCGTTGCCAGGAGATGTAAACAGAGACGGTGTTGTCGATTTTGGAGACATTCCGTCTTTCATCTCTGTCTTGCAATCAGGCGTGTATCTGGATGAGGCGGATGTTAACGGAGATGGTGCCGTGGACTTCGATGACATCCCCGCCTTCATTTTCGTATTGCAGTCTCAGTAAAAAGTAAAACGCGGCGATTGAAATATTACAGGCATTCCTTGACTGACTTTCGCTATGCGAACAAATCGTCCACGGGCTCACCTTCGTCGGCAACGGTGAATGGACGCCCTG
>CAZDBE010000323.1:0-6417 GCA_964503675.1 uncultured Pirellulaceae bacterium | reverse complement strand
ACGATCAGCCGCTACAAGATTCCGCGCAACGGCGTCGACCAAGATTCGATGTTGCAGTACGACCAGAGTCGTCTGTACAAAGAATCGCTAACCGATCAGGCGATCTTGACCTGCGTAGAGACCGAAAACGCGATGCGTACCTTAGAGGCCGTCGTGCGGGCGATCGATATTCTGCTAAACCCTGAAGACAACCAAGTTGACCGACTAACCGAATATGACGGCAGCGAATCCGCCGATGGAGGCTCTTCCCCCCAAGCATTAATCGAAACCTACGCCGGCATTTTGCTGAAGGATAGCGATCGTATCCGAGCGGTTTTCGACGAACTGAAGGATTACTTCAACGATCGCACGACCCTGTATGTTCCTTTATCCAAAGGTGGACGACCGCAAAGTATTGTCAACGCGCGGGTCACCCAAACGGCATTACTGGATCTAATGCGATCTTTCCCTGCGATTGGCCTGTTAACGCCCACGTTTGAACTGGCGCAGACGGCGCTGGATATGGAACGCAATCAGCCTCCTCTCCCCGGTGCAGTGACCGAGTACGATGAGATGTTCGAAATCGCGTTCACATCCATGGTGGAGTCGGTCGTCGCTTCGACTAACCAATACGAAGCGTATCTGAACGAGACGCAGCGCCCCGAGAAAGAGGTAATCGCCCAGAAGGAAAGCGTTCTGTTTGATTGCATCGAAATGCTAACCGAATCGATGCTGATCCTCTGGCTCAAGCACAGCCAGACGCTGCGGTTGAGTGTGATGGAGAAAGTCCACAAAAAAGCGTCGATGACCGAGCTAGTTGAGTTCATCACAAATTACGGCGGCGACCTGTTCACTCAAAACTTCCTGCATGTTGGCAACATTCGGGCGATCCTCCACCAAGGTGTCAACGATTGGCTGGTTCAGGTTCAAGAATCACATGACCCACCGGATATCGCGCTGTTCCGCGACCTCGGCAGCAAACTGCCCATGAAGAAAGCCACACGACATCTAACGCTGGTCCTCGAAGGTGTTCTTGAAAACTTCAACGAGTATCGGGACTACAACACGACCACGACTCAGTCTGACGATGGCGCTTTGCTGCATATGTTTTTTCAATTCTTGATTCTTCGCAGTCGCTATGATCGAGTCTGCTGGAACCTAAACCCTGTGGTGTGGGCTCATCGAATCCTTGTCCGGCGCCAGCAAAGTTCGGTGGCCAGAATGTGGCGAAAGTCGCTCAAGATGCGTGTCGGTTCGGAGGCCGAACGGTATGTCGAATCGCTAAATGCTTTGCGTCGCGAATACTCAATCCAGATGAACTCGATCGGCCGTAGGGTGGAAGGCCGGTTTGGATCGGAGATGCAAATCGACCGACTGACGGCTCTAGTAAAACCAGCCATGGCCGAAGATGAATCTGCTGAAAAGGCGTTTAATCTACTCCACCAAGAGGCTAGGGCGTTTTCCCGAACGACATTGGGGGTAGGCGTCGATCTGCCCGCGTGGCTGGCATCACTTGAGAACGAAGTCCAACAGCGTTTGTTGCCGGTGCGGCTCAGGACTCACCAGACATCGCAGCATTGGGGACAGAAGCGCGTGCTACCCATCGCTAATTTGCGCGAGCAGTTGGAAGAGTTGCCCCGCCGCAATCCCGACCAAGGGTAAGTCACATAAGCGGTTTTCCCAAAGGAATTGGCCTCCATGCAAAAAGCCTCGGAAAGCTTGTCTCTCCGAGGCTTGATTCGATTTCTCGTTTTGTTCCTGTACCCTCTGCTAGACCAGAACTAGGCTCTCTAGCAACAGTCGAAGCTTTCGCAGTTCCCCATCGTGATCGATCTCTGGATCGTCAGTGGGTTGAATGTCGACGCACAGCGCGCGTTGGTATTTAACCGCACGCAACTGGCTGATGATCCGGCCGTAGTCGACAACGCCTTGACCAACACGCACCTGCAATTTGTCGCCCGTCGAATCCCGCAGATACACGTTGTGAACGTACCCCATCAACTTGTCGTAAGCCGTGGTCTCAGGATTGCCCAGCATATAGTGGCTAGGATCTAGCGACAGGCCGAGTCCTTTAACGTGCCCGCAAATGACGCCAACCGTGTCGGGATCGGACGACAGATTTCCTTCGCGCGTTCGCATTGCGACACGGACGCCATGTTTCTCAGCGATCTTGACTAGGCTTTTGTATCGTTCGACTTCTTCATTGAACGGAGTGCCACGCTCGCCAGACTCAACGGTCAACGTCACAATTTTGGCCGCCTTGGCTAACTCGCAGCATTTCGTAAACGTCTCCAGATACGCGTCGGCATCAGGCGGAATGTCGAGGCTGAGCCCCGTCACCACCAGCCGCCTCGTTTCTAGACAGAGCGTCAGCGCGCGTTGGAACTCACCGACAATTTCCGACGGCTTCAGATGATTGCTGTCTTCGCTGACATGGATGTCGATATGAGAAAATTCAAGATGAGCAAGCTTCTCGATGGCTTGATCAAGAGGCAGATCGGGATAGCATTGCGTAGTTGCAGCGACGAACACACGCAGTCTCCTAAGGTGTAGTGATTTAATTTGTGGACGACCGAACAATTCTGCTTTTATTGGCAGTTTCTCCAGTCCCCTGACATACCCGAGAAGCTTAAGTATTTGCCGCGTTTCTGACAACACCAGTGTTAAATGAAGAGGGATGGAGAACTGGCAAAAATGGGCCACATCGATCAAACTTAACGGGGCCAGCGGCCCTGATGCAAGAAACGGTCCTGTGACTCTCCAAATATTACCTCTCCAGAAGTGTGACAAATGAACCATCGACTCCCATTTTTGACCGCAAAAGTATTGACGACCGCACTAGTGTTCTCGTTGATTCTATCTACCGGCTCCCTCTTGCTGGCGCAATCGCAAGAAGCGGCTACCCCGATAGCTTCTGCCGATGGCGAAGTGAAAACCAGTGAAGGGCGACCGGACGTATCGCCCGAGCTGATTGCCAAGCTTGAGAATGCACTTACTGATACCACGTGGACCGGCCAGTTCACAATCGACGGAGGAGAGGGACCGCCGCGACCAGAAAGCTACGTCATTCAGAAGGTCTCTCACGAAGGAGAAAACAACTGGGTGATCAATGCTCAAATCAAATACGGCGACCGCGACATTTCCTTCCCTGTACCAGTGCAAGTGCGCTGGGCTGGACGCACGCCAGTGATCACTTTGGATTCAGTAACGATTCCACCGCTGGGCACGTTCGATGCGCGCGTCTTGATGAGACGAGGTAGTTATGCGGGCACTTGGCGGCATGGCAAGAAGGGGGGCCATCTGTTCGGAAAGTACCTCAAGACCGAATCGGCCAAAGAAGAGCAGTAGAAGACCGCTACCTAATTTCCGTTTTTTGTTTTTGCGTAATCGGCTTCGGCCTTCCAGAACTCTAACACTTTGCCCAAGCGAGTTGCCTCAGCGCGAGACGTTTCGAGTCTCTTCGTCAGCGATTTCCGCAGATCCTTGAGGCGTCCTGTTTCTTTTACCAATTCGGCGATGCGCGATTCTGTGGTAGCCGACGATCCCTCCCAAGCAACGATTTGATTGTTCAACACGGTTGCTTGCTGCTCCAGTTCGGTCACCCGTTTTTGCTGTTCTTTTATCTGTTTCCGTTGTCGCTTCGCCTCCACATCTTCTTCTTCGATTTCTTCGCCTTCTGCTCCATCGTTATCGTCGCTATCGTCGCTCAAATCGACCGCGTCTTGCTTCGCAAGCTGCCGGTCCAATTCCTTAAGCATCGTTTGGGCGACTTGCTCATCTTTTTTCGACGATGCTAACTTCGCTTTGGCATCACCAATCTGATTCTGCATATCCGCAAAATTGTCTTGGGCCTCACGTGTCTCGGCCACGATCTGGTCAAGGGTCGTATCGTGATTTTGCAATTCAAGCTGGTTGTCATCGACACTCTTGAGGGCCGCCAACCACTGCTGATGCACATCGATCATACGCTCCGAGATCGGTGGCGGGTTGGAATTTAGCTTGCCAATTGAATCAGGTTTCTCACGTTCCCAAACCAGCACCTCTCCTTGAAAACTTCCCGCAACGACACGCTTAGTGCTGGCGCAATACGCCAATCCCATACCCATGTCGCTCAGACCATTGAACATCTGCAACTGCTTGCCGTCCTGCTGCCAAAGCTTAACGTTTTTGTCGCGTCCGGCTGTTAGCAGATTTCCTCCCGGAAGGAAGCAAATCTCGGTAAGTCCTTTGCCATCCGCTCCCCAGGTTTTAATCTGCTTTCCCTTCCTCATCTCCCAAATTCGAACCGATTTGTCGTTGCTGGCTGAACCGAGGATGTTGCCGTCAATACGCCACGCAACCGAAGTGATCATCTCCTTGTGTCCCGCAAGATCAAAGTTTTCGTTTCCAGATTCAGCGTCGGAGACAATCAACCCGCCGTTTCGATCACCCGAAGCCAAATTCTTTCCATCCGGAGAGAACTCGATAGC
This sequence comes from uncultured Pirellulaceae bacterium, assembly GCA_964503675.1. Lineage (GTDB taxonomy): Bacteria > Planctomycetota > Planctomycetia > Pirellulales > Pirellulaceae > Mariniblastus. The sequence goes on along the minus strand of CAZDBE010000323.1, from coordinate 1,969 downwards.
TGTAACCCAATCCGTATGTTTTTTCAGCTCGTACAGCAGCTCTCCGTCCTCGGTCGAGTAAACCCGCACGACTTTTTTAGGACCGCCGAGCGCTACCAAAGAGTGATCCGGCGTGATGTCGCAAGCGAGCACAGAATCCAGTTCATCGCCAATGGTCTGAACGACCTCTCCCCTAGCAACGTCCCACATCAATACAGTTCCAGAATCACCGGCAACGCCGCCACCAATCAACAGGATCGATCCGTTTCTGCTGAATCGCAACGCTTCAGGTTTGCCGTGAGGAAAGGGAATCACGCCTTTAAACGCCAGGCTCTTGGTATCAAACAGGACCACTTGTTTTGGCGCCGCAATAGCCACGATGGGAGACCAAGGGTTTGCTGCAATGGCGCGAATGGGAGATTTACGTTTCGTCCACAACTGTGGTTCCAACGACAATCGAGGCAGCGCTGGAGCTACGTCTGGACGAGCGTTGGGATTGGCCGAGACTTTCGTCAAATCAGCTTTGGGTTTGCGTTTCTTAGCTTTGCTGTTGGTATTTTCTAAAGCGCCTTGATCGATCCAGTCACGCAACAATTTGATTTCGGCATCTGGTATCTTCCCTGCTGGCGGCATTTCTGGGCTATCGTCATGATTAACCAAGCGAAACAAGTAGCTATCATCCGCCGATCCGGCATCAATCACCGCTCCGCTGCCGCCGCCTTGCATTAGTGCAACGAAATTGGCAATATCCAAGTCCGCTTCTGTGCGATCTCCACTATGGCAACTGGCGCAACGTCGTTTAAGCAGCGGTCGAACGTCGTCGTCATATGTAAGTTTTGCTTTCGTTTTAGTGGCGTCATCCTCGGCCCGTAGTGCATTGTTGTCCCCGAACACCACGGCGCACAGGATTACAGCTAAAACAAACGGCACTAGAAGCCGGAGCATCAGAATTGGCGAAGCGTAGTGGACTACCATAGTTGTCTAATCGATAGGTACCGTCGTTTAATGGTTGAACAGGAACTCGCTGGAGTTCAACAACGCCCAGAAGACATCTTCGAGCATTTGTCTCTTTACTTTTTTATCCTCGGTGTCTTCAAACAGCGCTGCAATTTTCTCGACCTCATTTGCCTCCGGCATGCGTCCCAAAGTCTTCATATAGAGACGTTCGATAATCTCCTCATCTGCCAACTTTTCATCCTGCCACTTGCGAATCAACCTTCCTTGTCTAATCTTCTTTTCGACGGTGTCACCGTTGATCAAGTGCAACGCTTGCGAGAGATTCGGTTCTTTCTTTACTTCGCACGAGCAAACCGATTCCCGTTTGCTTCGACCAAACGTCTGCAGAAAATAATTCGTCGTCTTGCCGTCGGCAATTTCGATCGCTCGTGATCCAAGCGGCAGGCCTTTGAACTTGTTCTGCGTGTCAGTCACTTGAGCAACTAAATCGAGCAAGATCTCAGCCGGCAAGCGGCGAAGATAAGCGTGAGAGAAATTCGTCAAATCAGTTGCATTGGTTTCATTGGCTTGAGTACTTAATTGGTAAGTACGCGAATTGCAGATATCGCGCACCATCGCCTTAAAATCATATCCAGACTCGGAAAAATTCTGCGCGAGCTGAGCCAACAGCGGCTCGTTGACCGGTGGGTTGCTAACACGCACGTCGTCGACCTCGTCAATGATCCCACGCCCAAAAAAATGTGCCCAAACGATGTTGGAAAGATTTCTAGAGAAGTACGGGTTCTCTTTGGACGTTAGCCACTCTGCCAGTACCGCTCGCCGATCTTTGTCTTTGACATCTGCCATCGAGCCGCCCAGAAACTTTGGCTCCATGATTTTCCCGCTTACCGGATGTTTCGTCTTACCACCGCCAGTTCCGACGATGATTCTTTCGCGCGGGTCGCTGGCTGGCTTCCGCGCCACTTTGGCAAAAAATGCAGCGAACGAGTAATAGTCATCCATCGTCCAGCGATCAAACGGATGGTTGTGGCAC
>CAZDBE010000322.1:5059-6421 GCA_964503675.1 uncultured Pirellulaceae bacterium | reverse complement strand
TGGAAACGCTGCCTCCCAAAGTATTCGGATCGAAGTCGAACGTGGTGGCATACGATTAGACAAAACGGTGGAAGCACAGCGGTAAATCTCAGGAACCATCGGTTTGCGCATACCGATGGACTAAAAGAAGCGAAAATAGAGGTTGGGGTACTAGATTGCAAATTCTTGACCGCGCACGAAAAAGCCCTTTGACGCTGTAGACACAAACATCAAAGGGCTTTGTTGAAGTAGCGGTGGAGGGATTCGAACCCCCGACACGCGGATTCTGATTCCGTTGGTCCTTTCATTTGATCAGCGTTTTTGCGGGGTTTAATCGTTCTGAGAAATACTTGCGCACACATTGCGCACGCTTTATTTTTTATTTTCTTCGGTGTCTTTTTCTACTGGCAGCACTGAGCCAAAAGAAAGCTTCTTAATCGCGTTCTGCTTCTGCGTCACGTTGACTTTGGTATAGATCCTCATCGTCATGTCCAATGTTTTGTGTCCCATCAATGCTTGGACTGATTTGGGGTCAGCCCCATTTCGGATGAGGTCAGTTGCAAACGTATGGCGAGTGCTGTGAAGTACAACCACCTCGATCAAGTTTCCTTCTCCGTCAAGCGTTTTGGTTTCGATGCCAGACTTCGCACAAATTGCCTTGAATGACCGATACACGTTGTTGCCCAATGGCGTATTGGCAGTTGTAACGAAAAGATGCCGACTCAACGAACTTGCTCGCTTCCCGGCAACCTTTACCGACAAAGCCCTTCGTTTCAACGCGGCTCTCACCCTTTGGGGAGATTGTGATCTCAATTGTTTTGTTCAACCTTCACCTCCCACGCTCACAGTTACCTTGATCGAGCCGTCATCGAGCTGTTGGTCAATGACCGAATAGCCCATCTTTCGCGCTTCGATTTTGGCTTTTTCAACTGCGTAGCCTTGCATGAATTTGTTAAGAACTCCTTCACTTCCCCATCGACCATTGTAGTTGTCGTAGCGCAGCTGCCCGGTCTTCAGATTTGCAACGACCGGATACTTCCAATGCGGCAACTCGATTCCGAGCCCAGTTTCGGTTGAACTGTAAAGCTCAAACGTTCCGCGAATCGCAGGTGGTAGATTGAGTCTCTTGCAAGCCGACTGAACTGCTCCTTCGTCGCGGATTTCAGTCGTTATTTGAACGATGTGTGACTTTTCTTATTGCCTCCTTTGTTTTTTGAATTTGTTGACGAGTAAGATGATTCAGCCGCCAAAAGCTAACCGATTCCCTCAAGTATTGAACTAAACCGCTTCGCGGTGGGTGGTAGCACAGCAGAGCTTTGGTTGACTTTTACCAAGGGCTAGGCCTGCTATTCTCCACCTCAAAACGGTTGAATTGATTATATC
>CAZDBE010000322.1:0-5049 GCA_964503675.1 uncultured Pirellulaceae bacterium | reverse complement strand
TAGATTGATTTGGATCTTGAGATCGACGTTCTATCAACTGACGCAGTGAAGAAGAAACCTTGCGGAGATATTCCATTAAGGTGGCGTTGTCCAACTAAGGCGGCGACCAACAACCTGCATAGACCTAAGGGACATGTTGTGAGTAGGTAGCAGTGACCGAGGTGTGCGATGTGGGCACATCCGCACGTTTTGAGAAGCTGCCGGGAACCTAGTGTTCGATCTGGTTACTAGACATCGCTATTCGAATGTCAGCAACTAAATACCAAGAAGAGCCCGTTCTTATGGAATCGGGTCGTTTTAAAACGACGTTGGGAAGAGTGATATCCGCGGACCGCCAAGCTCTCTTCCAAAACCCGGTGGCAGCACGAGATTGTCTCCGAATGGCATAACGGTTGTGTCCAAACCATGTCATGGTTGCGGAGAATCCGATCCTAATCCCGACCCCACGCTCTTGAATTGCGCCGATAATACTGCGGAGTTGACGGACGTTCTGTAGCTAGATAAATTTTCGACCGTCGGCGTATCTGGAGGCGGCGTCGATTGAAGTTGCAGTGTTTCTGTGCTTGTTCGTGATTCGCCGCGCTACTTGTGGAAATGTTGGCTGAATTATTGTCAAATAACTCTTTTGCTTCTCCACAACATTACCGAGCGAGTCCGGATGGCTAATCGAACGGAGTCAGGAAGATTCTCCCTCGCTGGGTTTTTGTACCAGATCGTTGGGGCGGGAGCAGAATCATGCCGGCTGACCCAACATATTGAGAACGATGAAGATGCGGGGGAAATTCTTGAATTGGAGCAACTGGGACAGGATCTAGTTGCTTCGCCATCCGATGGAGGCGTTACAAGGCTCATCCAATTCAAATATTCGAGTACGAACGCGGAAGTCAAGCCAAGCCATCTTCGGGAGATACTTGAGACCTTTTTGGCGTGTGTTGGGGATGCTGAAAAACATATCAACGACTTCAACTACGAACTGGTTACGAATCGTCAACTTCATCCGGATCTCAACGAATGGGAAGTTGCGGCGAAGAAAGGCGACCGGGAAGAATTGGAAGCGTGCATTAAGAAAAGGGCGCGTAAGACGATTCCCAATCTAACGCAGCTTTGTGAGATCTATTCGCGGCTAAAGATCATCATAAAGTCAAACGCTGACCTCAAAACCGAGTTAAAGCAGGCAGCCGCAAGGCTAGGCGTACTCAAAAACGAAATGGCAAGCGGCATCGACGGTGTTATCGGGCTGTTGGCCAGAAAATCTACACCTGCCGAGTCGCCAAGAATAATCCCATCGGAGCTAAGAGAAAGACTGGCGGGGCACGACAACGCCATTGAACTGGACTCTTCTGCATCTGTCAGCATGCGTGTTGATGAAATCAACTCTTTCCAACAAGAAGAATCACGCACCAAAGATTTCAGCACGTCGCCAGTTGTCCGTCGTGTGCGGGTGAACGACATTACGGATGCGATCCTCAATTTTCCAGTAGTAGTCATTCATGGAACCGGTGGATGTGGAAAGTCAATTGCAATAGCCGATGTGGCGCTACAGTTTTTGAACGACAAATCCAACCCGCCCGGATTCTGCATGATGATGCGGGCAAACAGTTTCGCTCAACAGGAAGCGAATGTTTCAGTTGCGAAATGGCGCGGCGCCGGAGCCAAGGTTGATGCTGATTTCCGATTTGCTTTTGGTAGACTTGAAGCTGCGTCCAATGGTGCTCCAGTCATCGTGTTTTTCATTGATGCGATTGATGAGAAGCCGAAAGAACGACTTTCGGATCCGACACGTGAGTTCATTTCCAAACTGATCCGCATGGCGACAGATTCCAGAACTGAGAACGGAATGCACCAGCTGGCAGTCGTCTTGGCTTGCCGACATCCTGAAGAGGCAAGCAATATTCGACGGGTGGGAAATCCAATTGCAGCGGAACATGATGTTGAGTTTGTGCCAATGACGGATTACAGCAAAACAGAATTGCTCGAAGCTGTGGCGGAGTTTGATAAAGTAAGTGGGCGTGTGGCTGAGCGAATCGTCGGTTTCGTGGGTAGCGATGATCTATTGAGAATGGATTCTCAACAACAGCTTGGAGACATTTCCGAGGAAGTAATCGAGGTTTTGAGCAATCCAGTCTTTTGGTTTTTGTTTTCGGAATTGCCCGAAGATATTCAGCATGGATGTCTGGATGGTGATTCAAATGCCCTTTGTCAACTCGGCGACGAATACATGAAATGGTTCAAAGACAAGGCATCATCCAGAATGCCACTGAACCGGGGAATTTGTGAGGCCGCTTTCCATGCCGCTGCGACAACTTTTGATAGTCCCGCTGATGTAGGAGATCTCGAACAAAACTGGTTACAGCCAGTTGTCGCGAAGACAAAATTAAGTGAGTCCGACGTTGAGCTGCTCTTTCTTGAAGCTGCATCTGCTGGAATAGTCGTCACCGAGGAAGCTGGAAACAAAGTTTGGCGATGGAAGTTTCCATGGTTTTGCGAATTCCTCGTGCAAAGTGGAGGGATTGTCAAGTGAATACCGAATCCAGCCTATCGAATCCAGAATTGCGACAATCACTTACGGAAAATGTTCGCGGCGCCGAGACAGTTGACGACCTTGTGCTGGTTTTGAAAACCATTGACGAGAAGGAGGATCATGAAAATGCAAAAGCAAGTTTGGTTCTCGACGCCCATTACCGGCTAAAGCGATTAACCTCTCGCGATCCTGAAGCTGCTCACAAGTTAATAGTTGGCGGCTTGCTTGAATGGTGCTGTCAGCTATCCGGTGATCAGAGGCCGGTGTCGAAAAGGCAATCGCATGAGCTTCGAGAGTTGCTGAAGAGCTGGGTGTATCAATACTCGTTTGAAGAGTATTCTCCGATCCGCAAATCAATTTTGGACAAGCTTTGCGAAAAGATCGACGAGCAACCGACCAACGGGCTGATGTGGCTGGTTGCTGCGATCGGATTGCGAACCAAAGAAGTCGTTGTGCGGCTAGAAAGACTGTTTGGGGGAGAAGACAAGGATCTATCCGACACCGCCTTGTTTGTGCTCGCACGCCTTGGAGTGCCGCCAGAAAAACGAACGAAGATTTTGTCATCCATCACAGACCGCTTGGCAGATAACGAAATCAAAGACCAACGCGGGACGATTGTTGCGATTGAAGAACTCAGTGCATTAACACACCCTGAACTGGCGCAAGAGCTTCTCAGGGTGGCAGAAAGAGAGCTTGATGTAAAAGACATTGACTTTACACTCTGTTTCGGGGCAGCGTCACGAATTGCCGAGCAGCAACCCGAGAATACAGATTTGCATCGAGCCATCTGGAGTGTGTTCAAGCGCTATTGGCGAACAATGCGCATGACGCCAAGCCATGCGAACAGCTGCAATATTCCGGAAACTCTTCAAGACTACGTGGGTTCATTGCTCGATGAACAACACGAGATCCCGGCCGCAGGAGATTATATTACGCTTTCGCGAATTTCCGAGTTGACTTCACCGAATCAACTTAATGGTTGGAACCACGTTGACTTAGACAAACTTGCTCCGCTGCTAAAGGAACTCGCAACCCTCGACACGAAAATTGAAGACCGATTCACGACGACATTGCTACGAGTAAAAACGGAAGCGTGGCAATTGGCGTTGGCGGCCGGAATTCCAGAAGTTGATCAATGGATTGATCAGGCAGTCCTTGACGAAACCAACCCGGACTGTGCGCGGCAGGTGGCGGCGATCATTGCTTGTGTTAAGCCAAAGGCCTTGTCCAGTCGCTTTTTGGATGAAATAGGGCAAGAACCTGATGGTGAAGAGTGGACTCGGCATTTGGGCCTGATCGAAATTGCTCGGTCATGCGGTGACGAGCAATGCCTTGATGCGTTACTGGACTTTGGTCTTACAAGTGATGGCCACGTTTTGCTTTCAACGCTTAATGCGATCATAGACTGTGCGTTGGCACAAGCGAGAATCGGCAATAAGTCAGCTGTCCAGAAAGTATTGGAGAAAACTGCCACGACTTGCAAGAAACGCCACCGCGAGGCGGCCATTGCAGCGTTTTGCCAACTTGCGACCGAAAAAGGAGTTGTTCAAGGAGCAGACCAAGCTCGGCTTTGGGATTTCGCGAATGACGAGACCTTGGACGAGTATTCCCGAAAATGTGCATTTGACGCGATAAGCGTTACGGATGCCGAGGTCAATCCAGATCAACTTTCCAGACTCATTGCGCTCGGAAAAGAAGAGGGAGAGTTGAGTTGGCGAGCATGCGAGGTTTTAGTCAAGCGCAATTTGATAGATTTAGAGGAAGAAGCGTGGCTTCAGAAGAAACTGAGACTGAGTGTACAGAGTGGGAAACTGGAGTTTTCAAACGATGAAGAAATCCCTGTTTGGCAAGCATACTTGATTGGCCATTTATTTCTTCGGGAGCCCAGCGTCTATTCGGATCTTATCTCTGTTTTGATCTCGAGCTACTCTGAGAAATCGCTTTACCAGTTGTTTTATCCGCTTGAAGCGATTGGGCATCAATGCCCAGAGAACGTCTCGATGGCTATGGCTCAAAGAATTCAGAAGTCGAATAGTTCGGCGAGAACAAATGTTGAACTTTTTCGTATCTTGCGAATAATATCACCTTCCAAGCTGTTCGCGTTAGCCAAATTGTCAGAATGGAAAGAATGGCGTCCTGTCGCTCGGGCCGCGCTCGGTGACAACATTGGCAAAGCTGCCGAGAAATACCCTCGCCTCTCCAACGAAGCAGCAACTATTCTGTTGGCATTTTCTCGTGACGCTGCCTACCAAGTTCGTCGAACCGCATATCGGGCTCTCGCCGTTGCTCAACAAGCTCGACTCCAGAGTCAAAGCGAGATTTGGAGTCTTACTGCGAACGTCGAATACCGGAAACGTGGTGCCGAGGCAATTTCGTGGTTAACGAGCGAAGCTTTTCCGGATCCTTCAATTGTCAACTTGGGGTTTGGGTGGGATCCTGAACGTGTGGTCAGGGAAACGTACAAGGGCACGACCCAGCGTCGATGGCGGCGTGGGGGGGGGCCGCAGATCCCAGAGATTTTTATGTTT
>CAZDBE010000321.1:0-6426 GCA_964503675.1 uncultured Pirellulaceae bacterium | reverse complement strand
GTCGTGACCTGCTCCACCGTTGATTATGTCATTTCCTTCGAAGCCGTAGATCGTGTCGTTGCCGGTTCCCCCGGTGATGTAGTCGACTTCTTCAAGCCCGTTTAGGATGTTGGTTCCCCCGGTCGATGTGATAACGTCTTGACCGAAACCACCATACAAGCGGTCATTGCCACCGCCGGTTGATAGCGTATCGTTGCCTCGGTGACCGGCGGCCCACGTATCAATATCGGTTAGGTTGTTGAAAACATCGTCGCCGTTAGCGCCCAAGAAACGAAGAGAGTTCACCGTGCTGGCGGTGAAGCTGTAGCTCCCTTGCCCAGTGACGGTGACAAGCACATCATTGCCCTCGTTTCTTACCTCAACCGTGTTGGAGAAGTTGTCACCTTGGATTCTTACCTCACCGGCACCATCTTGGAGAACGGTGACCGCTAACATTTCGCGCGACTCAAGGCAGGAGTAATGCTGGCCAGTTGCCTGAGAACGCTTTAGGCTTCGGTTGCTTTTAGTTCTTCGTTTTTTCCAGTTACACATCGCCATTCCCAGTGGTGTTCATGTTTTTGCCTACAAGTCGCCTATCGGGCTGAGAAAACCTACCTCGCAGATTTTCGACATTTGAGATTTTCTTTAGGCAAAACATTTTTTTCTTGCGACAAGATCAGGACGTTTCTTAATTCCGACAGTCAGGTAAACTCTGACGAGGTTTTTCATCATCAATTCGGGTGATTCGATTGAAAAAATCCCCAGTACATCTGGACCAACCCTTCAACATTGCCATGCCGCCCAAGAATATTGCCGCTCCAGAGATCCTTCTTGAAGATGGAGCAGTCTTTGTCATGAACAAGCCCGGAGGACTACTGACTCAGGGACCACCTGGTATTGATAGTTTGGAGCTACGAACAAAGCACTTCTTAAAAGTGCGCGATGAAAAGCATGGTAAGGTCTACCTTGGTGTACCCCATCGGCTCGACCGTCCAGTATCTGGTGTTATCACGGTGGTTAAGAACGTGCGCGCCGCCCAACGAATCTCCAAACAGATCGAAGAACGCACGGTGACGAAAACCTACTGGGCTGTGGTGGCTGGCGTTGTGGAACCAGCCGAGGGGATCTGGGAGGACTCGATGCGCAAGGTCCCCGATGAAGCGCGGTCTGAGATCGTGGCGGCGGATCATGCCGACGCGAAACTTGCGAAATTGAAGTACCGAACGATGGCCTTTAATGGCTCAGCTACATTGTTGGAGATCGAGTTAATTACTGGGCGCACGCATCAGATTCGACTTCAATGCGGCAGCCGTGGTTTGCCGATCCTCGGTGATGAGCTGTATGGATCGCAAGTGAAGTTTGGCCCCGAAACGACGGATCTGCGAAAGCGCTGGATCGCGTTGCATGCGCGCCGGTTGGCATTCCAACACCCGATCAGCAAAGAGCCTGTTGACCAAACTGCACCTTTACCGACTTGGTGGGAACCTTTGAGTGACCTGACCAACGCGGCCAAATAGTCGAATGCGACTATTTAGCCTCCTGTGACGGCGGGTTGCGAAAGATATAATCGGGCTACACGCATCGCGAAATTCCCGATTGAAAAAGAATAGATTTATGTTGACCGTTATCTCACCGGCCAAAACCTTGGACTACGACACAACGCTGCCCGTTAAAAAGAACAGCCAACCGATCTTCAAAGCCGACAGCGCGGAGTTGATCGAAGTGCTGCGGCAGTTCACCCCGACGAAGCTCGCTGGGTTAATGAGCATCAGTGAGAAACTTGCTCATCTGAACGTGGATCGCTATGAGGCATGGCGACCCAAACCGACCACCAAGAACGCTCGGCAGGCAATATTTGCCTTCAAGGGCGATGTGTATATGGGTCTCGACGCGTACACGTTAACGGAATCCGAATGCCTGTTTGCCCAAGAGCATCTACGAATCCTGTCGGGGCTCTACGGTGCACTTCGTCCGCTGGATTTGATGCAGCCCTACCGGCTTGAAATGGGTACAAAGCTCGCTACAGCGCGCGGAGATCATCTGTACGATTTTTGGGGCGGTAAAGTCACCGACGCGCTCAACAAACAGTTAAAGAAGTCGGGCGACGATGTTGTTCTGAATCTAGCCTCCAACGAATATTTTAAAGTCATCCAGCCAAAAAGCTTGAATGGGCGCGTGGTCTCTCCGGTTTTTAAGGATGAGAAAAACGGCAAGTACAAGATTATCAGTTTCTTTGCAAAGAAAGCGCGTGGGGTGATGAGTGGATGGCTAATTCGAAACCAGATCACCGACGTCAAGCAACTTAAGAAGTTCAAAGGAAGTGGCTACCGTTACAGTGCGAAAGAGTCGACCGAAGAGGCTCCTGTGTTCTTACGGAAAGAGCCAAATGTGTGATGAGAACGTTCCTGAGAAGAAGGTCGATAGCCAACCCAACAATCCGCTGCACGGCGTCAAACTAGCCGACATTCTAGAGTATTTGGTCGAGCAGTATGGTTGGGAAGAACTCGGCAGTCGCATTCGGATCAATTGTTTCAACAGCGATCCGTCGATCAAATCGAGCTTGAAGTTTCTTCGAAGAACCGAGTGGGCGCGAGAGAAGGTCGAACGCCTGTATTTGCGATCCACCGGAAAACGAAGCAGATACTAGCGATTTTACACGTCGCAAAAAAAAAGGCCCCTGGCAAATGCTGGGGGCCTTTCTGGTTTGAATACTAGAATTCGCGAACTCTAGTTCGAGAAGGTTTCACCAATCTGCTTGGCTTCTTCTTCCGCTTGGATGATGATGCGTGGAGTAACCATCATCATCAGGTTGGTTGTCTCTCGGCCGATACCAACGTTCTTGAACAGTCGGTTGACGTACGGGATATTGCTAAGGAACGGAACACCCTCCTCGTTGCGTGATTCGGTCATTCGCTTGACACCACCCAATAGGATCGTTCCTCCGTCAGGCACGCTGACTACCGTACTGACCGAGGTCGTGGCGATAATCGGCAACTGAACGGTAACACCAGTTTGAGTAGTTTCGATTTCGTCGTCGCTGGCATCCGGATTGTTGATGTCCAGCAAGTCGTCGAGGAACGAGTTCGTCGAAGTAGCGGTCGAAGTTGACCCTTCAAACGTGAAGGTTTCGACATTTCCGATTTGCGTGAACTGAGGAACCAATGTCATTCGTACCGAACGGCGATCGTTGGAAACAACGGCCGCAACGTTTAGGTTCGTCCCATCAGGAAGAATCGTAATGATCGGCTGATGGGCGACTGCGAAGTCACCAACAACAGGTGTTACAGAAGTCACAAAGGGCCGTTGGAAGCCATCGGTTACCGTCGCACTCTGTCCGTTGAACATAGTGACTGTTGGCGAATTGGTCACGTTCGTTCTTGTGCTACCTTTGCTTGCCTGAATCAGGAAGAAGACCTCGATGTCGGAAAGAATGGCAAAGCCAAAGTTCGCAGCTGATGCGGCGTCAAATCCACCGAATGCAGGTACTGCTCTTGCAAATCCGCCTTGTAGAAATTGAAGGTCTAGGTTGCTCGTCGGAGCAGGGAACTGACCGTCTTCTGCACCGGAGGAGATTCCGACTACGCCACTTTCGGAGACAACATCTCCACCAACGCCAATGTTTTCAGCGTTATCATTCAAGGCAAAATCGAAATCGATGCCGACTCGTTCGAAGAAGTTGTCGGTCAGGGTGATGAAGCGTACTTCGATCACGATCTGAACGTCGTTCAGCTCCCGTAGTTTCTTCAGTAGATCAACGATCTGGTCCTGAACTTCCTGAGTGTTGTTTACGACTAGGGACAGGTTAGCAGGGTAAGCTTGGATGGTACCCTCGCCCGTTCCACTGTCTTCCCACGAATCGCTTTGAATGGTTGACTGAATCAACTCGATCAGCGGAGTAAAATCAGCCTCGGTGATTCCACCAAGTTTCCCGCCACCGACCGAACCGTAGGCAGGATTGCCGTAGGATGGTCCGTTTCCGCCGAACGATTGCTGTCCGCCGCCGGATCCGCCGAATGGAATCCCACCGCCCAGTTGTTGGGCCATAGCAAGAGTGTTGGTAGCACCGGCAGCAGGAATCGTCGCCGGATTTGCTCCGTTGACATTCATGACACCGCCACCTGTATTTCCAAATCCACGGCCTTGATAAGGATTGTTGTTCCAAATCATGTCCATTGGATTCTGCTGAGCCTGCATTGGCATGACAAGATCACCAATGTAGTAAGTTTCTGCTTTGGTTTTACCACGCTTCGATTCTGGAGTGGTCACTTTGATCACTTCGTTTTCAACAGAGAACGTCAACCGAGCGTTGCCCAAGATGATGTTCAGAGCGTTTTCTAACTTGACCGGGTTGGTCAATGGAACGTTGATCAATTGATCAGTTTGAATATTGGCATCGTCAAGAGCCACGTTGTCAAACACGATATTGACGGCTGCCTGTCTGGAAAGTTGTCCCATTGCTTCTGCCAGCGTTCCGACGTATTCGCCTTCCACTTCTGTTTGGCGAAGTGTGTTCCAAATATTTCGTTCGGCATCGCTAGAGTAGCGATTGTTCTCCAACCTTTTCAGTCGATTGGCTGACTTTTCAGACCACTCGTCAGAATCAGGGAACTGAAGAGGGTTGAGTTCGTCCGAGAATGGAATTCCACTGCGTTCAACACTGTGCACTGCATTTACAAATCCTTCCTCTCGCCTAGCCTTGAGTTCTTTGGCATTGCGAAAGTTTCGCTCTGCTCGGTACTTTTCGTCCATAATGGCGACGACTTCTAAGTCGGGTGCCAATTCGGTGGCCTGTCGAACGATTTGTCCAGCCTCGTCAAAACGTTTCTCGTCGATCAACGCATTGTACTCGTTGACCAGTTTTGAAATCTGCTCGTCGTTATCAACACGTCGTTGAGCACGTCGCTCTACCAACTGACGAGCCGCTTCGTTTGACTCTTCGTTTTGAATCTCGGAGAGGTTCTCTTCGATGTAAGTTTGGATTTCGGTAATGTCACGCTCAATTAACGTAAGCAGCGGACGCTGAGTTTCCGGAGCAAGGTTGGCACCTGCGATGCGTGCTCGCACAGCAGTTAGCTTTGCCAAAGCCTGAGTGGGGCTTTTTTCAAGAAGCTTTTCGGCATCTGCCCGTTCCTTGTAGATCGACGACTGGAGTTTCCGAAAAGCGGCCTGTTGTTCACTACGAATCTTGTTCAGATCCATCGTTTTGGTCTGAGCTTGTGCCGGTTTAACGTTCTCATCCCGAATCGGAGTAGATTCAGTGTAATTCTGAATCATCAACTTCGCGGAAGGAGTAAGTTCTTCTTGACGTTGTTGAGCCAAACGGAAGAACTCTCCCGCGCGGACCGGGTCATTGGAGTTGAGCGCTTTGACACCCGATTCGAAAAGGGTCATCGCCCCTATCTCATCAGTTAAAGTTGCTTCAACTGGCAATGCTGCCGCCACGGTAACATTTTTGGTTGTGTCGCGCGAGGGAATGAAATCAGCGTTGGCGACATTTGGGTCAAACTGGGATGGTGAACCTTCGTCGGTTGCCACGGGTTGCACCACCGCACCTTTTTTACCGTTCTGGATTTTCAGTTCCAGTTGCCATGGGCGGATTTGATCAACTTCGTAATCGTTGTCGGCCAATCCAATTGCTTTCGCTTCATTGACCAAGTTACTGGCGTCGGACCAGCGTTTTTGATCGATGGCAAGTTGAGCTTTTGAGAGCAGACTTAGTGCATTCTTCTTGGCTGTTGCTTTGGCAACGGATTCCGGGCTAACGCCAGCGATGGAATCGATCTGTTTCAACAACGCCTTAGGATCGCCCATTTCAGGGGTAAAGGAGACTTGGAATTGTTGAGCCTGTTCGACCAGCATACGTGACGTTTGAGCATCTTTGTATTTGACAAGCGTTTGAGCCTGAGCCAACAGAAACCCAGCGGCCTGCAGGTTGTAATCTGGATCCGCCTGAGCCCGCATGTCGGCGAGTTGATTCTGCTTTTGTAGCAATTGCTCAACTGCTTGAGGCGAGTCGCCAAGAGTTGAAAAATCTTTGACCAACGATTTGGCTGAATTAATCTTTGCTGCTGCCGTTTCGACGTCACCAACGGCCAAAGCTTGGCGTGCTTCCAACAAAGCCGAACCGGCGGATTGAAGGTCTTGCTGAGAAGACGGTTCAGGAGCGGATGCTTGAGCAGGTGCCGCAGCCGGTTGGCTGGGTTCGACCTGAGCTGGCTCTGGCGACATCAACTCCGTCAGTTGCTGGCGTGCCATCTCCGGCGTGTATTCCAGGTCTGCGTTAGGCGCATTCTGAAGAATAGACTCCGCTAATTGGATGTACTGCTGAGCAACTTCAAAGCGTCGTTCGGCCATCATCTGGCGGGCTTGCCCCAACCAGTGCTGGGGAGAGTTTGCTTCGTACTGCTGACTGGGCGTTTGAGCAAGTGTTTGCCCGTACGACATTGG
>CAZDBE010000320.1:0-6482 GCA_964503675.1 uncultured Pirellulaceae bacterium | reverse complement strand
AACGGATTCTGGATCATGTGCCGCGCCCAATTCAGAAACGCGGTAGTTCAATTCAGAAGCATGGTGATCAAAGGCCATATGGATCGTGCCGTCCTTGTCACAAATCCCCAGTACGGCCGTATTGTGCGAGTCGTTGGTTTTAAAACGATGGTCGTTGAAATGGATCACTTCCCAAACCTTCGACGGCAGTTTCCGCCGCCCAATGCAAACGCGCCGCTGGGAATCAAAATACGTTGCATATTGATAACCTCGGTAAGTCGTTAGCGGCGTCTGCTGGTGCGTGCGACCATTGACGGTAGTGGAAAACCTCGCAGCAGGACCCTCAGCAAACGTCAGCGTGTTTTCATCGACCGTCGAAATCTGAACCAGTTCGACTTCGTTCGCGCATACAAAACTAGAATAGGATACCAAGTTTGCAAGCCAAAACAAGAAAACACTCAGAAGTATTGGCAACGCGCGTCGCCAATTGCCGTATAAGTTCATTCAAAAATCCATTGTAATTTCAGTTGTCTCGCCGCTGACACTACTCTACCACCAGCGATGACGGCCTCTTACCCTTGATGGTCTTTGAAAAGCGATTCGAACTCCTGATGGATCTCGGGGTGCTCCTTTGAAAGCTCTCTACTTTCACCCGGGTCGTTTTCGATATTGTAGAGTTCTGTTGGCGCATCCATTCCATATCGAACCGCTTTCCATGGGCCGCGTCTGGCCCCCTGAAAGACCTCGCCGATGATGCCAGAATTCGGATCGCCAGCCTGTTTCCCAAACTCCCAATAGAGAACGCGCTCGGGCATCTCTTTCGGATTGTCGTTCAAGCGATCTACAATTGAGACGCCGTTCGTTTTGACACGAGGGACAGAGATCAGCTCAACGCCAGCAATATCAGCAAACGTGGGCAGCACGTCCGCGAAAGCCCATGGTGTATCGTCGACTCGGGCGGTCTCAATCGCCGCTGGCCAGCGAACAATCATCGGAACGTGAATCCCACCGTCAAACAGATCACGTTTCATACCTTTATAGGGAGCGGATGCCTTGAAGAAATCTGGATCCGCTCCACCTTCATCATGGGGCCCATTATCTGATGTGAAGATGATCAGTGTGTTGTCAGCGATTCCTTTTTCTTCGAGCGTGGCAACAATCTTCCCCACGTACGCGTCCAGCGCGGTCACCATGCCGGCCAACGTCGCGTTCGGCTTCTCAACTGCTTCCGGGTAATACCAAGAATACTTGTCGTCCGGCGTACCGGTCGACATACCCGTGTAAGGCGTTTCGGCAAACTGATCTTCATAGGCCTGCACAAACTCGTCCGGCGCCGCCAATTCCGCATGAGGAGAAGAGAAGCACAACGTGACACAGAACGGATTCTTGCGATCTTGTTTGATGTAATCGATTGCCTCGCCCGCAAACAGTTCTTGAGCATAAGCACCTTTCTTGCCGCCTTCATTGGCTTCGACACGAATCTTCTTCCCGTCTCGCCACAGAATATGCGGATACTGGCGATGGCCTTCGAGGATCGAGTACATCCCGTACCAAGTATCAAATCCCATCGCTAACGGATCGGTAACACCCATCTGCGATCCGATCGAATACTTCCCAAAAAGTGCAGTGTCGTAGCCCGCATGCTTAAGGACGTGAGCGTACGTGACATCGATGTCGCGCAGTTGAACGGTGTTGGAGTTGTTTTCCATCAGGCGGCCATCGCGCCCGGTGAACAGTGAAACGCGCGATGGAGAGCAAACCGTATTGCCGGAGTATGCTTGCGTAAAACGAATGCCTGACGACGCCAAGCGATCTAGGTTTGGTGTTCTGATCGGCGTGTCGCCGTAGCAGCCGATTTGGTTGAAGCCAAGGTCATCGGCAAGAATAAAAATGATATTCGGCTTCGCTTGATTCAAATCGTCTGCCGCTTGGGCCGGGATAGACAAAACGTGACCAAGCAAGACGCAGACGAAACTGAGAAAATGAATTCGAACGATTAGTTGTATCATTAGAGTGCTACCGATGAAAGAAAAATGGTCGACCTCATTCTGGTGGCTCAAGCATTTGACTCTGAGGTTCGGTAATCCGAACCCAGCGACAGCGTGACAACGAGAACCCACCCGTGTGACATTGGAATCCGTTAGAGCAAGTCCACCTAATTTAACGCGGGCCTGCACCCCGATTATGAAGCGATTAAAATTGCGATGAATGCTGGGATATCGTCGAAGTCAACAAATCCACTCTGATCACAATCTGCCTCGGCTTGGAACACTCCAGACATCAGAACAGCAATGAACGCTGGGATATCTGCGAAGTCAACAATGCCGTTCAAGTCGACATCGCCCAGCAACACACCAGTGTCCGCGACGACGCCTCCGAATGCAACGTTATCAACAAACAAATGGTGTCCGCCACCGTTGCCGGTTCCGTTAGAGAAAGCGATTTGAATGACGGCTGATTCACCAACGGCGAGCGTATGATCTGCGAGGCCTGACATGTCGATCTCAACGTCGTCATGCTGATCGTGTGTCAAGGGATCGGCATCATCTGTCAGGAGGCCACCGCCCAGATGAGTAATCGCATTGGTACTATTATCACTTGACGGCCCGTCTGAAGTGAAGACATTGCCAACGGTCATGTCACCGCTCAATACGTTCAACGCGTAAGTTCTGGCAGCATTGGGACGGAACGCAAGAGCGTCCATATGAAACGAATTTAAATCGATGTCGGCCGAACCACTGTTGGTGACCGTGAACGTCAGGTCTCCGGTTGCAGCACCGTTGATAAGCGCCAAGTTCGCTCCAACGGCTGTCGTTCCGGCATCTGCCGCAGGAAGGCCTTCAAATGTTCCCCAAGTCGTATCTTTACTTGAGCCACGGCCGGACGAGTCATTGTTAGACCAGCCGGAGCCCGTAATCGCAACGGTTGCCGTGACACCTGAGAGCGACGTGGCTACCGTAGGCGCGGTAGCATCATCGAAATTATCCCAGCCAGCGATCAGTGTGATCGGCAGGACCGGTGGCTCGGCCGCTACTGCAACGTTGTCGAGGCTCTGATGGTGCCCACCGGCCCCAACAGTGCCGCCGGTGAATTCTAGGCGGAAGGTAACCGTTCCATTTGCGTCCAAAGTGCGATCAGCCAAACCGATGAGGGAAATGTCAAAATCAGACCAATCCTGCACACCACCCTCGAAAGACGGCACGATCCCAGTAGCCACCGTTCCAACAGTCAGGTCACCCGAGACCACTGACAGTTCAAAATTTCGAGCAGAATTTGGTCTCAAGGTACCCGCATCGAAATGGAATGTAGTTAGATCTCTATCGAGTCCGCTTGTGTCGGTCACCGTAAAGTCATAGTAGCCAGAGGATCCGTTAACCAATCGAGCCGCATCGCTGCTGTCATCGGCAGTTACGTCAGCCATCGGCGTATCGAGGGTTCCCCATGTTCCATCGGTGCTGGCCCGCATGTCCGAGTCAAGCGAAAAACCAGATGTAGAAGTGGTTCCAGTCGTGGTGCCATCGGTCACATCAGCATCGTGAACGCCTGAACTATCCCAAGTGTCCCAGCCCGCGATCAAAACCCCGGGCTCGAAAAGCGGTGGCGTCTCTATGCTGAACTCCATCACCCGAAGTGTGGAACTGGACGGATTCGTTGCGGAGGTACTGGTGGCTTCGTCTTGAACATAGATCGACAGAATTCCATCATCCATCAAACGCTGGAGGTCCACCTGCGGCGTGCCATCATAGTCATGCGTTTGATCCCGACGCAGAACGACCCAATCATAACCGTCAGCGTCGTTCAGGGCTCCTGCGATGACCAAGTCGTCGCCTTCGGTGTAAACTCCAAAAACGTTCCCGCTACTATCGACGCCAAGCCTCGGGCGGCTCCCGACAGCGGTGTCTGGCGGGAAGACGTTGTCTTCCCACAGCCCCGTTACCGGGTCTCGGTAGTAATGGTGGTAATCGGAATTTGACCGATCGCTAAATGCGGGGTTTGTAAACGTGTGCCCCGGTGGCCGATGAAACATCAGAACATGCACGCCTCCTTGAGCGTCAACGACTTGCCCCTGCTGATTGAGCAACGCGTGAGTGCGATCCAAATCGACAACCTCAACATTCGAGTTCAGCGTGATCGGGGAGGCATTGGTTCCCACCAGTTGGTCGTCGGTGTTCCGCCAAGTCACTCCGAAGTCATCGCTGTAGGCATAGGCAATGTCATGGTTTCCGTCTTGAGTTCCCTCACGCCAGTTCCAAGTCGTGTGCAACCTGCCGGCGGCGTCCGCGTGGAATCCGTTATGGTAGGAGTTGCGTCTGTCCGAAGGGCTGTTGATGACGTCGTCATAAATCTGGCCGGTCGACCGTCCTTTGGTCACAAACCGAGTGCTACTCCACTGTCCCGTGCTCGAGTCGTAATCCGCAATTCGATGATCTCCATTGCCACTGCCAAAATCACGATAGGTAAAAACCAAGTCGCCGCCAACATTGGCAAAACGTGGATAGGTGATTCTGGAAATAGTGGAGCCACCGACGTTCAAGCTGTTCCGCTCAGCCTTAAAT
Organism: uncultured Pirellulaceae bacterium; assembly: GCA_964503675.1. Classification (GTDB taxonomy): domain Bacteria; phylum Planctomycetota; class Planctomycetia; order Pirellulales; family Pirellulaceae; genus Mariniblastus. Next base: position 1,947 of record CAZDBE010000320.1, on the reverse strand, counting down.
CCTGAAGCATTCCAGTTGCTGCTTGAGGTCGTTGCGAATCCGGGATCCGTGGTCAGGTAGCGCAGCGGATGAACATGGTGGTCGTATGACAAGTGAATCCGACCATCTCCCGAGATGCCCAGCGAAATGATGTTGTGCGAGTCCCAGTTTTGGTTCCCGATTTCCATGTTTTCGCCAGTGTCGAAGGTTTCCCAAACATCACCGGTCAAATCGCGCCGTGAAATAAAGATGTCTTGGTCAGCACCATTGTGGTACCACGCGGCGTACTGATAACCACCGTGACTGAGCAACACTTCTTGCTGGAAGGGGCTTCCATTGATCAGGAAGCTGAAATTCCCACCGGTTGCCAGCACCAGCCCAGCGTTATCCAGCACCATGTCCTGTGACAGGCTAACGCTAAACTGCGCTGATACGATTGATAGTGGCGAGCAAATAAGCAACGCTGCAGTCAAGAAACCAACGCGCACAGTTCTGCCAACGACAGAGGTTGCGGATGAGAAGAACTTCACCGTGTTAAATTGTTCTGGCATCTTTGATGGCCTAGCTGGGAGGGGCATACTTGAGGTGACTCGATTATAAACTCGGGTGGTGAAGGCGAATCGGCGTATCGCATTGTCTAAAAGGTGAGAAGTAAAGGCAAACATGCTTCCGCTGCAAGATGCTTTGCTTCTATTTAGACGCCACACATAGTCTACTTCTTTCTCGGAAATCGGCCCGACTATCCCGTGGTCATTTTGCGACACCTGCAGGTGCAACCACAAGAATTTTCGAGGTTTTCGCTCACCGCCGTTTGATCACGACTCGGAGAGTCGAGTTACGTAAAACGACTCTCCGAGTCGTTCGCTGAACGGAACATCAATTAGATCGCGGCAATACAAGTTTGATTGTCGCAAAGCGACAGAGTATTCAAGTCCTTTCCTCATCGAGTAAGTTCACAATTACAACTCACAGTTGTTGTGAGCGACAAGGCGCTAGCCGTCGGTTCGTCATTTTTCGGCTACCGGCGGATAACGCTTTGCCGTTCATCGAGTTGAGCAGTTCCGTTCGAAAGGCGGTGCTGCGGACGCCCCTGTGCAACATCAAAGCTGCAAGCGAAAACATCCCGACAAGCGGAAAGAGATATTCCAATGATCTTAAAGTTACTCTCTACAGCAGTCTTCACCACATCACTGCTTTGTAATATCTGCAGCGCCAATGACGATTTGGACAAAACCATCCCGGCTGCGACCTTCGATACCGAATCTCACCCCGACGATGACAAAATCATCAAGAACAACGCAAAATACGTCGGCAATATCAAGTCCGACTCTTGGATCTGTTTTAGGGATTCTGATTTTGGCGTTGGTGTCGAGAGCAGCATTGAAGTCCGATCGTCCAGCGCAAATGATGGAGGCAACATTGAAGTGCGTGTCGGTTCAGCCATCGGAACGCTGCTGGGAACCATCAAGACTTACAAGACATCTACGTGGGGAGACTACGAATACTCGCATGCCAACCTGAGCACCATCAGTGGCAAGCAAGATTTGTATCTGGTCTTCAGGGGCAACAACGGCGGCAGTAAAAAACTGTTCAATCTACGATCATTCATTATTCGATCGGGTGTGACGGTGGATAACAAATTGGCATCGCCGCCGATCCGTCCTCCGGCTGGCCGAATCGCCTACTTGGCCGACGGTAACTCTCCCGACCCCGATGATCTTGGAGGAACCGCAGCCGCTCTGGCAATGCTACGTGCGGCCGGATTAGCAGACCGACTGGTGTACTGCGCTCACAGCTGCGATCTGGTTCGAGCCAAAAATATTTCTGAGGCCGAGGAGTTGAATCGGCAAAAGTTGCTGCAAACCGTTTGCGATGGCACGGCCAGTCACTGGGGAGGGTTTGACGGTCTGACGTTTTGGAATTGCCGCACGCAACAAACCGAGTCGATCAAACGCCTGACCGAACAAA
>CAZDBE010000319.1:0-6500 GCA_964503675.1 uncultured Pirellulaceae bacterium | reverse complement strand
GGGTTTTTCTGCTTGCAAGTCTTTCGCCGCGGCCCGGTGAACGTTGCCGTTATCCGACTCCTACTAGCCCCCAACTCTTGCTTTTCGATACGTGGGTGTAAAGATGTTACCTCTCACTGTCTTCCTTTTCGCTCACGTTCTGATTTACATGTTCCGGTACAAACTCGCTAGATCGTTTGTTCGCTTCAATAACAGAAACATAGAACGAATGAAATTGGGAGAACCCGAATATTTTAGCGTCGAGCTCGCTGACGCCGTTCGAGCACTTAAATGGACGGGCTTGATCAATGGAGGCTGCTCAATTTTGCTAATCTGTGGGATTCTCCTTTTTGGTTGATGCGCTTGTTGAAGCCGACCGCATTGGCGTGTCAAATGCCGGCGCGCCCTGGAGTGGTTGGCGACATTCATGATCCTGCGCATGGTCTGAAGGTATTGGAGAGATATAAAGAATTGGGTATCGGGGAGAGTGCTGAACTTGTGCACAGCCTTAGCGACACGAAGGATAATCAAGTTATGCAATTTCTTCCAGAATTCGTACGTAAGCTTGTCACGCAAAAGTGAAAAGGATCTTTTTGAGGTAGGGACAGACTATTGCGTTAGCCCAGTAGTGGCGGACTCGCGAGGAACTTCCCATAATCCTTGCAAGGGCCCAATATGTCAAAGAAACCTGAGCGAGTTCGTCGTACTTGTAGCGAAGAATTGAAACGAGACGCAGTAAAGTTAGTTGTCGAGCAAGACTGCAGTTTTGCCTCTCCCGCCAAGGCGGTGAACGTTTCTGGTCGGAGTTTGCGCGAGTGGCATGAGAAGTATGCACCAGAGCCAGATCCTTGCGGTGCAGGCGCCTCCGTTGAAGAGTTGACCGCTGAAAACGCGTTCGCAAGCGGCTTCAGCAACCTCAGACGCTAGTGAGAATTGTTAGCAGTCCTTCCCGATTTCTTTAATGCGTTAGGAACTGAAAAATTACAAGTTACAACCTTTCGCGATTCGCAATAGTCTTCATCTGGCTATATCACGGGTTGATTCCGAAACTGATATTCCGGCATGCTACAGAGTTGGAACTGGTCAATAGGGGCCCTGTCTTGGGAACGCCTGACATGACGCTTCTTCTCGGCGGATTGGCCGAGGTAGCCATTGGACTTTGCGTGCTTTTTTTGTGGACCCGTATCTGGCCTATCTATCTTTCACTGGCCGGGTTTGTCGTACTCCTGCTGACGGCTGTTGTGATTGCGCCTGAGCACGCAGTGCATGCATTCAATCCAGTCACACTGACGGTATCCGCAATTTTCTTTTGCTTAATCCAAATGTTAGAACACAGAAGGAAATAGTAGAGCATGAGAAAGGCAGGTTGCGCACGAGGCAGACGGGGTGCAGAGTCCGCAGGAACGATCTGTGGTAGAATAGAGATAGAGTTGGCGGGATTGAAGGTGGCGACATCTATTGGTCCGCTAGGTGAGGCAGGTTCGCTGTCACACTCAGTTAGACCTCCAGTGTTTGGCCTCGACATGTTTCGCCTTGCTTTCGTGGCCGCGTTTCTGGCTATCATAGGCCTGCAGCAGCTCTTCAGTCAGACGGTCCGCGTAATGTCGGGACAAACCTATTTCTTTAAATACAATTTTTTACCTTGGCTGTTCATTGGAATCATGTCGCTGAAAATGGTTGTGGCAAGTGTTACGATTTACTTGAAATTCGCGGTTAAGTTGGGAAGGAATAAATATTTTGAAAGGTAGAAATGAACGTGACCATTATTCATTGCCCTTCTTGAAAGTCGTATCTTCCAAGAGTGGCGAGTTACGTCACGGCGATTCAGGATTCACTTGAAATTGATGTCAAAACCGAATTGGGCATCAAAGGTCAATTTGATGTAACTGTAAACGGGGACACGGTGGTGTCGCGACAAGGCGGGTTGGTCGCGTTGGTCCTCAGAAAACCTTGGCCTTCTGAGTCGGATGTGGTCACCGCAGTTCGGTCGGCCTGTAGACTAGAATAGGTAGAGGATAAGCACCTGTCTCCTTTGTCTTGCCCGCCAAATTCAATTCGTGTGAACTGTTAAACCAGATGAAGAACCTTTGTTGCCTCTTGGCTATGTCTACCATATTGGTGAGTGCTCAAGCTTCAGAGACATGGGCCTACCAAACAAGCAGTTTGCCGGCAGGGAAATCCACTGAGCAGCGATCGGTAGGCTTGGATTCCATTTCGGTCTCTCGGGGCCCCGGTAAGCAGTGGACCGCCAAACCTACGCGCACTCTCGCACAGCTCCCTGAGCTTCCAGCGGATGCCGAACATGGTCGCTATGGTGGAATCGTCGCAACAGAGGCCCCAGCCACCGGATTTTTCTACACTCGAAAAATCGGGAATCGATGGTGGCTTGTAGATCCCGAGGGGCATCTCTTCATTCACAAAGGAGTGACCTCGGTCAAAAGGCTGGACTCTGACGGAGCAAGATCTAGCTTCCAGAAGAAATTCGGTACCAAAGAAAAGTGGGCCTCTTCCACCAGTAAACTACTTATTACAAACGGCTTCAACGGTCTCGGTCCGTGGTGCGATAAAAGAGTGCTTCCCCGCCCGGAAGCTCCCTTGGTGTATACAAAACTTTGGAACTTCATGTCTGCCTATGGCAAGCAGCGTGGCGGCACCTATCAAGCCTCCGGTCACACTGGATATCCGGAAGGCTGCCCCTTTATCTTCGACCCTGAGTTTCCCGGGTTCTGCATGAAACACGCTCGGCGATTGAGCGATACAAAAGATGATCCTTGGCTGTTGGGACATTTCACCGACAATGAACTGCCTTGGCGAGTCAGCATGCTTGAGAACTACCTAAAGCTACCCGCTACAGATCCGGGCCATCGCGCAGCCGCCAAATGGATTACTCGTCGGCACGGCGCTGACTTTAAGCTGAGAAAGATTACGGCAAAGGATCGAGAAGCGTTTCTCGCTTTCGCCGCTGACACTTACTTTTCAATCGTCAGCGCCGCGATTCGAAAGCACGACCCCAACCACTTGGTGCTAGGATCACGATTTCATGGCCGCGTGCTTAAGACTTCTTCGCTCTTTGAGGCTGCCGGACGCCATCTTGACGTTGTCAGCGTCAATTATTACCACGCTTGGAGTCCGGACATCAAGCTAATGCGCAGTTGGGAGCGGAAGTCAAAGAAACCAATTCTGATCACTGAATGGTATGCCAAAGCAGAAGACAGTGGCCTAGGCAACACGAGCGGTGCCGGATGGCTGGTGAAAACTCAAGCAGACCGAGCCGCGTTTTATGAGAACTTTACTCTCGGACTTCTTGAGTCGCGTGTCTGTGTCGGCTGGCATTGGTTTCGCTATTGCGACAACGATCCGGCAGAAAAGGGCACCGACCCTTCAAACCGTGACGCAAACAAAGGGATCTTCAGCAACCGCTACCAACCTTATCCAGAGCTCCTCGACTCGATGAAAGATGTTAACCTCCGCACGCACAGCATTATTCATTACTTTGACAAGTAGTTTTTGCGGAGTTATAGCGAGCTGCGTTCTTACAAAAAAAGCCATGCTCGGTTAGGAGCATGGCTTTTCTATATTTAGTCACCTTCTGGGCGAACTATTTATTCTCTGCCAAATGTGCTTCTCGATCGAAAGTAACATGGGTAACGGCTCCAGAACGATCGAGGTCGACCTCCATGCGGGAAACACCCTCTGCCGAGATGTCGACGGCTTGCTGGCGGTTGTCGCCACGTCCCGTTGCGTTGATCGTTTTGATCAATCTTCCTTCCGAATTGTACAGTCGAATCTGAGTAGTTTCCCGCGGGTCAATATCCAGTACACCAAGTTCGGCGATCGACGTGGCACGATCAAAGTCAAAGATCAGTGTGCCACCGCGCGCGTTGTCGTCTGGATCCGACGAATCGGCGTCTTCTGAGATGATCAGAATCTTGGCCTGATCAGGAGAGGCTAAATCGTCGTCACCACCGGTGGGATTGGCCGAATCAAAGATCATGGCCGGATTAGCCCCCGGGCGGTTGGTCGAGATCTTTATGCCCCACGCTGCCCATTGGTCAGAGACCACGGTTCCCGCATCGAGCGATTGGTCAAATGCATCGCGGTCGAAATCAAGCTCTGGAAGCCAAGCGCCAGAGGTGTCGACGCCGGCAATCTGTTCTGTTTCGGCTGCGATCTGACCGGAAAGCTCTCTCAGTTGTTCAAGGTAGCTTTCGAAGTACGCTGAAGCCTCGTCATTGAGTAACTGGTCGTACTTGACAAAGCCTTCGCTCTGGAAGACAGAATCAGGATCGTAGCCGACGTCGCCATCTTCGATGCCGCCGTATGAGTCGTTGCCAAACCCGCCACACAGCATGTCATTTCCTGCAGCTCCGACCAAGCGATCGTTTCCATAGTAGCCGACGAGAACATCATCGCCATCACCGCCGTGGATCCAATCGTCACCCTTATCACCATGTAGGATGTCGTTACCGGCTTCTCCCATTACTAGGTCATTGCCATCACCAGCCCAGACTTCGTCATTGCCGGCCATGCCGTTGAGAATGTCGTGTCCTTTCCAGCCGTAGAGTCTGTCGTTGCCGTCGCCGCCGAAGATGCGGTCAACGCCTTCGTGGCCTTTGAGGATGTCGTCTCCACCGGCACCAGCGATGAAGTCGCTGCCAGTGTATCCAGAAACGTAATCGTCGCCCGCACCACCGTAAAGATGGTCGTGGCCTTTCCATCCATACAGTTTGTCGTTGCCGTTACCACCGATCAAGTGGTCGTTTCCTTCGTGGCCTTTGAGTACATCGTCTCCGTCTCCAGCGTCAGCCCAGTCATTGCCGTGGTAACCCGAGACGTAGTCGTCGCCGGTGCCACCAAGCATGACGTCGTTTCCGTACCATCCAAACAGCTTGTCGTTGCCGTGCCAGCCACTGAGGATGTCGTTGCCATAATCGCCGTGCAGGCTGTCGTCACCGATGAAGCCGTTGAGAACATCATCTCCGGCACCACCATGCAGTTCGTCGTTGCCACGTCCTCCAATCAAGCGATCGTTCCCGTTGTTACCATAAGCCAATAGTGGAAGCTCAGTCCGGTTGATAATATGGTCGTTACCGTCGTTTCCATTGAAACGGAAATCGGATACTTCAGATTCAGGGAAGTACTCTGTCTGAAAGTCACTTCCGTCGGTCTGATAGGTCGCTTGAACTTCGCCGCCAGCGATTCTGACGTAGACGGTATCGTCGCCGCTAGAACCCTCGATGGTCAGCGTCCCGCCGTCGAGTGAAATGATTGGGTTGGCCGAAAGCACGTTTCGGGACTCAAGTGTTTGGTAAGCCGGCTGTTGAGAGCGGCGGCGGTTAGGCTTTCTGTTAGGCTTCTTCATAGCTGGGGATCTTCAAGTGGAGTGTTGCGGAGAATGAAACAATTTCTGGCAGCTGTCTTTAGTCTTTTGGACGGACGTTGCTGCTGGAGAAAAGCTAGTTCACTTATCCCCCCTATGAGAACTAGAAAACAGATAGAAACAGGCTGTATTTTCGCATCCTTGCAGCATGTCGGATGCGTCAGTACCACCCGACTCAAGCCATGTTGCAAAAAGGAAACGTTGAGCGTCTTTTCCAATTCATCTCCGCAAACCTGATGCTTCAAAGCCCCTAAAATCACTGTGGTCGAGCCCGAGTTCTGCTGAAGACTGAGCAAGCCACTAGGACTCATTTCTGCGGCTTGGTGCTTTGTTAGAACTAAAAATTTGGGTTGTGGACTTTGCCAGAAGTCCCATGCAAGAGACTGCGATAAGGAATTCTGGCGAATCCCGCTTCGGCAAACACTGAAATTGGGCTTTGACCAACTAGTAGTGGAACGTCAATGTCGGGGATTAAATTCGCCATCTTCCACGCTGGGAGAGAACGGGCGTGACCAGCTAGGAGGCATGGCACAAACGAATTGTGCTTCTGCTGCCCGTATCTTTGGACGGGAGGACTACGCTCTACTGTGAACTGGCGTCTTCGTGCTGCAAAAGAGAGGTAAAACAGAGGAAAACAAGGCTTTCTGCTAGCAATGTTAAACTTTGTCGATAAATATGCCTTTGCGGGTTAAAGAATTCTTCCAGTTTGTGACGAAACTATCTTCGTGTCACATAGTGTGATTGCCGCGACCGTTTACAACACCGAAGCAAGGACGCTTGACGTGTCATCAAAAAAGAAAATCCGACGTCGGTTTACTCAATTCTTCATCTGCGCTGTAATGGCGACCACGATTTCAACAAACGTGGGATGTTTTATGCCGATCTATGACGCTGACCCTGCAGTGCGGGCTCGGCAATTGATCCATACATCCGAAGACTTGCGTCACCTACGTGACGAATGGCATCGCTTCTGGTTCCTCGATCAACCCAGCCATATGCAGCCCCTCCGTACCCACGGTGGCATCCTGTAACGCCGGTAGTCTCGTCAGTTTCATGACGAGGCCGAGAAACCACGTGTTTGAAATTCATCAGCCATCTTATTTCAAAAGAAGATGGCTGTTCGCCTTTCAGATTAGCCTAT
>CAZDBE010000318.1:0-6504 GCA_964503675.1 uncultured Pirellulaceae bacterium | reverse complement strand
GATCTACACTCTAGTCATCATAGGTCATGAGACTGCAGGCGGAGCCGAAAACAATTTCACTTTGCAAGAGGTCCGTTTTGCAGATTTGGATGCGGTCCCAGAACCATCTTCAGGGGTGATTCTTTAGGGAGTCGTTGTCCTCGGGCTCGCAAGAAGACGTCGCAAATAGACGAAGATGAAGACAATTGAACGAAAGCGGCCTGCGTGGATTGTCACGCAGGCTCTCTTTTTGAACTGCTTAACCCATGCGTTTTTCCAAGCGTCGTGCGATCGCTTCGGCTGGGATAGGCGTCACATCAGCAGTGGCAACCAAATCAGTTCGCAGGATGTCAACTTCCTTCTTACCAGCCGGCATTGTGAACTGCACGATGAACGCGCCAATCTGCAAGCCTTGCGCCGAGTAAACGGGCGGCCAAAAATCTTCGGCGCGTGTCGCAAGGGCGCGAGCCAACAAACGGGTCGCTCGGCCTGAGAATCCACCCATCACCATCTCAAGACGACCTTGAGATTCGCGGTGAACATAGAACACAAACGCGACTTCCTCTCGCGCTTTGTCGCTGCCACACCGAACCCACTTGCCCGTTGCGTCCTCGTAATAGATTCCAGCTTTCAGATTCTGATCCTGCTTGCTGAGATTCATTCCGGCGATACAAGAGTCGGGATGAGGATCGTTGTCACGATATCGCATGAAAAACGGTACCGACCGTGCAGCCGCAGAATCGATGCCGTCTTCCGATACAAAAGGGTCGCAGTTAAACGCCCGAGCCAACACGATTTCAACAACAGGATTACTTTTTGTCGATCCAATCCCCACCAACGCTTTGTCACCTTTGGAATCAGAGAATCCGTCGTAAACGTTTTTCGCACGGCGTGCTACCTCTGATTCGTCAGCTTGCCCCGGGCTCCAAACCAAGGATTGCTTCAAATGTTCGGGTTGCGGGAGAGCGTCGGCCGAGACACTGGCCATGTTTCCGTTATCATTTCTAAGTTTCGCAGTACCACCTAGTGTCGTGACGCCGTTAAGCAATTCGCCTAAGAGAACCGAATCAGAAGCGACCACAAAGGACACATCTGGGTTTTCAGGAGTCACATCCTTCCGAACGCCAACACACATTTCTAGCCGTTTCCGACGAGCCAGCAGCTCCCAGAAATTCTCAGGCTCGACCGCAAACAATGCTCCCGGCAGCTGTTCGGCCGTCGCATGACCATGCTCAATTAGAAAATCACACAATCGTGAAAGTGCTTTCAGGGGAATGTATTTGACTTCGTTCTTTAACAGAGCTGCAACTTGGTGCCGGTCCAGACCTGTATACTCAACGATCGCCTTGATCGTTCCGGGGCGCTTACGAGGATCGGGGACGTGCCCTAAAAGCTCGGCTAATCGAAAGCTGTATTGCATAACTCTATTCCAGATTAAGGACTCGACTACTGCGGCAGATGTTGACGCGTTAATTAAACCATAAGGGACACAATGAGTGATTCAACCCCTTAATTGCCAATCGGGCTGAAATTCACATTAAAATGGGCAGATTAGCCCGCATTAAATGGTTTCACTGCCCGGCTAATGGCACCTAAAACTTGAGCGATCTCTGCAAAATTCTTTAGATCTCTCTGGTTTGGCTGAATCGAAATTGCTACCGTCCGCCTGAAAACTAAACCGAACATCGGAAACCCTACGGATTACCGGAGCAAACATGAATTTTTCATTGCGAGCGCGCTGTACCTTCGTCGCTGCCGTGCTGACAGCACTTCTGTGCCTTTCAACGTCTTACGCACAGTTGAAGCTGCCGTTCCGAGCCGACCGCGATGCGGCTGGCGTTAGCTCTGATGGACTAATGCTCAACGAGCGCTCCGGGCCTTGGTTGGTAATGTGCGCTTCATTCTCAGGAGACGCCGGTACTCGTAGAGCGGAAAATTTGGCCGAAGAGCTACGAAGCCGACACGGACTCAAGGCTTACGTTTTCCGCCATGAATTTGACCACACGAAAAAGCTTCAATCCAATGCGATTCCAACTTGGACAATCGACGAGAATTCTCCATCGGATCATCACGTTGTACAGGCGAAGATGGAACCGGCCACAACTGCCAGTTACGAAGAGGTGGCCGTGATGGTTGGCGACTTTCCCGCCATCGACGACGCCCAAGCTCAAAAGACACTAAGTAAGATCAAAACCCTATCGGCCGATTCAATGGACGCATCGCTCACCGGCGCGGCCGAATCAGATCTTTCAGCAGAACGAATTCGCCAGTGGCGCAGCAACAGCGAGAATCTGCCTGCAGGAAGCACTGACGGCAACAGTGCGTTTCGCGCAGCATTCTTGCTGCCCAATCCGATGCTGCCTGACGAATATTTTGAAACACAAAAGCTGGACGAGTTCGTTATCAAACTCAACAAAGGCGTCAAACACAGCCTATTGAAAAATTCAGGAATCTACACCGTGCGTGTCGCGTCGTTCGCCGGAGAATCCACGTTCAATCTTGGCGAGATTGAGGAAAAAGAACGTGAAATGAAATGGCTTCGTCGTAACAATAAGGGCGTTACTTCCAGTAAACTTGCAGAAGCGAGTGAGAAGGCCCATCTGTTGACTCAGGAGTTCCGCAAATACGGTGTAGATGCATACGAGTTTCACGATCGAAATGAAAGTTGCGTGTGTATCGGCAGCTTCGACTGGATCGTGCGTGAGGACGCTCAGGGTAACAAAACCCAAAACCCAGAGGTAGTCGATGTGATCAAGAAGTACAAAGGGAGAATTGAGAATCTCCCAGGACGTCCCAATTCGATCGTTCCTACAACGTTTTCTTCGTTGGCTAAGAAGAAGATCCTCTGTGATGCTCAGCCTATCCCCGTGCTGGTCCCTAAGGTCGCCAAACAATCGTCTGCTTCGCGTCTGCTGAATCGATTTCGATAGAAGTATCCATCATGATTTACTACCTGACCAAAGACCTGATGATGGCCTCGAATGTCCAAGCGGTGGCCCGTCGAAGTCAGATCGAATTAAAAATCGTGCCATCGGTCGCGAAACTACTCGAACTTGCCAAAACTTCCGCTGCCTCACGTGTGCTGGTGGACCTACAAACCCCAGGATTGGCTGCGGAGTCTATCTCGACGCTGGTCGATCAATTGATCGGCGTTCAGGACGGTCCAGCACCAGTAATCGGCTATGCACAGCACGTTCACGTGGATCTCATGCAGACCGCAGCTGATTCAGGATTCGCTTCAGTCGTCACGCGCGGACAAATGCACCATAACGCGGCCGAATTTCTTGAGTAAACTGGTTGGCAGACCGGCACAAACGGCACAATCGTTTCCTCGTAGTGAGTTGCGCCCGCGCGCGTCGATAGACCGTTTGTTGGCCATCTACTGAGACCAATCGTCGTATAGTTAACGACAGCGCTCTCACATCCAACAGTTGCCAGTTTACATCCGCTACAGGAAATGAGTTATGAATACGTTTGTGAAAATCAGACCGGCAATTTCCTTCATCGCGGCCTCGGTTTTCATTGTCGGCATAAGCTTCTCTTCAGCACTGCGAGCAGACGAATTTTGGATTCGCAAAGGCAGCGGTAGTGCTCCGCGGCCCGTTGCGACAACCAGCAAGAAGAGCCCCAAAACCACACTTCGTACCAGACTTAAAAAAACGGCCAAGCCGACCACCGCGCCCCAACAGGGATCGAGCTCAAAGTCATCATCCAGCGGTAACTCCGAAGAGTATAGTTCGGACTCGATGCCGACGAAAGCAACAAATGTCGCAGCGCCTGTCAAAGCTGACGAGGCCGCCGATACAGTGACCGTCGGTGAAGCCTACACGCCGACCTATGGCAGTCCCACTAAACGCGGATGGCGTGTCGGCGTCGTGATCAAAACCGGTAGACAACAGATTAAGGATGTGTTGACGTACATCCCGATTCCCCAGCAATGGCCGGAACAGGATGTAAGAATTTTCAAAGACGAAGTTCCAGGAAATTTTGAAGTCCAAGAAGTTGAGCAACTCGCGGGCCTGCAGCGACTAGTGCTTCACGGTCGAGCAATCGAAGCCAAACAAACGGTGGTCGCCCTGATGACTTACTCGGTAACGACCAAACCCATCAATCTTCCTTCCGACACTTCCATTTTTCGCCTGCCGGATCACAAAGACAAAGAGGTCAAAGGCTTCCTCACGACCAGTGAGGGGATCAACTTTCGCAACAAGAAACTGCGTAAACAGGCTGAAGAATTGGCATCCGCTGTGGAGAATGACTGGGACAAGGCAAAAGCCATCTACGATTGGGTCCGAAACAACATCGAACAATTACCAGAAGTTGCAAACGCTCGGTACCTTGGCGCCCAAGCGGCGTTTGTGAAAGGTGAGGGTTTCAACGATGACGTGGTGAGTTTGTTTATTGCCATGTGTCGCAGCGTCAGAATACCTGCACGCACCGTTTATCACGACAGCGGATCGTATGCTGAGTTTATGCTCGATGATAGTGCCGGCAATCATCACTGGTTTCCTTGTGACGTAGTTGGCTTGGAAGCATTTGGGAAAACAGTGGAGCCCAAACTAGTGTTGCAGAAGGGAGACAGCATCAAAGTCCCCGGCGAAAAAGGCCGCCGAAAATTCGTACCTGCAACCGGAATCTGTAAAGGTATCACGGGAACAGTCAGTCCAAAGGCTATGGATTTCGTGCGTGAGCCGCGCTCGCTGGGGGGCAACTGATGCGACGCTTTCTGCTTCAAGCAACTGTCTACTTCACCGCGTTCATTGGGGCTGCAAGTCTCTTTGCTCAGAGTGAACCTAGCTCTGACCAGTCAGAAGCTACTCAGGGCCAGAAGATTCTGGACAGCAATACGTCGTACTGGCGTTTTGGGCTGTCCATCATCAATCCGGGACAAGCACAGGGAATCGTTGCGACCTCTCCCGTTCCGATCGAGTGCCCAGAACAAACGGTTGAGCTGATTCAAGAAGAGTTTGGCGATGGCGTCAAAGGTGTAAAGGTAAAATCTCTTAAGCCCTTGGCGCGGCAGCTGGTGTTTAAGATCGCGTCACTCCAACCTAGTCAGGGTGGCACAACAGCGCTCACTTTCAAAATCAGTAAGCGGCAAATTTCACTTCCCTCGGACACAAAACGATTTACGTTTGAACCAAAGCCGCGCGGAAGCCTGAAAAAGGATTTCCTTGGCCCCAGCCCTTTTATTGAAAGTAAAGACAAAAAGATCATCGCGATCGCGGAAGATTTGGCGAAACAGCATGCCGACAAACCCGCCTGGAATCAGGTGGAAGCGATCTATGACTGGGTGAGGGAGAACGTCGAGTATGAATTTGACAAACAGATTCACAGTTGTTTGGATGCGTTAGATGCGGGCAAAGGTGACTGTGAAGAATTGTCATCCCTGTTCATTGCAATCTGTCGCGCAAGAGACATTCCGGCTCGGGCGGTATGGATTCCAGGTCATACTTATCCCGAGTTCTATTTGTTGGACGAAAACGGCGACGGTCACTGGTTTCCTTGCCAAGCAGCGGGTACTCGGCAGTTCGGTGAAATGAATGAACGCCGGCCAGTGCTACAAAAAGGCGACCGCTTTAAAGTCTCTGGGCAAAAAGAGCTGCAGAGATATGCTCAGCCCACCCTAAAATGCAAAGACGCGACAGCTGCACTGAGCATCGAGCAAATCGCTGAGGAGCTTGAAGCAGTCACTTTCAAAGATTAGCATGCGTCATTCGCTCTTGTCATCCTCTCGCTGGGAGGGTCGGAGGCTCACCGTCGGGGAGGGCTGAATCACGAGACGTCATCGCCCTTTTGAAGTCTAACTAAAACATGAGCAGCTTAAAAATCTGGGTTGATGCCGACGCCTGCCCCGTCGCGATCAAAGAAGTGCTGTTTCGAACGGCCAATCGGCTGAAGATTAAAACAACGCTAATCGCTAACCAGTCGATTGGGATTCCCAAATCTGACTTCATCCATCGCATCACTGTCCATGATGGCGCGGACATCGCTGACAACCGAATCGTCGAAATGATGAAAGCGGGCGATGTAGTCGTGACGGGCGACATTCCACTGGCCGCACGGGTAGTGGAAAAAGACGGAATCGCGATCGGCACGCGCGGCGAACTATACGATGACGCCAGCATCCACTCTCGACTCGCATCGAGAAACCTGATGGAGCAACTTCGGGCAGCAGGAATGGAGACATCAGGCCCCAAACCCTTCAACCAAAAGGATGTCCAGAGCTTCTCCAATCAGCTGGATCGATTGCTGACTAAATTGATGAAAAAGCGATCGGGCTAGAACACTAATTTTCTCTGATCGACACCAATCTCATAGCCATTACTTCATTAGTGAAGATTAGCGATGATTAGTGTTCCTCTTCGTGCCGTTTCAATCTTCGCCACCTAGCTTTTCTGAAACAGAAAAAGGACGTGGTTCTTCTGTGAAAACCACGTCCTTTCGAATCTTTTACTCTTGGTCGCTAGATCAGCCACCGATCTTAGCGATCAGGTCTGCAGTACGCGAGCTATAACCCCACTC
>CAZDBE010000317.1:0-6518 GCA_964503675.1 uncultured Pirellulaceae bacterium | reverse complement strand
GAACTTACGACGCCACCGGTTACAAAGATATGTTTGGTCATCAAAGGAGTTTCACGACAGATGCGGATGCAGATAAACGGGCGGCAGGTAGGAGGCGCGAACGCTAAATCGCACTGATATTTGCCGAATCCTCATTTTAGCAGTTCTTCTTCCGACTGACAAACAGTTCGTAGTCTTTTGGGGTATCAATGCCGACCACTGGGTGCCCGACCAGCCCGACTGAAATAGTCTCCCCAGCCTGCAAAATCCGCAGCTGCTCCAATGACTCGATTTCTTCCAATGGCGACCGCTTAAGCGTTGAATACTGCGCCAGAAATTCCCGTCGATAGGCGTACAGTCCGATGTGCTGGTAGAAGACCGGTGGGTCGGATTCTAGCAAATCGTCGTTCCAGACTTTGGCACATGGGATTGGCGACCGACTGAAGTAAAGCGCTCGTTGCCGATCGTCCATCACTACTTTGACGCAGGCCGGATCATCGAGGAGTTCTTTAGTTCGAATCGGCGTCGCCAGCGTTGCCACGACGGCTGCAGAATCGTCTGTCAACATCCGGATCGCCATGTCGATAGCCTCCCCCGGAATCTCGGGTTCGTCGCCTTGAACATTGACCACGATATCGTACCGAGGATGCCGCGCAGAAACTTCAGCCGCACGATCGGTACCGCTTTGATGGGTCGGCGCCGTAATTTCAACTTTGCCGCCAAAGGCTTTCACTGCATCAAAAATCTCCTGATCATCAGCGGCCACAATCACTTCATCGGCAAGCTGATTTGTTTGAGCAGCAGCGTAGGTGTGTTCGAGCAAAGTTTTACCCGTTTCACTCAACAGTAACTTACGTGGTAGCCTTGTCGAGGCAAGGCGAGCCGGGATGACGATCAGCGTTTTCAAGTTGTTAGTCTTTCGTGGTAAGTCGTACTGCGAAACTCATTTCTAACCCGGTGCGTGAGCGGCGGTTAAGCATTCTACGCTCGGTCCAAAGGAAACGCGATAACCTGTTCAATGTTTTGGCATCCCTGCAATACCATCAACAATCGGTCAACACCGACCGCGACGCCAGAACAGCCCGGCATCCCCGCATGCATCGCATCAAGCAACCGGCTTTCTTCCGGCAATGGATCGCTACCATCGCTTCTCCGCAGAGTATTATTCTCGTTGTTTCGACGGGCCAGTTCTTCAGCGTCGAGTAATTCATGGTAGCCGTTACCTAGTTCAACCCCATCGACATACAGTTCGAATCGCTCGGCGACCGGTGGATTGCCGTCTCTGACAATCGCGAGTGCGGCTTGCGAAGAAGGCCAATCGTAAATAATGACGGGCGCATCAAAACCTAGCTTGGGTTCAACCAAATGTGTAAGGATCAGATTGAGCCAAAAGTCTCTGCCTGTTTCCCCAGCAAATTGGCTGACTGAAACCCCGTGTTTCTGTAGCGCCTCGCAAAACAGTTCGACAGTCCCAGTAAACGGGTCGACATCAGCGAACTTTTGAAATGCATCGCAGTAAGAAAGTAATTCACTCTTGGGCCTATTCAGAATCCCCGACGCAAAATCGGACAACAGCTCCATTCCCGCCTGCATATCGTCTCCGACTCGATACCACTCAAGCATGGTGAATTCTGGATTATGGCGACCGCCCGATTCGCCTTGGCGAAAGGCTTTGGCGATTTGATATATCGCGGTTGCTCCTGAGGCCAGCAGTCGTTTCATACAGAATTCAGGCGAGGTCTGTAACCAAAGCGGCTTTTGATCAGCTTCACGTCCGGTCAAAGCAGATTCTTGCAAACTAACGGGATGGATATAGCGGTCGACGACTGTGTCATGAGACAACAAGGGCGTCTCGACATGGATGAAGTCGCGCGAGCTGAAGAACTGGTGGATCGCAAGCGTCAATTTCGATCGGCGGGAAAGCATCTCGATAGAGGCCGTTGGTTTAAAATCATCCGGTGACATGGCGTCAATTCAATCGCGCGAAAAAACGGGAAAGATTAATGATAGGATGTTGGTATCCTGTATCTATGCCCAGCATTGTAACCTCATATTGGAAATAAGATGTGTGCCCGATTCAACCTTACCCAGTCGGCAACGTCGCTGTCGGAGTACTTCGGACTGCTGGCGTTTCCTGCCATTAAGCCTCGATTCAATATCGCGCCAACGCAACCGGTGCTGTGCCTTAGACGTGACGGCGAAGATACCACTCCAGCACTGCTGCGTTGGGGTTTAATCCCTTCATGGGCCAAGGACATCAGTTTTGGCACTCGAGCGATCAACGCACGCAGTGAAACGATCACCGAGAAGCCAACGTTTCGCCAAGCTTGGAAGAGTCGACGCTGTGTGGTGATGGCCGATGGATTCTACGAATGGAAATCAGTTAGCGGCAAAAAGATGCCATTTCAAATTACAGCGCAGCAAACTACAGCCTCGTCAGATACGCCGCGGAGGCCACTGCTGATGGCCGGACTATGGGAGTCGTGGCAGGACCCAAATCTTCCAGACGCTACGCCACTAGAAACCTGCACTGTCATCACGACCGAAGCAAACGACCGCATGCGCGAATTGCACGATCGAATGCCAGTCCTGCTGGAGAAGGACGATTTGGACATCTGGTTGAGCAATGATCGCGCGACTCCAAAGAAGCGACTGGAGCTACTGAAACCATGTGCCTCGGACCTTCTTTCAATCACGCCAGCCAACCCGTGGCTCAACCGCGTCACCAACGAAGGGCCACGCTGCCTTGAACCGCCTGAAGATGTCGAGGTTCAGGGCAAGTTGTTTTAACCACGAAATACACGAACCACACGAAAACATAAGCGCAACTTTCGTGTGCTTCGTGGTTAGGCCCGAACCGGACTTCTACTCCATCGGCGGTTTTGCTTCGCGGATCACGGCGCCGTTTTCATCGCTGATGATCAGGATCGCATAGTCAGTTATCCCGTCCAATGAACGGTTGCTTTGCGAGACGTAATCAAAACGCCCGCGTAGATCGGTGTAACCATCTTTGTGGAAAAGCACGTTGCCCGAAGAATCGCGTGCAAACACTTTCACATAGGCTTTCGACAGTGGAGATTTCTTCTCCGAATCGCTCAGCAGAACCTGCCCCCACGATTCCACAACTTGTACGTCCATCGAATTGGCGAACCAAGCATGAGACTTAGATTGATCGCCGGCAACTACTTCCACCAGCACATTCTTGTTGGCGAACTGCTTCGGCAAATCGAACTCAAGCGTCCCCGTCTTGCCTTTCTTCAGCTGCATTGATTTTGACTCGTTGGGCCGGATCATCGAAAACCCGTCCAACTGATCCCGTGCAAATGGATTGGTGCTGAACAAGAACTCGATATCCATCTCATAGTAGTTTACCGTGACCGTTTCTAGGTTCTGCCATTTGACCGCCGCCTTGCCAACTCCCTGCATGTTACCGCTGACAACATTCAAGTCGAAGCTTGGCGCAGACGAAGCAGATTGATCTTGTTGCTGATCACGGCTTTCCGGATCCACAACATCTGTTGCCCCACCTTTGATCTGGTCCACCATCGCCACTACGTTTTCAAATCGCGACCTCCAGTGATCCACTGGATAATTGACCCACTTTTGCGCTTTGGCTTTCGCATCATCCGGCTTACTTTTATACAAATCCAGATAAGCGTCACAGTAAGCCCACGGCATCGATGCTACGACCGCCTTGTCTTCGATCTTCTCGAAGTGCTCAAACGCTTCGTCGACACGATCTTTCAGCAGCATGTAATACGTCACCACCAGATGGTCATCGGAGGACAATGGTGATCGATTGGCCAAAATCTTCATAAGTTTTTCGTACTGCCCGAAGAATTTTGGATTGAGGATCGTGCGTTTGGATCCAAGGCGATGAGCGCGAGCGTTGACCAGCGGCGAGTACTCACGTTGTTCATACCAATTTCGTGGTACTGGATCCACGGTCAGCATATCACTCTCGAACGCCATGCCGCACTGAGAGGTAAACCGGTCCGAGTTCTTCAAATATTCCTTAAGCGCCGGCGTGTGATTGTGCTTGATTGAATACGACCACAGTGTTTCGTCGTAATTTCGTTGGCTTCTCAGCAACTCGATCGCTTGTTGGAAGAATTCCTTATCCTTCATCCGGAAAGCAATTTGAGCCAGATCAACTCGTAACGTGTTCTCTGATTTCAGGTAGTCCATAACTTGCTCTGAACTTCCATTCTGCGAAATCCACGCCCATGAGGTTTTGTCCTCGGTCGCCGGTTCGTCGGTAACTTTGAATTCACGATTTTCGGCGACGGCAAGAATAGCCTCTTCAACCCCCGCCGAAACGTGAGCCGGATAGTGCGAGAACTCTCCTGCGGTGGGGAAGTAGAAGGCGTACTCGGTTTTCTGCGTGCTAAACGCCGCCAACTGCAAAGCGCTCGTCTTGGTGCGCTGCGAGCCCGCAGCCGGCATGGCTCCCTTAGGAATTTGCAACAGCAATTCAATCGCCATCGGCGAAGAAGTCGGATTCGTGATCACCACTTCCGCCCCGTAAAGTATGCCCGAGCGAAAATCACCGTCGACGAATCGGTCATGTCGTACTCCATCAACGTAGCGGTATCGGTCATTAGTCTGGAAGAAGTTTTCACTGACAAAGATCTTTGTGGCCCCCGGGACAAACTCCACTTCTTTATTTTGTTGGTGCAAAACGATCATCGGTCCGGCTGCCTTAATAGTTAACTCCCCCTGATCGATGGCGATGTCTTCTTCGACGTCTTTCATCGGCAGGTCAATGACAGCCAGAGCAAACATCATTTCGGTAAAGTTATTGCTTGATTCGGTGAACCAGCGCGAGAGAAACGGGCCGTCAGCGTGGTTGGCATAGTCTTTCCAAAACTGATTGACTTTTACCAGATCCGAATTCTGCGCCGTGGGCAGCAGATGCCAGTAGTTGTTCTCAATCCATTCCTTAGTCGGCTCAACTCGCCGATATAACTTGCTTATCGGGACTCCGGCGACGACTTCGCCCAATTGGACATCGTCATCCAACGATGGGACCGCAAAATCATACGTCTGGGAGTTTCCATTAACGATACGTGAACGCGATTCCAAACGACGGGTTTTCGATTTCTTTTTCCTACTGAATAGCTGCTCCTTTTTCTGGGCCAGCTGCCGGCCTCGCACTCCGTCCAACTCCTCCTCGGATTCGGCTTCATTGATCCCCATCCTCAACTCGAGAGATTCCATGTCCGCATCCATTGCAAATTGTTCTCCACCTCCACCGCCCATACCACCACCGCCGACTCCGCCACCTCTACCTGCCAGCGCAGGCAATCCCGACTGGCTAAACTGTGATTCGGAATACATTTGGCCTCGGTCCATCGCCCTTCCGAGCAACGCAAAGTTGTACGCGCGATCAAACTTTCCGCGCGGCGTGGGTGACAGGTCGTACAACTGCTCTACATGCCGAACGACGCTCTTCCGATCTTCGGCTTGTCGTTGCGAGAGCAAGATCTTTTCGACGACATTCAGGCGGCCATAATTCCATGGCTCCAGCCACGCTGCCAGATTCTCCTCCAACAGCCACTGATCAATAAACGTAGTTTCACGCTTGTGCTTTAGATGCGGCCGGACAACGTCAGCAAAGAACTTGGGATCCTTTTTGTAGATAAAGAAGTTCAGTTCATGGCACGCATGTTGTGAGTACAACGTTTTCTTTTCGTCTTCTTCCTTTTCCAACCAGTCCATGACAAATGCAAACTTGCGAAGTTTCGAGGCATCATTCCCGACGCCCTTATACATTGCAAACACGTCCGCCAATTCATCGTAGGACTGGAACTGACTTGATGCGATATCGGAGATCGTCAACGACTCGCCTACTGACAACAGCTCCGTTTCACGCGATTGCAGAAAGTGGTCTTTGGGATCCAAAGCCCGAGCCAATCTTTGATCGACAGGCTTGAATTCCTGAAGTGTTTTCGTGATCAAAGTCTGAGCCGCCGAAAACTGGTCCACCACCACAACGCGCACCGCTTGAGCGCCCTTGATTTGTTTCGCGGTCAGTTTGATTTGGCCATTTTTGTCGGGCCGTAAATTCGTCAGTTCCGATTGCCCGCCACCGAGAAAATCAAGATTAGCGAACGAGGCATTTTGATCGATCTTCGATTGACGCTCTAACGCCGATTCCCGAGTGGCAGCTGGAGCGTTCCCAGAAGCGCCCGGCGCTTGCCCCGCCCGTGCGAGTTGCTCGGTAGTCTCGGTTTCCTGAACCGACCAAGGGTTCAGCAATAACGACGGCCGCTCGAGCATATTGCCCGGATATCGGTTTTCGTATCGCCGGTCCAATATGTATTGGTACTCTTCACCGATCTTACGGCCCGCAAGGTAGCTTGAGCGGCGGATGGCTGGAGTCAACTGCCACGGTTCCAATCCACGAATCGATTGCAGGTCACGCCACGGGTCGAACGCCATTCGAGTAGGCAGATAACGTACCGGGAATACGTGCACGCGAGTCGTCGGCCGCGCATCTGCAATCTGCACAACCAAATGCTTGTCATCGACTGCGG
>CAZDBE010000316.1:0-6555 GCA_964503675.1 uncultured Pirellulaceae bacterium | reverse complement strand
CCGCGGCTAGTCGCCACGGACAACACCCACCCCTTGCCCAGTTGGCGGCTTCCTTGCCGCCAGATTTTCATGAACCGCCGATTCGCTTCCATTCTTCGGTGCTCAATCGCTCCGGTTCGGTATTGGCAATTGCTTCGCCCAGCTGCCGCCTCGTCCAGACAAGATAAGCGTGGATGCGTTCTTGATGGAGTTTCCACAGAGTCTCTTTTGCACCTTCTTCGCCCTGAGCGTCCAAATCATACATGATGCCTACCCGGTTGTCGGCTTTGGCCCGCGCCAGCTCTGCTATTTTGCCAACTTGTTCTGCGGTGATCTGGTTGCTCATGATTCCTAGGCTCAAGACGCCCAGCTCATGAAGCCGGATGCGATCGTTGAATCCTTCCACCAGGATGATGCCGTGCTCGCCAAGCGATTCTTGGAATTTGTGGTGGGTGATGAATTCTTGCCCGTAGAGTTCCAGCCCTCGTCGGAAGAGTGCCTGTTTGGGAAACCGGTACTTCGCCGGCTCCTTGCCCCTGCTCCCATTTACTTCGTACGACTTTCGCTCCGCCTCGAATTTGACGTTGCGGCCGACCCAGGCGAGCGCGGCGCCCGCTTCGTCCATTACTCCATAGACCCACTGACCACGGAGAGTGCTCTTGGATTGGCCCGGCATGTAGCCGGTTCGGCATTCCATCACCACTTCATCGGTGAGCAGGAACGGCCGTCGTCTTGCGTAGGCCGAAGCGGTCGAGGTCATCATCGAGACATCGTGCGTCAGTTGTTGATCCAACTGCACGAGCCTTCGAGCGCCTTCGTTTTCCGACTCGCCAAGCGGCACGTTGGGCGACTGTTTCAAAACATTCGCAGTTCGCTCCCGCTGTGTTACGGCAGCGTCACTCACCGCTGCAGGTTGAGCCGCTCCGCCATCCATCGCTTTCAGCTCTTCGGCGATCTCGTAGAACTCGCGGCCAGCCGGTTTTCCGCCCGGAGGCATCTGCCCATGTTTCATGCAATAGGCCAACGTGACCGCGTTTCCTTTGGCGCCACAGCCGTAGCTGTCACGAAAGCATTTCCAGCGCTTAAATGGGTCGCTGGTGTTGATGGCGATACTCCGGTCGTCCTCATTGCCTTGGCACTCTTTGCAAGGGCAACGCATTCGCTGCTCACCACCTTCTTGGAAGCGATTGGGGAGCGAATGACCGTAGTAGCTGGCGATTTGAGTCACCGTCAGTCGCTGTTGAAGTTCATCGACATTGATATGCTGGCGGGGTTTTTCGGGCATGGCGCAAGGGGAAATTGCAGGGGCGGATGCTATCTTGGTCTCCTCTTTATGTCCAGCAATTCCTCTATCAAAATCCAACCACGCGATCGCGAGCTACTCACATCGCTCGACTTGTCTCCTTTCGATGCGCGGCAATTGGCCAAGCTGAGCACGACATTCACAGAACCGTTTACCGATGAGAAGTTCGTCCGCCGGCGAATGCACCGGCTAGGGGAAGCCGGCTTGGTTTCGCATTTTCATTACCACACGGACAGCGCTGGCACGGCTAAGTACTACAGGCTGACACGGGAAGGCTATCGTTTTATTGCCGGACCAGAAAAAGCGCTACCGCGTAGGAGCTATTTCCATCCCGTCTCAGCGTCGTTACAGAATCACACGCGGTTACTGGCCGACTTCATTGCACACACGCTCACAGCGGCTTCCATGCACCGAGTCGCGGTCAAGAGTTTTTATGGGGAGAACCAGCTGGAGTTAAAGCTTGCAGAGCGATATCTGCGGCTGGATGCAGCGGCACAGTTCAAGATCAAAGGCTACCGGCCCTACAATTGCCTGTTCGAGCTCGACTGCGGAACGGAGCCGGTTTACTCCACCAAACAGCGCGAAAGTCTCTCGCAGAAAGTCCGGTTCATCTTTGACTACGAACGGAGCTGTCAGCAGACATTCAGGCACTACGTGATCTTTGCTTCATCGCCTGTGCGGATGGCCAACTACCTGCACATGGTTGACGAATTGAATCCTAATCGTCAGCGGACGATTTGCTATGCGACGTCACTGGACCGGTTTCTCGGCACGAGTGATCCGTTCCGTGCACCTATCTTCCACGATCATGAGCGCACATTGGCTTCAATACTTCCATCGCCGCAAATGGAATTGTTGCCGGCTAGTCAACTGGAAGAGTCGCTTGAACAACAGCTGGCGGCGGTTTGATGAGGAATCGGTTGCGCGAACAGCTGATTGTGCTACCGTACTCCACCTGTCGAAGACTTCCGAGAAGGACGTTGAAGCTCAGTTCCGCTACCACGGCGCCTGACGGCAACTCTGCCGCCATAGTGGTAACGGCGTCAGAACCGTTTGGTTTTCCGGTGCCGCACATCGGATTGTCCCTCGTGGTCCCGAGTTCTCTCTGAGCCTTGCAGCGAGTCACGACGGGCCCACCCGGAAGCAGAGAGATCTTGTCGGAAGGGTGGGAGCAATCTGGATTCGGTCGATGAAGCGGATTCGGCGGACACCGAATTGCGTTCGGTGTGTCAAACCGAGGCACGTTAGCGGCGCAGCCTAGTCCCGCGTAGCAGCAAGTCGCCATTCGCTTGCAATCCAAGCCATCCGCCATCGTCAACGCCACCTCAGCTCATTGGACTCAGAAACTCACGCCATCGTCTAACTGAAAACAGCGAACAAAATACAACCAAGGCCAAAGCACTTGGCTCCGGAACTGATGCAGGATAGAGAATTGGCCCCATGCCCCGGTGCGAGTTGTAGACGTTCCAGTCCGAAATGTCTGTCACTCGATCGCCGTTAAAATCTCCCGATGACCAGTCCGTGTTCGTTTGGAAGAGATTGCAGTACACAGCTTCGAAATCTCCCAACACGACATTGCAGGTCGTTGAGTCAATTGACGCCGGGAAACCGTCAACCTGACCATCTAAATCGGCGTCACCTGGAATCAACGCCTTAAGCGGCTGCGGGTCAAAAGGGTCATCAGTCGGCGTGTTTCTCCGGTAGAACAAGTTTGGCGCGCTTTCATCAAATGACGAGTAGTTGAGTCCACCCAAAATCGTAAGCACGTTTGCCTTGACATCGTCAGATAAAACGAGTGACAGATTCCCATCATCAGGGTCGGTAACGCCAATGCTCAGCGACGTGAACTGAACCCCGCTTGCTTCGATGACATGAAGTTCTTTCTGGCTTAAGTCTGATGTGCCGCTAGACGTAGCAAAGTCGATCCAAGCAATCTTACTAAGACCTGGGGCTGAATTGCGTAGAGTCAAGACTGCGTTGTTTGACGCAAGTGTCAACTTGTGCCCGAGAGTAGTCATATTTAATTCACCGCCGGTCATTGTGAATTCCGAACCACCATCAATACTAAGCACCCCGCCAATGTTCGCTTGTCCGCCGGACATGACGTACGACCCTAGATCACCGACATGCAGGCCGGCGTTATAGGTAGCAATGCCGCCGGTCTGTTCCATCAGTCCGGTTCCGGAACTCGCCACAATCGCTTGGTGGTTATTCACGGTCAAAGTCCCGCCGTGAAGGCGGTAAAGCCCATTGCTCGTGCCAATAGAACCAACGATCAAACCTTGGTTGAAAATCGCGTTACCGCCAGTTTGGTTTAAGCTGCCTTGATCTTGTCCACCAACAGCAAAATTACCGAGAACTTCGAATGTCCCTGACCTCATTTCCATATGAGCGTTGCCGATGCCATTGCTGATCGCGCCAAACGCCGCTTTCAAGTAGGGTTGAGCGGGCATTCCAGTTGGCGTGTCGCAGTTCACACCATCCAGACCAAGGTTGTAGAACGAATCACCGCCGAGCGACATTGAGAACGTCCACGTGGTCTCTAGAATTCCACAACTGTGATTGACAGTCCCGGTTGCGGTATTGTCACCGATGTGAAAGCTGTTTACGTGGAAGGCTATGTGTCCGCCTTCGACATTGAGTACTCCATCTCCACCCGCACCATTGCCGACCCAATGGTCGCCAGAAGTGCGTATTTGTTGGTACGCGTCCAACCTCCCGCTCTTGATCGACATCGTCCCGGCAGCGTCGTTGCCCAACTCAAACCGCCCGGTTTCAACCGACGCGTTTGGATCATCGAAGACTACTGAGTTCGAATGGTCACCTGGTGAAATCTTGACGACCGCGTCGCGTGGGTCCGTGCCGTCCCCCGGATAAAGGGACTGGTCCCAGTTGTCGGCGTCGAACCAATTGTTGTCAACGGTCCCAAGCCAGTTAGTGTCGGTCTGACCAAAACACACGGAAGCGCTGACAAGCACTATAGGAAGAATGAGGCGTTTCATTGCGCTGTTCCCTACTCAGTTAGGAATGTTTGACAGGTTCCGGAAATGACTTTGCATGAGTGCATTGGTTGGTCCAATGCTGTAGTAGACCAAAATGAGTTTTACACTTGGTAAATCCGGTTTTGATGACAAATCCTGACATGAAAAGTACGAATAATTCGAAATTCTGATTCTTGTGAGATGGTCACACCGACCGTCCGTTCTCGCCAAGTCCGGCAATTCGTGGACACGCACTGCGAAAAGCCGAAGTGCTGTGTCCCCGGAGTGTTCCCCGAATTCTTGCGAATCCGCTGACAAGAAATGCGTGTACCACTTTAGTAGCGACTGCTGCCAAAACGCACATAAGGTGTGTGCGAAGCGCGACTTTCACCAACATTTACGACCTTTTCCGGATTTTGTGTCATGAAATCAGTCTGTTTCCGCATTAACCCACTAGCGAATTCCTCGTATGTCAATTTTTCTTCCAGGGGCCTCACATGAAATCTCCAGCGTCCTTCCTGCGTAACGGTCTCGCTAGTCGTATCAAACGTAGTCGCAGAAAGGGCGATACAGCTGCGAAACGGCTGACACTAGAAAACCTGGAGCGTCGAGAGCTTCTTGCTGTCGTTACTGTGAGCAATCTTTTGGACAGCGCAAACGGGAATACAAGTTCGATAGCTGCCCTGACTGCTCCCGGGGGCGACGGAGGAGACGGGATTTCCCTGAGAGAGGCAATTGTTGCGGCGAATATGACGAACGGGGCAGACACTGTTGAATTCGATGTCATGGGAACAATTGTCCTCGGAAGCCAACTTCCACAGGTTACGGGTGACCTCGCGATCAATGGACCCGGCTCAGATCAACTCACCATTGATGGCGACGATAACGGCATTCTCAGGACTTCGTATGGCACATCACTAGACTTGGAAAAGCTAACGCTTACTGGTGGAAGAGACTTCCTAGGAGGTGCGATAAACGCGGCTGGACCGCTTTCGATTGCAGACAGCGTATTCTCTGGCAATTCAGCCACCGCTCGGGGCGGCGCGGTTTATTCCAGGCTATCCAATTTGGACACAATCTCCATTTCAAATTCCCAGTTCGTTTCGAACGAAGCCGCGGGCCAAGGTGGCGGCCTAG
Source organism: uncultured Pirellulaceae bacterium (assembly GCA_964503675.1). Lineage (GTDB taxonomy): Bacteria > Planctomycetota > Planctomycetia > Pirellulales > Pirellulaceae > Mariniblastus. The sequence continues at coordinate 1,155 of CAZDBE010000316.1, read as the reverse complement.
CTGTGTGGCTGAATTCATTTAGCGCCCTCCCAAGTACTTCTTCAGATATCGCCCAAATCGACATAAACGGTTCGCTGTTCGATCAGAACAGTGCAGGCGATCTGGGCGGAGGATTGTTTATCAATTCAAATTCGGGCACCTTTGCGTTACAAGATGAACCCCACGTTGCCCTTGTCGATTCTGTCATCACCTCCAATAAGGCGGACGACGGTGGCGGTGCCTGGCTTGGCCTGGGACACAGCAACTATGGATATAACTATGGCTACGGGTATATCGGCGGATTTCACGAAATTGCCGTCAACGGAAAAATCGACGTCGCTGGCTCCATATTTGGCGGCAATGAAGCCTCGAACCGAGGCGGCGGGATCTACCACTACGGTGCTGGCGGCTCCGAAACGACAGTTCGAGAAAGTGTCATTACCGGAAACAAAGCGGGCGTGGACCTAGATTCCGTACATGGGGAGATCGAACATTCGGGCGGCGGGATCTACAGCTATATGGTCAGTGGACCACAAGGCGAGACATCTGACCCGAATAACGATCCGAGTCTCGTCGCAAGCTTGAGTCTATTTCGTGCAACAATTGACAATAATCTCGCTGGCGAAGCTGGCGGCGGTGTCGCAGTCTGTTCAAAGCGTGGCGGTGCGCTCTCCAGTGAATTCAATGTTGGTAATTCGACGATTAGCTCAAATCGTGCTGGGTACACAACGGTCGATAACCCTGAAGAAGGACGCGGGGGCGGAGTGTTCCTAGCCATTTATCACGTTGGAACGGAAGACGAAGGGTTGCGGACCGAATTTCGCAATGCAACGGTCACCGGAAACACCGCAGGAACGGGTGGTGGAATATTCAGCTACTACAACATTGCAGATGATAGCAATATGGATACTCGGCTACGAAACACAATCATTTCCGGCAACGTCGATCACGACAGCGTGGCGAATAACTTCGTCGGTGCGATTAACAACCCGCTTACAGATTTTAGTCTCTACGGCCCCGGAAACTCATTCCGTAGAAACGTCTTTCCTCACGATGTGATTTCACTGACGGGACCGAACAACATCGACAATACTGATAACAACCCTCGACTCGCTCCACTCGATGACAATGGTGGAATTCGAATCGCCGACGGTCGTGTCGTGCAGACTCATGCGC
>CAZDBE010000315.1:0-6555 GCA_964503675.1 uncultured Pirellulaceae bacterium | reverse complement strand
CCAATAAATATCCCCAGCACCGTCAATGCAGAGCGCATCGGGTGTAGTAGCAAGCTTTTCAGGCCCAGCTTCCAAGTTCGTAAGAGTCTCATCATCGTGGTCGTGGCATTCGAGTTTGAGTCGGCTCAATACTAGCCCGGCACGCGAGCGAGTCGCGTCTCGCTAACGCGTCGGGTTAGCATTTGCAATCAACTCCTAACTTCAGCGTTTTTTGAAATCCTCTCTATTTCCTCGGCCGAAAACACTTTGCGATCAACGACCAGCTCGTCAGATTGGACTTCGCCATCGCGCAGCCATATCACTCGTTTGGCATGCTGACTGACCTCGTCTTCGTGCGTCACCATGATGATCGTGCGACCCTCATCATTGAGCCGCTGAAACAACGCGAGTATTTCTTCAGTGGTCACCGAGTCGAGGTTTCCGGTGGCCTCATCAGCGAGAATGAAATAGGGATCGTTGACCAGTGAACGCGCGATAGCCACGCGCTGCTGTTGACCACCCGACAGCTGCGGGGGACGATGACTCAAACGCTCTCCTAATCCGACCATCGTGGCCAGTTGCGTGCTACGCATTCGCGACTGAGCATTCAGCTGCCCCATGTAGTACAGCGGCACCTCAATGTTCTCGACGACGCTTAATTGCGCAATCAAGTTGTACGACTGGAAGACAAATCCGATGCGCGATGCACGAACTTCTGACAATTGATCGTCCGTCATTTGAGCCACGTCGTTGGTGCCCAAGATGTAGTTACCCGCGGTTGGCCGGTCCAAACAGCCCAATAAATTCAGCAACGTACTTTTCCCGGATCCAGATGGACCCATGATCGCCACGTAATCACCTTCGGGAACATCAAACGAAATACCTCTAAGCGCCCTGACGGTTTCGCTTTTGAGCACATAGTGTTTCGTGAGATCTTTGATCTGAGCAGCCAATTTGGTTGACGCTTTGTCTATCGCTTCGACCGAGTTATTAGAAACTTGGTTCAAGGCGCACCTCCACCAGTTTGACTGGGGATCGACGTATTGGCCGGCGCTGCACTAGGTCTTCCGCGCCCACCACCGCCGCCGCCTGGACCGCCTCGGATTCTTTGGCCAGACATGTTGGAGGCCATTTTCGTTAGCTCCGCTTTGGTAACTTGCCCGTCCTTGTTGGTATCGGCCCGAGAAATGAATCCTTTTGAGCGCTCTTCCAATGACGCCATTTCTGATTTGTCAATCACGTCGTCTTTGTTGGTGTCATATTTGGACATGATTCCAGCGGCCATTCCACCACCTCCGGATCGGCCACCACCACTTGGCCGTCCGCCGCCAATACTAGGGCCGCCAGATGAAACCGATACGGGAGTCAAACCGCCTGCATCTTCCCCGTCGTTTTTGGCCAACATTTCACCTTCCGCCAATTCGATACGCGGATCCGCCTGAACCTCAGGCAGTTCCATTCTCTCCTTGTGTAGTCCCGGATTCATGACCAGCTGCTCACCTTTGGCCAGTCCAGAACGCACCAAAATCATCTTGGAATTGTTGCCATCGATTTCAACTTCGCGTGTTTCAAACTGATCGCCATTTTTAACCAGACAGAAACTTCTTTTCTGCACGCTGTAGACCGTTTGCAGTGGAACCTGAAGCACATCTTTTTCGAATCGCGACTGAATCGAAACCGAGGCATTCATGCCAGGTTTGAGCGATTGTGGGGGATCCACGATTTTAATAAAGACCGCGTACTTCCGAACGTTGGAGCCAAACCAGCCTTTGGATTCGGCATACTGGTTTACTTTGGTCACGACTCCCGTCAACTGCGTGCCGTCTAGTGCGTCGACTTGAATAGAAGCCGGCATGCCGCGCTCGATCTGCGTGATGTTCTGTTCGTTGATCAGCGCCTTGACCTGCATCTTTTCTTGGTCAGGCAGACGGACTAACACTTGATTCTCTCGAACGGTCGCTCCTTCCTCTAACACCCAGTCGTTTCCTCTTCTTGAGGATTCTTTAGCAAAAACGACTTGCCCCGAAACGCCTTGGGGAACCACAATCCTACAACGATCGATCATCTTATTAATGTCTTTGATTTTCTTGAGCTCAACATCCAGCGATTTTTGCTGGCTGCTCAGATCCACTTCAGCCGCACGAATATCGGCTTTGAGTCGGGTCAGTTCCTTTTTCTTGGTAACCTTCAGCAACACACGTTTTTTTGACTCAGCCAACGTCAGTAGGTTGCTGGCTTTCTTAATCGCAATTTCGGATTTTTTGACGGCAAATTTGTCAGCAGTCAATTGCCGGTTGGTGATGAAGCCTTTGCTGTGCAGCTTTTCGCTGTGCTCGTAGACCGAGATCGACTGTTCCAGTTCCTGTTCGGCGGTCACGATCTGGGAATTGGCGTCGTAAATTTCGTTCTCAATCGTTTGCAGAGCTTCAACAAGAACGCCTTGAATATACTCCTGCTCTGAAGCTTTGGCCGTTTCCAATACAGTCTCGGCTTGGATCAAACGCGTCTGAGCGGTCGCCACAGAAACGTTTTGCGTTTCAAGTTCTTTCTCAAAACTGGTAGCGTCAAGCTGGACTAGAAAGTCTCCCTCATTCACACGAGAACCTTCAACAGTCGTTTTGAGAACCGTGGTCTCGCCATTTCGCGCTTTGACCTCGCATCGGACTTCGACGTTCGCGCTACTTTCAATCTCACCTTGATCAAGAACTTTCGAGACAAATTCGCCTTGTGTGACTTCTGCCAAAATCGGGTTGAACGCCGGCTCACTTGATCCACCTGAGAGCAATGAATAGGCTCCAAACGCCACGCCACCGATTAACAGGATCAACAGAATCACAACCGGACGACTAATGCCGTCGCGACGACCGTGTTGTCGGGGAATACGCTTTCGAGATTGAAACTTGCAAGACATGGTTTTCTTTCGGAAGGCTCTTCTGATTGCAAAGAGCCAAGGTGGCCAGTTGATTAGTCGACCGAGGGTGGAACCATCCATAGTTTAGTTCGTCCGTGCGATTTTATGGGATCAGTGAGATCGAAATACGTCCGTTTTTACGCCCGTTTTCATTCTTCGCCCAAAGCGGATCTTGATGCACTCCCAACGAGGGAAAGCTTATACCCTTAAACTCACGGTAAGCGTCATTGTTGGTAGAATTAGTAACCAGTCAGTCATCAATCAGCATCACGTTCTTTAATAACCGCCGAGGCTGCAGTATTTGAACACAACTTAAGCGGTTTAGTTCCGATCTCTCCTAGGTTCCTTTGACAGCTACGATCGCGACGCGCACGGGCGCTGTGTAACCTTCCACTGTTTTGCCCGGTGCTGCTGAATCAAGAAAATCTGACAGTGACTCGAATGGCATAAAGTCCGTCTTCCCCTGCTCAGTCGAATCGGTGACCGACACATCGACAATCTCGACATCAACAAAGCCAGCGCGATCCAGCCAGCTTAAGTTGTCGAAAGATTATTCTGACTCGAAGCCAAAAAAGTTGGCGAATTCCAGATCTCGAAAGTCTATTCGGCTGGCACCGATCCCTCGATGTAAAAGCTTAGCTGCACCCCTTGATGGTTTTGGTGATGTCCAACTTGATATCCAACCCAGTCCTGACCACCATTGGTAGATAATTGCGCGTTGCCGCGGTAGCCTAGCGCTGTGGTGCCAACCATCGGCGATCCCATTATCATTGCTTCGGCGTTCGCACCAGCTAAAAATTCAATTTCGTAACGTTGATTCGCTTCGATTGAAATATCCAATGGCACTGAGTACCAATTGAGTTCACTCACATCGACACACCCTTGGTAAACACCGTTCACAAGCAACGCGACTTCCGTCGTTTTGTCCATATCAAACGATCTTGCAAAAAACTTCAATTGTGGGTTCTCGATTGGAAACGTATCGCAGTCCTCGAATGTTGCCAACTGCCTGATTCGATTGAGCCCGCTAACTTTTGGCATTCTTTCAAGCCAATCTGGCCCTGGGTAGCCTGTCCAAATCGGTCCATAAGTAAACGGAAATCCATGATCGATTATACCGCTCTCTTCACCGTCTACCCTCAATATGACAAACGGAACTGCTATATGTGACGGCATGTTGTTTTCTCGGTAAGGCACCCAAGGTTCTTTATTGGGTTCATCTCCCTCATGACGTTGCCGCTGGTGTAAATAGAAGTTATCGCAAGGACGAGCAATGTGAAACGCGCGAGCACCATGGGGATCGATCCTCTCCGTCTCCCATTTTCCATACTGATCAGCATGATTTACTAGTATTGGGCCGTTTAGGCTAAGAAAGTTGTGTCCTCGATCGGGATGAACATTTTTGAAAACGATCCAATACTTGTGGCCTTCCTCAACGAAAACTCCAGTGGAGGCCAAGTCTGTTTGACGGTATTGCTCGTGTGTATTGTTGTCATCGTCTAATTCAAACTTTTCAAAAAATGGATTCCCTAAGTAGATTTCTGATGGAACGCCAGAATCATCCTCATGAATAGTAATCCGAATTTCTCCGCCACTCCCTTTAGAGTATCCAGAATCCGTGTTGCCTGAATTCCTAGCCCACCAGAGGATGTTTTTCGCACGGCCGGAGGCTCTCGCGACAAACGGTATCCCATATTCTTTGGAAGTAATTGGCTGGTTCGCAATATTGGCGTTTAGTCCCAACGGGTTACCACTGTGAGTCAACCTTGCATTCAATGCGCTGCCATTTCTCTCTTGTCCAAGTGTTGCTGAATGCAGCGATGTACAACCGACGACGCAAATCGTCGTTGTGACAAGAAATCTGAATTCCATGCCTCTCCACAAAGTTCTTGCCCTTATACCAGTTCCCAGTTTGTTAACGCGAGGTGGCCTGCGACCTGAAGGTCTCGCGAAAACGTTCTGACCATAAAATCTATCAAAGCCTTTGAAGATTTCCGTGATCATAGTGTAGTAGTACGCCAACCTTTAAAGTAACACTATTCAAAAACGCACATCAGTTAGCTCAACATTTACTATCGCGAAAACCCTACTTCGTTTTTCAATTTTGAGATACCTCAATGCCTCTTTTGCGCTACGATCGCGACGCGCACGGGCGCTGTGTGACCTTCCACTGTTTTGCCCGGTGCTGCTGAATCAAGAAAATCTGACAGTGACTCGAATGGCATAAAGTCCGTCTTCCCCTGCTCAGTCGAATCGGTGACCGACACATCGACAATCTCGACATCAACAAAGCCAGCGCGATCCAGCCAGCGTTTCAGCATTCCGATCGAGGGTACAAACCAAATGCCACGCATTTTCATGTATCTTCCCGCAGGAACGATCACATCGGCCTGTTGGGATTCAGTTGCCATCGTTTCTAAGACCAACTGCCCACGTTTGCGCAGGCTCCCATGCAAGCGGATCAGATGGTCGATCGGACTGCGGCGATGGATCAGTACGCCCAACGACATCGCCACGTCAAACGCGCCGAGGCCCTCTGGGATCTCCATGTCGGTAATTGGCAAAATGTGGTGCCGATGTTTCTCCATCGAATACCGGCGGAAGACTTCATGCTGAAAGTTGTACAGCAAAAACGGATCGCAGCCGACGACCGATGCCGCCCCAGCTTCAATCGCTTTCCAACCGAAGTAACCATTGTTACATCCCACATCCAGTACGCTCGCGTCATCAAAATAAACCGATTCGGAGAACCGATTCCATTTCTTTGATGAATCCCATTCAGTCTTCAGGTCCACGCCGAAGAAATGCCATGGACCAATCCGCCACGGGCAATGTTCTATCAACCTGTCCCGAATTTCGTCGACCGTCTCGACAGAAAGATCGCCATTTTGGTTGGCGATCACAATTCTGTCCCCTGAGGCATCAAGCGTACCGCATTGAGGATTTGGAAACTCCTCAAGCCGCTTCATCCATTTGTGCCAAAGCTGCGCATGCTCCGAACCGGTCGTCTTCTGCCGGTAGGTCTCCGCCAAAGATTCACTCCACCGTACCAACTGCGGATACTTGCTACTAGCGAAGTGTTTGATCAGTTGAGTTAAATTTTCCATGGAGCGTAGCAGGTCAAAGGGCGACAAGAGTGCCAAAAGAATAACCACAGAGAGCACAGAGTTACACAGAGGTTCTGTCGTTAGTTTAAAATTGCTATCGAAGGCTCACCAAAAGATGGGGCGAGTATGCAGTATTTTTTTGATTGGGAAAGCGATGGACATCAACAACATCACTGGGCAGATCGTCGATGCAGCTATGAAAGTTCACACAGCACTTGGCCCCGGGCTATTAGAAAGTGCGTATGAAGCTTGTCTGGCACATGAGTTGAAAAAACGAGGGTTTTCGATCGAAAGGCAAAAGGAAATGCCCGTCGAATACGACGAAGTCATGCTTGACATTGGTTATCGGCTAGACCTTTTGGTCAACGATGCGGTCGTTGTCGAATTGAAAGCTGTTACTAAAGTCACCCCCATCCACGAAGCACAAATCCTCTCGTACCTGAAACTAGGAAGGAAACCGGTTGGCCTCCTGATCAACTTTCATGTTCAACGCCTCAAAGACGGTATTAAACGTTTTGCGAACTAGTGCTCTGCTATTTTCAACACCGAACCATGAAC
>CAZDBE010000314.1:1036-6570 GCA_964503675.1 uncultured Pirellulaceae bacterium | reverse complement strand
TCGAAGGCTTTCTGCAATGTTTACGAAAAGTATGCTCAGAACATAAATCAATTTTAATCTTTGATGAGGTAATGACCGGCTTTCGCGTGGCTAAAGGTGGCGCACAACAGCTATATAAAGTTGTTCCAGATATCACCACACTCGGAAAAATACTTGGCGGCGGCATGCCGGTTGGTGCGCTTGGCGGAGAACGAGCCATAATGGAATCTCTGGCCCCTACCGGACCGGTATATCAAGCAGGTACCTTGTCAGGCAATCCCATAGCGATGACCGCGGGACTAACGACACTTAAATTATTATCTGAACGTGGTTTTCATGATCAGTTGCACAGAAAAACCAAACTGTTAGTTGATGGGATTTTAGAAGCTGCAAAAAAGAACAACGTGCCTCTAACTGCAAATTATATAGCAGGCATGTTTGGTTTATTTTTCAGTAAAGAAGAAAAGATCACTTCTTTTGCCCAAGTGACTGCCTGCAACCAAGATCATTTCAATAAATTTTTCCATGGCATGTTAAATCATGGTATTTATCTTGCTCCTTCATCCTATGAAGCAGGATTTATCTCTGCTGCGCATACCGAAGAAGATATTCAGCAGACTATTGAAATTGCAAATAAGGTGTTTGCCAGCATATAAGCAATAATATTTAAAAATGCAAAAATAATGATGCAGTGAATATATAATATCGTAATGTGCTTCCATCAGTTAATATAATTAGAAGTCATTAAGACTTGCCGATAAATAGAAGTATTCTTACGCAGCGACCTCATTAATCATAACCGTTTCTCTAACCAGATTAATTGGCACATCAAATACATTTGATATATTTTCTCGCGTCAGTGCAATACTAGAATGATCCATGATCAAGTCAGAAGAATTTTTTATAAGAACCACATTGTCTGAATAAAATCTTGCTAGACCTAAATCATGAATGACAATGCATATCGTGAACTTTAACTGCCGAGACAATCTGCGAACAAAAGTTAATACTTGATGTTGATGTTTCAAATCAAGCGCAGAAGTGGGCTCATCAAGAAATAAGCATGCATTATTTTGCTCCCATAACTGCGCAAAAACCCTTGCTAATTGAACACGTTGTTGCTCACCTCCTGATAACGTTGGATATATGCGATCTTTTAAGTGATAAGCATCAACACTATTTAATGCTTCTTGAGCAATATCAGTATCTCTGATCTTATTATTTTCATATGAGTACGGATTTCGTCCCATTAGTACAATTTCCATTACTGTAAATGCAAAATTAATAATAGATGACTGTGATAACACAGCACGTTTCATTGCGAGCTCTTGCAATGAATATTCGCTTATTAACTTATTATCTAACAATATCTCACCACCATCCAATGGCTGCGACCCACAAAGACAAGATAACAATGTTGATTTACCTACACCATTTGGCCCAAGGATAGAGGTAATCTTTTCTGGCTCAAGAGTAATATTTAAATTATCGAGAATAGTTCGATCACTTATTTTGTAAGTGATATTTTTTGCTTCGATCATATCCCAAACCTTCCTGCATACTGTTTTAATAACAGCCACAAAAAGAAAGGGCCACCGATAAGGCTCGTTAAGATACCCACTGGCATCTCTGAGGGAATTACAACCATACGCGCAAATGTATCCGCCACGACTAATAAGGTCGCACCAAATATTGCAGAAGCTGGTATTAATAATCTATGGTCTGGGCCAATTAATAGCCGCACCAAATGCGGGACAACCAATCCTAAAAACCCGATTATTCCACTTACCGCCACCGCAGCACCTACAGTCAATGCAGTGCATATGATTATGTTGCGTTTAAGCTGCTCACTATTTACACCTAGATAGTTTGCCTCACTTTCACCCAGCAACATGATATTTAATTCACGTGCATTACGTATTAATATCCATGAACATGGAACTACAACACTTGTCGCGACTATTACAGCTGGCCATAATGCACCGCCTAAACTTCCCATGGTCCAAAACGTTAGTGAACGTAATTGTTGATCATTACTTAGATACATTAAAAAACCTGTGCCAGCACTGGCTAATGCACTAATCGCTATGCCCGCCAAGAGCATATAGGTTACCGAGAAAGTTCCAGTAAGTTGAGCAAAGTGAAAAATTAACCAACAAGTGAGTAAACCGCCAATGAAGGCTGCAATACTCAAAACATACAAACTCCAAATTCCATCAAATGGCCCAGCTGTAACGATCACAATTGCAACAGCAAATGCAGCACCACTTGCAATACCAATTAGACCAGGATCAGCAAGTGGATTACGAAATAAACCTTGCATGGCAGCTCCAGAAATTGCCAATGCAGCACCCACCATCGCAGCTAATAGCACGCGAGGAAGACGGATAGCCGTCAATACCGCAGATTGTTGATCAGAAATACTACCTTGCAATAATGAAGTGATAGGAATACTCACGGCACCCATTGACATTGCCACCAACATAACTATTAGCATCAAAATGCAGAGTATTAAAAATAAAGGAAGCTTATGATTGACAGATCGTTTAGCAAGCCAGGATTTTTTAACTAAAACTGTCATATGTCGTTATACATTTGATGCAGTTCTAGTGCAGCTTGTGCAGTTCTAGGACCAAACCCAAGCAGCAATAATGAATCCATTACTAAAACTCGCTGCTGTTGACCCGCTGGAGTTTGTGCAAGTCCTGGTATTTTCAATAAAGCATTCAAGCCTCCCACCTGTTCCAAGCCTTGTGCAGTGACCAGAATGACGTCTGGTTGCATAGCAATAACTGCTTCGGGTGTAAAAGGTTTATACCCTTCAAAATCATCTACCACATTGTTTGCACCTGAAAGCTTTATGATGCTATCCGCAGCAGTATCTTTACCCGCTACCATTGGCGCCCCACCCGCATGTTGTAAAAGAAACAATACTTGAAGTTTATCTTTAGAACTCTCAAGAATATTCTGCAAAGATTCGCCTTGCTGATTAACTTTATTTAATAAATTTTGTGCTTGTGGAGTTGCATTCAGAGCTTCTCCTATTTGAGTAATATTATTTTTAACATCACTCAATGTTCGGCTCGATTTTAATGAAAGCAGATCAACACCTGTTGCTTGTAACTGTTTCAATACAGCAGGCGGACCTGCTTCTTCTGTCACAATAACCAAATCGGGTTGCAACGATAGAATGCCTTCTGCAGAAAGTGTTCGCTGATAGCCAACCTTTGGTAAGGATTCAGCAGCTTGGGGGTAATAGCTAGTTGTGTCACTGCCTACAAGCAATGATTGAGCATCCAAAGCATAGACGATTTCTGTTAGCGAGCCACCAACAGTAATCACACGCTTAGGTATTTCTGCCTGAACAGGCAAAGAAAACAAGATTGCAGTTAAAATAATTATTACTTTCATTATCGTTCCTCATTTTTCATTAAAATATTTGCTGCCTGGATACCTTGTGATTGCAAATATGTTAATACCCTAAGCAGTTTTTCAATCGGTATACTTTTATCACTCGCAATAATCAATTCATGCTCTGGTTTATTTTGGATAGTCATTGATATCTCTTCTTTTAGATTACTGAACTCCTTTATAGCTTTTCCTTCTAAAGCATAATGACTAGAGCCTATTTCTAGCATAATCTTTTTTTCTAAATCTTCATGAGGTAGCTCTTCTGAAATACTCGAAGGTAACTTTAAATCAAGTGATTGATATACCGTACCAACCGTTAACATAAAAAATACAATTAAAATGAAAAGTATATCCAGCATTGACGTCAAGTCAGGCAAGGCCTCTTGCCAATTATTCATTTGCTGTTGTTGTGATGATAAATTGATCATGCAGCAATATTTTCAAGCGATGATACTACTTGCACATTGCTATCCGCATACTTTTCTAATTCAATAGCCGTAGACACTTTATTAAGACGATAACAGAGATCATCAAGTCGACGTTGAGCAAAATATTTAAAGAAATAGGCCATCAGCAAAGCAGGTACTGCAATCAGCAAACCAACGGCTGTAGTAAGCATAGCCTCCCATAAACCATCAGCAATAAGGTTAGGTGTAACCGGGCCCGTTTGTACTGCGATAACTTTAAAGGCAGAGATAATTCCCAGTATAGTGCCCGTTAACCCCAACATAGGACTGATACTTCCAATCATACGTAAAAAATTAACACCCATAAAATATGAAGGTTGCAGTTCTTGAAGCTTATTCTCTACTATTTCATCGCGCAGTGATTTAGGTTGTTGTTTATTTTGAATTAAAGAGTCATGTAACTGCTGATAGATGATATTTTTACGTAATGTAATTTTATAAGTAAATAATAATCTTTCTAGCATAATAGCCATTGCCAAAAGAGAGCAAATAAACAATGGCCATGCCATGACACCTAACTGCATAAACCAACTCGGAATCATCTGTTCAAGCTGCATGCGAACTTTCTTTTTTAGACAAGTTTGCAACAATTTCTCGCCATAAGTCTAATTCAGGAATACCGGGTTTACGTTTACCGAAAAATGTTGCAATAATTTCGCTATCTTTATCAAATATTTCAAGTGCTGTGACAATGCCATCTTCTGTAGGTTTTTTTGTCACCCAGCTACTCGTAATTTCATCTTCTCTAAGATGCAAATTGAATAAAGGATCTAGAACGTTATACCAGTCCCCATGCTCAACCAGTTTAGTAACCATTCCAGTATGTATTTGTATACAACCACGGTTACCCACAAACACCATAATTTCACAATGGCTGTCTCGTGCTTGTATTAATGCATCACGTGTCGATTGATTATCCACTTCATAGGCAAAATCATTGCCTATTTTTCTAAACGCCTGCTCTCGACCCACTTTGAATTTACTGAGCATAGGAAAAAAGTCATGCGTATCATTAAGGTTCTCCCATGCTTTTCTAAATCCTGGCCAATCAATTTCATCATCTGACTTATCGCTTATTTTTTTATCATATACTTCAATATCAATATAAGTCTCTTGCCTTTCATGAAGATGTTCTGCAACCAAATCATCAAATATCCCTTCATTTGACTTTTTAGTAAGATAAATTTTATGTATAGCCTGACCTTCTTTATCAAAAAACTGGAAACTCTGCCTGACCCCCGCTTTGGTTTCTTCGATAACTGAAAAATTGTATTTCCAATGATTCATAAATAATCGCAGGTCAATATCTGGATTAGCAAACAACCCCATTGACATCTTGCCATGTTTGAAAAACTTATCATTTTCATACACACCATGCCTTTCATGCACGCAATATTCATTGCGCGTTAATGCCATTACCTCTCCTAATGAATTCATGCTTTTCAAGATACTAATAGGATCATCTACCAAACGTGTAACATTCTCACCCACATGTGCGGCAATCAATTCTCCCTCAGAAATACCAATTTCATCTGCTGCATTTCTTGCACGCACCATTTGGCCTTTAGATTTTAGCTCATGATATTGAGCGCGTATTGAATCTACATTTGAAAGACTCTCTGAAATCATTGTTTGACTCATAATTTACTCCTTATTTTTTAAATAACATTTATTGAA
>CAZDBE010000314.1:0-1026 GCA_964503675.1 uncultured Pirellulaceae bacterium | reverse complement strand
ATTACAAAACGCACTGGTACACGCACCCAACTCACAATTGCATGATCTTTGATTCTAATTGGTTCAAATTCCCATTTTTTTACCGCTGCAAGTGCTGCGCTATCAAGCAACTGATGGCCTGAAGATTCCTCAACTTCAAGCACCTTCGGCTTACCATTACTATTAATCTGGGCAAGCAAGATTACCGTTCCTTGTTGCCCTAATTCAAATGATCTTCGCGGGTATAGTGGAGGTGTTTGTGATCGATATTTTGCTTTATGAATGATAGTAGAATTCTGTTTACCCAATGATTGGCTCAGGCTTGCAAGCTTTGGTGATACAACTGGTTTTTCATTTTTTTTAGCAACATCAGGTACTGGAGAAAACTCTATAACTTCCTCTACAAACGTTTCCATATTTTTCTTCTGATCAATATCTTCTTTAATTTTTTGTTTTTCTGATAGTGATATCTTCTCGAATGCATTCTCTTGCTTAAGTAGATTTGGAGTTTTAATTTTTTTATTAACTACCTTAGCATTAGGTGTCTGAGATGTTTTTATTATACGTTTAGGCTCGGGCGATACTGCAGGTGATGCAATAGCCATTAAATTAACCTTTAAACTAGGAATATCATATTCACGTGTAAATTCAGTATCCAATTTAATTGAAGCGATCACCCACATGTTGACAAGCAATGAGATTATCAACAATGCGGGCCAACGACTTAAGTTTTGTGGTGACATTACATTTACCATTGATATGCAAGATTTGCGGTAAAACTGCGTCCTTCTTCTAATAACGTTTCAAATCTCCTGGTATATGACTCATCAAAGAGATTCTCTATACCAAGATCGAGCGTTAATTCTTGAAGATTTTCCGCATCAGAAGACCATCGATAGTAGATATCATGGACGGTATAACCATCTGTCGTAGTTTCATTATCACCTACATGATCATTATCTTGTGCAAACCTTGTTTTCCAACCCATCACACTATTCATTTCAACAAGCTGATAAGATAAGTCAGCGACGATTGTAAAAGGAACAT